>NZ_JBHUSC010000002.1:36761-414378 GCF_042673805.1 Streptomyces sp. NPDC057010 | reverse complement strand
CGCCGGGGGCTCCGGCCCCGGGCTGCGCGGCGCCGGGCCAGGCGCCGGGAGCGGGTGCGGGCGCGGGCGCGGAGACGGGCGGTGCGGGCGGCGCCGCGGGCGGCGCGGCCTGGACCGCGGGCTCCGGCGGCGCGGGAGCCCGTACCGGCTCGACGGGAGCCACGTGCGCCGGAGCCTGGGCGGCGGCCCGAGCGGCGGCGACACCGCCACCGGGGCCGACCGGCGCCATGGCGTGCGCCTCGGGGGCGGGCACGTACCCCATCGAGGGGGCGGGGGCGGCCGCGAAGGCGGCGGCCCCGCTGCGCTCCAGCCGGTCGAGCCGAGCCTGGAAGGACCGCTCGTCGCCGAAGGCGGCGGGCAGCAGCACGCGGGCGCAGATCAGTTCGAGCTGGAGCCGCGGCGAGGTCGCGCCCCGCATCTCGGTGAGCCCGGTGTTGACCAGATCGGCGGCGCGCGACAGCTCGGCGGCCCCGAAGACGGAGGCCTGGGCCTGCATCCGCTCCACGACATCGGCGGGGGCGTCGATCAGCCCCTTCTCCCCGGCGTCGGGCACGGCGGCCAGGATGACCAGGTCCCGCAGCCGCTCCAGCAGGTCGGCGACGAAGCGCCGGGGGTCGTTGCCGCCCTCCACCACCCGGTCGACGACCTCGAAGGCGGCGGCCCCGTCCCCGGCGGCGAAAGCGTCGATGACGGAGTCGAGCAGCGAGCCCTCGGTGTACCCGAGGAGGGAGGTCGCCATGGCATACGTCACACCGGCATCACCCGCACCGGCGAGCAGCTGGTCCATAACGGACATCGAGTCACGCACGGACCCGGCGCCGGCGCGCACGACGAGCGGCAGCACGCCGTCCTCGACACTGGCACCCTCGCGCCCGCAGACCTCGCCCAGGTAGTCCCGCAGCGTCCCGGGCGGGACCAGCCGGAAGGGGTAGTGGTGCGTCCTGGACCGGATCGTCCCGATGACCTTCTCGGGCTCGGTGGTCGCGAAGATGAACTTGAGGTGCTCCGGCGGCTCCTCGACCACCTTCAGCAGGGCGTTGAAGCCCGCCGAGGTGACCATGTGCGCCTCGTCGATGATGTAGATCTTGTACCGGCTCGACGCGGGCCCGAAGAAGGCCTTCTCCCGCAGGTCACGGGCATCGTCCACACCACCGTGCGAGGCGGCGTCGATCTCGATGACGTCGATGGACCCCGGCCCGTTGCGGGCCAGGTCGCGGCAGGACTGGCACTCCCCGCAGGGATCCGGAGTGGGACCCTGCTCACAGTTCAGGCACCGGGCCAGGATGCGCGCGCTGGTCGTCTTTCCACAGCCGCGCGGCCCGCTGAACAGGTACGCGTGATTGACCCGGTTGTTCCGCAGGGCCTGCATCAGCGGTGCAGTGACATGCTCCTGCCCGATGACCTCGGCGAACGACTCGGGGCGATAGCGGCGGTACAGCGCAAGGGACGACACGTCTACGAGGTTATCCGGGCCCACCGACAACGGTGGCCCGCCGACGCCACTCAGGGCTCCCGGGAACGCAAAGGGCCCCCCACGCACCCGCCAGAGCCCACTTACCCTTGCTGCCTTCCGGCCCTGGGGGAGTTGGGTGAGATAGCGCCACGTGAGGGGCTGGCCCCCACCCTAGCGGATCCCGGCCCCCGGAATCGAGCCCGCGCCCCCCGCCCCGATCCCACGACCCCCCACCAGGACCCCCGCAGACGATCACGTTCGCGAGCACCCCTCAACGTCTTGTATTGTTTGCGGCGGAGGATTCGCCTAGTGGCCTAGGGCGCACGCTTGGAAAGCGTGTTGGGGGCAACCCCTCACGAGTTCGAATCTCGTATCCTCCGCCAGCCCCGAGGGCCGGACCGCATCAGCGGCCCGGCCCTCGGGCGTCTCCCCGGTTTCACGGTGCGATTCAGCCGTCCTCGGTCCGCGCCAGGTGCTCCCACTGCGCGAAGTAAGAGGCCGACTGGCGGAAGAGCCTCAGAGCCGCCGCGATCTCCCGGCCCGGGGCGCGCAGGGAGCGGCTGAGCGAGGAGAAGGCCTTGAACAGGGCCTCGAACAGGGCGATGGCCTCGACACCGTCCTGGACCGATGCCGACAACCCCGTCAGCTGTTCCAGGAGGTCGGCCGGACCTTCCGAGGGCGTGTCCGAAGCCTGCAACGGCATGCTCCGCTGGAAGGCAAGACCCGCCCGTACCGCGGCGTCGAGGGAACCCATCTTGTCCGCGAACCGCTGGGCACAACCCTTCAGGTCGGCGGCCGGGTCCTCGATCGCCCGCGCGAACCGGTGCAGGATCGCCTGCTGGGTGCTGGAGGGGGCGTCGGGCTGCCAGAGCGTCGGCAGGAACTCCTCGGCGGCACCGGTGATGCGCTGGAGGGCGTCGGTGGCACCGTCCAAGTCCTCCGTCATCGCCTCCATCTGCTCCTCGACGACGGCCATGCGCTCCACGAGGCCGGGGGAGTTCTCGTCCTCCTCATCCTCCCCCACGCGGGCCGGGGAGAACGGGTCGGTGCCCAGGCCACGGAGGATCCTGGCCGGCGTCAGCGGTTCGAAGGCACCACGGAGCATGGTCTCCAAGGCGGCTTCGAGCTTCTTCCGGGCATCGACCAGACCGCCTTTGGTGTCGGCCTGGAACTGGATGGTCCTGATCGGCGAGATGTCGAACGGCAGCCGTCCGTGTTCGCCGATGTGGATGACCGGTTTGCCCGTGGCGTGGCGCAGCCCGAGCTCGTACATGACGTTGGGGTTGCCGCCGCCCACGTCGGCGATGACAAGGTCGTCCTGGAGTACGTGGCGGCAGATCTGGTCGGTGATCTCGCCCGCCTCGGCGATACCGTCGGAGCGGACCGGCGTGACCCCGTAACGGGAGCAGGCGGGCAGGACGACCTCTTCGAAGATCCGCAACGAGTGTTCGTACGCCTCCCGTTCGAGGCTTCCCTGCTCTGCATGTTCGTTGCCGATCGGGGTGATCACGAAGCACGACCAGGTGCGCGGGGGGTCTGCCAGGTCTTCGGTCGTGCGGACGGCGGGGGGCGTGATGGTGGTCATGCGCGGTCCTCCGTTTCGGGACGGTCGTCGCAATGAGTGGACGGGTCGGCCGGGTCCTCTTCGAGAGGCACCGCATACACGGGCCTCTCCTCGATGCCGAGAGCGCGCAGGAGAAAAGCCGTCGGGATGCGGTAACAGCGGCCGACCCTGAGGACGGGACAGGGGAACCTGCCGAGGCGGATGAGCTTGTACGCGGTCGCGGAGCAGATTCCGAAGGCGCGAGCGGCCGTGCGCAGATCGACGGAGAGGGGCAGATCGAAGGCTTCCGAGAAGGACAGCGACCGTCGCCGTTCCCAGGCGCTCACCGGGGTGCTCCCACGGGGCGCAGGGACAGAGTGCCGATCGGCGGGCCCTCGCCGGGCCTCCGGGCCCGGAACACAAGGTCACTCAGCCCCATCCGGTCCGCAAGGGCAGTGAGTCGGGCCTCTTCGACCGCGGCGGACGAGAGGGTGAAGCGCAGCGGCGCGGAGAGTCCGTCCTTCCTGTCGGGTGGAGCGACGTAGAGGCTCCACCCCTCCGCGTCGGGCAGGTCCTCCTCGGCGGGCAGGCCCTCGGTCCGAGCCGCCGCGATCGCCGCGACATCGGCGACGGGGACCTCGCGCAGCACACGGGCTCCGTACGCCCAGAGCCGACGGCACGCCAAATCCGCCATCGCGGAGCCCAGCCGGGGGTCCCCCGGGTCGGCGGCGGCCAGCGCTTCCAGGAACGCGGCCGCCGCCTCGGACTCGGCGTCCGCCTCGTCCATGAAGAACCGACGCACAGCAAACGCGACGGGGCCACGCAATCTCGGCAGGGCCAGCCACAGCGCGAGCAGCGTCCAGCGGCCGGATCCCTCCGCTTCCCTCTGTGCAGCACCGACGACCTCCCGCCACACCGCGACAGCCGCCTCGGCGCGCGGCTGCCGGATCAGGTCGCGGGCCGCCCGCGGGGTCAGGTATGCCGGTCCCCCGGCGAGGGGCGCGGTGATCAGGAGAGGGTTGCCGGCATCGGCGTCTGCCGCGCCGATCTCTCGTTCCAGGGAGCTGAACAGGGTCATTCCCATGTGTCGTCGTCTCCTTTCGTCACGTGCGGGGGCAGGAAGAGCCGGGCGGACAGGGAGGAAGCCCGGCCCAGCGCGATGAGGGCCTCCAGCCAGAGCTCGAAGGGGCCGGACGGCGGGTGCTGCGTGGTGGGGATGGTCTGGGACGGTGGCACGCCGAAGACGATGTGGAAGGTGTTCTGCGTGATGCCTCCGTTGACCTCGCCCTGGACACCGATGCCGTGGCCGACCGCCTGGTGCGGGAGCGTGGTCACCGGGGTGCAGCGGATGGCGGTGTGGTGCCTCGTCCGGCTCGCGGAGCCGGGCCCTGCTGGTAGCTCAGGCCGCCCGAGACGGATCCCATGACCGCGACTCCGTGGCCCACGTGCTGGGTTCCGAGGGTGGGTTTCGGGGCGGCTGCCGGGGCTTCGTCGCGTGCGGGGGCAACGCCGTCCGTGCGGCGCAGCCCGTCGCCCAGAAGGTCACCGGAGGGGCTGGGTACGTAGAGCCACGCCGGCTGCCGGAAAGCCTTGCCCGGGACGACGGCCTCGACGCGGACGCAGCGGTCGGGGTGCAGGCCCGCGAAGCCGCTGAGGATCACGTCCTCGTAGACCCTCTGGGAGAAGACCGCCGCCAGCGGCGTGACCGCCGCGCTGGAACGGGCGAGGGCCTCCTTCACCGGCTCTGAGTCCAGCAGCCGGTGGGTGTCATTGCGCGCCGTGCCCTCGCCGTCGCCGGCGTGCCCGGTGTCGGGGAGGGGGCCGACGTGCACGCTCATGCGGAGACGGAGGCCGAAGCGGCTGTCGGTGCGTGCGTTGTGTTCGGTGAGGGCGTCCTGCAGCCGGTCCACGAAGGGCCAGACGACGAAGGGCAGGAGCGCGGTGGGCAGACCGAAGGCGATGCCGTCGCCGGTGTGGGCCGGGAACCGCTTGGCGCGTGCCAGCTCGGCGAGTCCGGCGGCGCGCAGGGCCCGGTCCACGAGCGCGGGCACGCGGCGGCTGACATCGGGGTGCGCAAGGGCCGGGAGGCGGGTGAGTCCTTGGCGTCGACGGCGAGGACACCGACGTACGGGGGCATCGTGCGGCTCTCGCCCCAGGGAACGAGGTGCGGTTCGGACACTGGCATCCTCCTGACGAGGGAAGTGTCGGTTCAGGCGCTGCTGCGACTGATCCGAGGATGCGCGGCGGCCGCCGCCCGCAGGCGGAAGGGTTTCCGGCAGGCGACCGGCCGCTTGTGCTTGCCCTCCGGTGCGGTCCGGTCAGTGGGCGCCGAAGCCGGCGATCTCCCGGCGCAACGCCATCTCGTCTGCGATCGTGACGCGCCGGCGGCCGCGAACGAGGGCGCCGGCCTGCTCCAGAGGCCGCAGGGCCTTATCCCGGAGGGTCCTCCCGGATACGTGGAAGAGAGCCGCCAGTTCTTCCTGGTCCATGCCCTCCAGATGCCCGGAGTCCATTTCTCCGGCTACGGTCAGCAGGAACGCGGCCACCTGGGACCGCAGGGGCAGGACACGCTCTCGTGCCCGCTTGAGATCCTCTCCGTACGCCCACTCCAGCACCTCGGCGAGCAACCGGCCGGGCAGGCCTAGGCCGTTGAGGTAGTCCGTGAAGGCGGGAGCCGTGATCCGCACGGCGGTCGCGTCCGTGATCGCTGTCACCCAGGCGCTCGTGCGACCGCCGCGGAGGGCCGACAGGTCACCCAGAACGCACGGTGGCTCGCGCCGCGCGAGCTGCAGCTGCAGGCCGTCGGCTGTGGTGACGGTTGCGTTGACCACGCCGTCGGTGAGGGCCAGGACATAGCCCAAATCCTCGTTTCCCGGAACCAGGACGTCACCCGGGCAGAACGTCTGCTTCTGCTTCGGGGCCAGCTCCAGCAGCCCGCGCCAGCGCTTGTCGTACAGCCACATGCTCGCTCCTCTCGGCCCGCGCGGGGCCGGCTGCCCTGCACGGTCAAGAGAGTTGTAAGGCGCGCGCTTCCCGCCACGGGCACCATCCGGGGCCGGTGCTCCCTTACCCCGGTGCGTGCTCCGGCGCGCGACGGAGGCGGAAGGTGGGCCCGATAGGGTCCGGGGTGTGTCCTCGCACTGGATCGGTCAGGTCACGTGATCAAGGGCCCGACTCCTGTGGTTGCAGTTCTGGTTGCGTTTACACACGCCGAATTAGGGCGTTTCGGTCAACTGGGTAGCCCCGCTCCCGCCGCACCGCGGCGCCCCGCGGATGTCGGCGCCCACCAAAGGTGGAGTCCTGTCCCATACGGCATCTGGGATCACAGGGGTACGACATCCTTGAAACGCGCGGCGAGTCTCCCCGCCGCCATGGTCCTGATCTCGCGAGGTGCCCCGGCATGAAGCCCCGATCGACGCTGGCGACTTGGCTGGGCGGCCTCGACGGCTGCCGTCTGGCACGCGTGCTCGGGACGCGGAGGGACGCCGCGGCCACTCCGGAGCCGCGCTCGATGGGGGAACTGGCCGACCGTCTTCAGCGCCCGGGATCGGTGGCGCTTGCCCTGCCACAGCTCGCGCTGCCACATCTCCAGGTCGCCGAAGCGCTGGCCGCGCTGCCTGCGCCCGCGTCGCGCGATGCCCTGGCAGAACTACTGGGAGCGGCCGACGACGACACCACACGCGAACTGGAGGCCGTACTAGAGGCTCTGACCGATCGTGCTCTGGTCTGGCCGGACGGCGTGGAGAGACTCCGCATGGCCGGACCGCTGCGGCAGTCGTGGGACACACCCCTGGGTCTGGATGCCCAGCTGGAGGAACTGCTCGCCGGCACGACCTCCGACGAGCTGCGCGGAATGCTGGCGGCACTGGGCGTAACACCGCCGAGCAGCAAGTCGCAGCGGCTGGCCGCGCTGGTGGAACACCACAGCGACCCGGGGCGGATCCTCTCCGTGGTCGCGAAGGCCCCTGCGGCGACCCGGAAGCTGCTCGAAGGCCGAGCGGCGGCTGGGCCCGCGCGATTCGTCATGTTCGGGAGTCCGGGCCCCCATTCCGAACCGGGCGATCGATGGGCACTGGACCGGGGGTTTCTGATCCAGGAGCGTCACCGCTACGGCCCGGCCCGTATGCCCGCCGAAGTGGCGCTCGCGCTGCGCGGGCCCGGCTGGCACGCTCCGTTCCAGCCCGTTCCGTCCCCCGTGGGATTGGCGCCCGTCACCCCGAGGGAGGTCGACCGCGAGGCGTCGGCCGCCGCCTCGGCGTTCGCCGCCGGCGCCGCCTCGGTCCTGTCGGCCTGCTCGGCGGCCCCGCCGGCCCCGCTGAAGTCCGGCGGGATCGGTGCGCGCGAACTGGCCCGGATCGGCAAGGCCGCCCAGGCCGACGACGCCGTCGTACGCCTCACCCTGGAGACCGCGTACGCCGCCGGGTTGCTGGCCCGGGACGGCGATCGCATGGCACCCACCGAGGCATACGACGCCTGGGCCGAACACGAACCCCCGGCGCAGTTCGCCGTACTGCTCCAGGCATGGCGGAACCTGACGCTCACCCCCACCCAGGCCCGCGACGAGGACAACAAGGCGCTCCCCGCGCTCGCCGGCCCACCGCCCTGCAATGGCTGTGTGCAGGCCCGCCACGGGCTGTTGACCGCAGCCGCGCGGCTCCCGGCAAGGCAGGGCGTGAGGGTCGCGTCGGATCTGGGGCCGCTGATCGCCTGGCACCGCCCACTCGCCGACTCGTCGCCCCAGGGCGGAAAGCCGTTCGCCGCGGTGATCCGCGAGGCGGAACTCCTTGGCGTGCTCGCGCGCGGGGCCCTGTCCGCCATCGGTATCCACCTGCGGACCGGCGACGCGGAGGCGCTGGGCATCGAGTGCCGGCGGCTGCTGCCCTCGGCTGCCGCAACAGCCCGGATCGGCGCCGACCTCACCGCCGTCGTCACCGGCACACCGTCCGCGCGACTGGCCTCACTCCTGGACTCCGTCGCCGACCGGGAGACCAGCGGCACGGCGTCGGTGTGGCGGTTCAGTGCCGGCAGCGTCCGCCGGGCCTTGGACGCCGGCTGTGTGCCCGAGGACATCACGGCCGAGCTGGCCGCCGTCGCCACCGGGCCGCTGCCGCAGCCACTGTCGTACCTGATCGCCGACACCGCACGCGGCCACGGACGCGTGCGCATCGCCCCCGCCGCCTGCGTCCTCCACGGCGACGAGCCCGCCCTCCTGGCCGAACTCGCCGCCCATCGCAGGCTCGCCAAGCTTGGATTGCGACAGTTGGCGCCGACGGTACTGGTCAGCCGCAGCCCGCTCGACAAGACTCTCGCCGCGCTCCGGGCCGAGGGATACGCCCCCCGTGGCCGAGACGGCCGAGGGCACGGTACGCGTCGAAAGGGCCCGGCCTCGGCGGGCGGCCGCCGCCGTTCCGGCTCCACGTGGCTCCAGGGCGAGAGTCGGCGACCGGACCGCTGCCACGAGCGCGGCGGAGGAATCCGCCGCCCTCGACCCGAGCGCTCTGGCGACCCGGCTGCTGGCCGCCCCGGCCACGACTCCCGAACCGGCGCCGTTCGACGGAGGAGTGCCCTTCGCCACGGACACCGAGGAGACGGTCGCGGGATGGGCGAAGCGCCTGCCGTACAGCGATGTCCGCCAGCTCGCTCATGCCATCGATGCCGGTCAGGCCATCACGGTCGAGTACGTCGCCACATCGGGCAACCGGACTGTGCGCACCCTCAGCCGTCTGGACCTCGATCCGCCCTACCTCGAAGCCTGGTGCCACCTCCGGGACGCCGAGCGTGTCTTCACCCTCTCCCGCATCCATGGCGTTATGAGCGCCGCATTCGAATGAGGGACGGGACCGCGAGCTGAACGTGCTCGGCAAAGCCCTGCGGTCGGTTCACGATGCCGTCGGGTCGGCGAAGCCGGCGTCCCTGCCCCCGCCCCTCCTCCCATCCAAGATCTTTTCGGCGAGGCCGGGCGGCGGGCCCCGCGCCCAGGCACATCGGTCCGTCCACATGGAAGGGACACCGTGAGCCTGGCCCGCACGACCGCTGAACAGTTGGTCCGCACCTGTCGCAACCGCGATCACTGATCGCGTCGTGGCGCCTCCGCGTCAACCAGAGGGTGGTCGGCAGCCGGTTCCGCGCGTCAGGAGCATCGCTTCAAACACTCGAGGTGGCTGACCGAGCCTGCCTCACATGCGGCAGGCGCCACGGGACACTTGAGTTGGTCAAGGGCACAGCCCATATCGTTCACGAGCTGGCCACAGCCGCTGGGCTCGAATCCAGTACACCAGTGGTGACGCCGGTCAGCACTGCACCGCGATGCGCGCACTGGGCCGATCCCAAGCACGGCGTCATCGCCTTCACTCCGACGGGGATGGGCGTGGGCTCGAACGACTGCCTCAGCGTGAAGCTGGGTGCTCCCTGAGACCCAGCAGTCATTCGCCGGATGAGGGCGGGGTGAGTGCGGCCACAGCTAGGGTGGGCCGAAACAGCGAGGACGCTGCACAGCCAGTTGGAGGTGAGAGGTGGGGGTTGCTGACCCCTCGGCGATACGGGTGCCGGTAGGGGAAGACTCCCATCTGTGGAGCACCAGGACGACGAGTCGCAAGGTTCTGCTAGTGGCCCACAACGTCACTGCTGCCGGACGACTGCTGGACGTCCTGCCGCTGTTCCGCGACGACTTCCGCGTGCAGCTGTTGGTCACCTCTACTGGTTCGTCCGCCTTCCGGTCGGGGCTCCACGAACTCATCGCCGAGTTGGAGCTGCCCATAGTGCCTTGGGGGCAGGCCCGGTCAATGCCGGTAGACCTCGCAGTGTCGGCCAGCTTCGGCGGAGAACTCCCCGAAATTCAGGGCAAATTGATCATTCTATCACATGGTGTTGGATATACTAAGAAGCTGGCGAGGCCGGGAGCCGGGAGCCGGGAGCCGGGAGCCGGGAGCCGGGAGCCGACCTTCGGCCTGTCGGCCGACTGGCTCCTGCACGATGGCAAGCCGTTCGTGGACGGTCTCGTACTGTCTCACCCGGAGCAGCTGGAGCGGTTGCGCCGCGCATGCCCCGAAGCCGAAGACACGGCGGTCCTCGCCGGGGATCCCTGCTACGACCGGATGCTGGCCGCACGGCAATACCGCGAAAGGTTCCGTCGGGCCCTCGGGGTACGCCGCGGCCAGCGCCTGGTCGTACTGAACTCCACGTGGAACCCTGAAGGGTTCTTTGGGAACGGGGGCGGCCAGGACGTCCTGCCGAGCCTGCTGCCACGGCTCACCGCCGAGTTGCCGGCCGACGACTACCGACTGACCGCCATCCTGCACCCGAACGTCTGGTACGGGCACGGGCCGGGCCAGGTCCGTGCCTGGCTGGATCAGGCACGCCGGAGCGGGCTTACCTTGATCGACCCCGTGCATGCCTGGCGGCAGGCCCTGCTCGCCGCAGACGTCGTCCTGGGCGACTTCGGCGCGGTCTCCTACTACGCGGCGGCCCTCGGCATTCCCGTGATGCTGGCGGCCACCGGACAGGAGCGGCTGGACCCGGAAGCCCCGCTCTCAACATTCGTACGGGAAGCACCCCGGCTCGATCCGCACCGCTCCCTGCGGGAGCAGGTGGAGAGGGTCATCGCCGCTCACCGGCCACTCACCGGGCCCCCCGAGTTCACCAGCTCGGCGCCCGGCGCCTCGGCAGCCCTCCTGCGTCGGCACTTCTACGCCCTGATGGACCTGCCGGAGCCTGAGGCCCCCGCACTGCTGGAGCCGCTGCCCCTGCCGCCGTACGAGCCCCCGCTGCGTACCGCCCCGCTACTCGTACGGACGGAGGTCCAGGGGACCGAGGTCGTGGTCCAGCGCTCCACGGGACATCCGTACGGGGCTGGCGGCATCGCGCACCTCGCGGTGCACGAGGACACTCTCGACCCCGGCATCCTGGAGTCCGCCGATGTAATCACGCAGATCGGACAGCCGGACGATCCGCGCCTGGGCAGCCCGCAAGCATGGACGTCGGAGGTGCTCGGCCGGTATCCGCACTGCGCGGTCGCCGCGTACGTGACGGGACCGCACACATGCACCGTCCGGAGCCGAGAGCACGGCTTGTACCGGCTGTCGGCCGCCCCGGAGTCGGATGCCGATCCGGCGGCCTGCGCCTCCGCGCTGGCCGCGTGGCTCGCCACTGGTGGCCGCGTGCCCCCAGGCGGCAGCACGCTGCGGATACGGGTCGCCGGTGGAGTGCACCCGGTGTCGGTCGAGCCCGTGCTACCGAGCGACCTCACAGCGCAGCCGTAGGGCAGCCAGGTACCCGAGGTGCGGGATGGCGGCCGGCGGGAGCAGCCGCTCCGCAGTTGCGATCCTCGCCAGTGCCTCGGCGTTATCACCCGCGTCGTGCAGGGTCTCGGCCAGGTCGGTGAGAGCGCGGGCCTGGTTGTACGCCTCTCCTTGCTCCGCGAAGAAGTCCGCCGCGGCCTCCAGCAGGCTGCGCGCCTCGTCGAGCCTTCCCATTCCACGCAGGGCCCGTCCGTGGTGACGCCGGGACAGGGCGTGCGCACGTGGAAGGTCGCCCGCGCCCTCCTGGTCCGGCTCGATCGCAGCGTAGATCGCGTCTGCCGCGACGAACCGCTCGAGTGCCGCCTCGTACAGCCAGCGGTTCAAGTTCAGCAGCCCCTGGAGCTCCACGGACGACGCCTCACCTCGCAGGTGGCCGGCCTCGTGCTCCGCCCTGGCTGCGGCGCTCGCCTCCCGGTCCGCCTCGTCCCAGCGGCCCAGCTCCCCCAGGCAGTGGGCGAGCTGGAAGTGCAGCGCACCCGCGATGCGGGTGCCCGGCTGGTGCTCATCGGCGCAGCGGGCCGCGAGACGCAGTGCGGGCAGTACGTCGTCCCAGTGCCCCGCCTTGAGCTGGAGGGGCCAGAGGGCGCGCCCGAGCCGTAGCGCTGTGCCGGTGTGCTCGTACTCGCGGGCGACGAACACGGCGCGGACCAGGTTTCCCGCCTCCGCGGCCAGCGCCGCCACGCCCTCGGCTTCGTCGCGGTACGGTTCCCCCCGCTCAGGTGCCGGCTCGGTCCGCCAGCTCTGGGGGAGGGCCGCGTGTGCCGCGTGCAGCGCCCGGTTGAGCAGGTGGTCCAGGGTCCGGGCGAGAGCCGCCGAGCACTCCGGGATCCCGTGCGCCGGGCCGGCCGCGTCGGCCAGGTGGCGGCGGACCTCGGGCCGGAACCGGTACCGCTCGTCGGGCAGGGGTTCCATGAGCTGGGCGTCAGCCGCTTCCGCCAGCATGCGGGCGGCCTGGTCCTCGGCGACGCCCGCGGCCGCTGCGGCGAGCGGCACGGTGATGGACGGCCAGCCGCCCAGGGCGCTCAACCGGCACAGCCGCGCCGTCTCCGGCCCGATCCGGCGACAACCGGCCTCGGTCGTGGCGCGTACCGGATCGCTCCCCGGTGCCCCCGGCACCAGATCCGACAAGGCCGGCTCCGTGTCCTCGGTCAGCAGGCGCATCGCCGTCGCCCTCACGGCGAAGGCGTTGCCCGCGCACTGGGCCAGTAGGCCCGGCATCTGCGACGTGGCACGCGCGACCCTCTCCCGGCCCGCGACCTTCCTCATCATCTCCAGGGCATCACGGTCGCTCAGCCCGGATACGGGGACGGGCTCCGCCTCCATGGCGAGAGGCGGCCCGGACACGACCACCAGCAGGAAGACTTCCGGTGTGGCCGGGATGAGACTGCGGACCTGAGCGACCGAGGACGCGTGGTCGACCACCACCATCGCCCGGCGGCCGTCGGTCAGCCGCCGATAGAGCTGCTCACGGCCCGCCTCGGTAGGCGGAATCCGCTCGGCCTCCACGCCCATCTGCCGGAGCAGCCGCAGCAGGACCGCCGACGGAGCCGGGCTCAGCTCCCCGGAGCCGTCTCGGAGGTCGACGTAGAACTGTCCGTCAGGGAAGCGGTCCCGGCACACGGCACCCAGGTGCAGGGCCACCGCGCTGGTACCGATCCCCGGAGGGCCGTACAGCAGCGCAACGCGCGGGCGCCCGGCGGCCGGGCGGGTAGCCTCCCGCCGCAGCTGCTTCACAACATCCTTGCGGTCGGTGAAGTGGCGTGTGGCCGGGGGGAGCCCGCTTCCGGCAGGAAGCCCGGCTGCGGACTCGGGAAGGCTCCGGAGGAGGAGGGACCATTCGCCGGCCTGGCGCCGGTCGTCACCCAGACGAGCGTGTACGTGGCCGGCCAGCGACTCCCAGCCTTCCCTGGTGGTGGGCAAGGGCGTCTCTCGCCCGGTGGCCCTTCTCGCCAGTGCGCCGGTCGACAGCAGCAGTTGCTTGCCCATTTCACCGGCCGCACCATTGCCCACCGCGGTGAGGAATGCGGTCAGTGCACTGAGGGCGATGATCTCCAGCATGTCGGCCCCTCCCCTGGTTCCCGATCTGCCACTGCCGGACTGTAACCCTGCGACAGCAGCCTGGGGAAACACTCCGATCAAGCCAACTACGGGCCGAACTCACGCAGATGAGCCCTGGCCCGGCCACGAAACGCGACGGTGAAGCCACACGGTCGGTAGCAAGACGGCAGCCGCGTGGGCGTGCTTCATCGACGTAGACCAGGCAGCTGATCTCCGACTGCGCGACCCGACTCTTCATCGAGCAGGGCTTCGAGCAGACCACCATCGCCGAGATCGCCGCCGCCGCCCGCGTGGCCAAGAAGACGGTGACCAACTACTTCCCCCGCAAGGAAGACCTCGCCCTCGACCACCACGAGGCCTTCACCCAGGGCCTGGCCCGGACCGTCGCCGAGCGCGAGCCCGGCGAGGAACCGCTCGCCGCCCTGGGGCGCACCTTCCGCGCCGCCCTGCTGGAGCACAGTCCCCACCGGGCTCGCCTTCGCCCGCATGGTCACCGAGAGCCCCACCCTCACCGCCCGGCTCCGCGAACTGCACGACCAGCGCGAGGAGGCGCTCGCCGCGGCCCTCGCCGCCGCCGCGACGGAGACCGCGCCGGACACCGATCCGCCCATCGCGCCCCGGGCCGCCGCCGCCCTGATCGCCGCGGCCGACCGCCTGCTCTTCCGCCGCATCCAGGAGCTCACCCTCGCCGGCCGCACCGACGCCGAGATCGAAGCCGCCCTGCTCCCGGAGGCCGACCACCTCCGCGCCCTCCTCGGCGCCGCCCTCGGCAGCCGGCCGTGAACGCGGAAGGCCCCGACCCGGAAACCGGTCGGGGCCTTCCGCGAGCTCCGGCTCAGAAGAGGTCCGAGAAGAACCGGTAGCCGGTGGGGTCGCCCGGCATCTGCCAGTGGAAGCCCTGGAGGAGGAAGCAGGCCACCAGGTTGCTCACCACGAAGAAGGCCAGGACGGCCAGGGTCACGGCGGCCGCGCGGTGCAGGGCGGGGGAGGTCCGGGCGGCGTCGAGGGGCTGGGCCTCGCGGGCCAGGACCAGGTTCACGCCGCCGGCGAGGACGGCGGTCAGGAAGGTGATCGCGGCCCAGGTGTAGAGGTGCAGGCCGAAGAGGGCGCCGGCGTAGCCGGGGTCCGGGGGCACGATGTGCATCAGCACCTGCGCGCCCGAGACGGTGCTGCCGATCAGCGCGGAGACGATGGCGATGCCCCAGCCGGAGGTGAACTCGGCGGTGCTCACCCGGCCCTTGCGGGACCGCGCGATGATCATGGCCGGCCCGATGGCGCTGAGCAGCATGAACATGCGCTGCAGCAGGCACATGGGGCAGGGGTACTCCCACAGGCCGAACTGGAAGACGTAGGCGCCGCCGATGGTGGCGCACATGCCCAGGACGTAGGCGTGGGCGAACCAGAGTCCGAGGCGGTTCGACAGCCGGGCGGAGGGGGGAGCGTCCACGGGGGCGGGGGCGGGGGCGGCGGTTGCGGTGGTCATGGTCGGCTCCTCCTCAGAAGCTCAGGCCGAAGGCGCGGTCGAGGTGGGGAAGGAACGCGAGCGTGGTGGCGGCCAGGGTGCCCGCCCACACCAGCAGCCGCGTCCCGCGCGGCCAGTCGCGCAACACCGCCCACACGCACAGGGAGATCAGGAGGAAGAGAAGGGTGTACATGGTGTCCTTGCTTCATCGGAAGGCTCTTGACCTCAGCCTCCGCCCGGGCGCCGGACACCGGTAGGACCCGCGGATCGATGGACCCATAGGGCCGGCCTATGCCCCGGCCCCCGATCCCCCGGCCCCCCGATCCGCCCGATCCGCGTCCCGCTCAGAAGAGGGCGAGGGCGCCGACCGCGGGGGCCGCGTACAGGAGCGGGAAGGGGACGTGGGCGTAGTGCCTGGCCCGGACGACGGTGATGACGGCGCCGGCGAAGTAGAGGATCAGGCCGACGGCCGCGGCGACGCCGATGAACGGGACGAAGAACCCGGCCACCAGGCCCGCCGCGCCGGCGACCTTGGCGGCGCCGAGGAGGTTCCACGCGCCGCGCGGGACGCCGTACTGGGCGAGCGGCCCGACCACGTACGAGGCGCGGAAGAAGATCGAGGCTCCCGAGAACCCGGCCATGAAGGCGGCGACGAGGGTGACGACGGTGGCGGTGGTGGACATGGTGTGTGCTCCTCTGTTGTCCCTGCGGTCGGTCTCGCTTCAATGACCCGCCGCCCCGCCGGAGTGTGACCGCGCCGCGAAAAAACTTCTCCTAGGCTGCGGGCGTGCCGTCGTACTCCATCGGCCAGGCCGCCGACCTGTTGTGCGTGAGTCCCGAGACCGTCCGCCGCTGGGCCGACGCGGGGCGGCTGCCCGCGCGCCGCGCCCCCGACGGGACGCGCACCGTCGACGGCGCGGCCCTCGCCGCCCTCGCCAGGGAGCGGGCCGCCGGACTCCACCCGCTGCCCGCGAACGCGCCGGCGACCTCCGTACGGAACTCCTTCGCCGGGATCGTCACCGGCGTGCGGCTCGACGAGGTGGTGGCCCAGGTCGAGATCCAGTCGGGCCCGCACCGCCTGGTGTCCCTGGTGACGCGGGAGTCGGTCGAGGCCCTCGGCATCGCGGTGGGGGTGACCGTCACGGCGCGCGTGAAGTCCACCGAGGTCCACATCGGCCTCGCCTGATGCGGAACGCGGCCTCAGCCGCAGTGCAGCGCCGCGTACAGGTCCAGCTTGTGGTCCAGCCGGGAGAGGTCGCGGCCCGTCAGGACCTCCACCCGCTCGATCCGGTAGTGCACCGTGTTCACGTGCAGGTGCAGGGCCTCCGCCGTGCGCGCCCAGGAGCAGTTGTTCGCCAGGAAGACCTCCAGGGTCTCCCGCAGCATCCCGTCCCCGAGCGCCCCCAGGACCTGCGACCGGAACACCGCCCGTACCTCCGCCGGCACCCCCGCCAGCAGCCGGGCGAGGGTGTCCAGCTCGACGACCCCGCGCACGGGGCCCGCCCCGTCCGCCGCCGCCGCCAGGGCGAACCGGGCCTGGCCGAGCGACGCGCGTAGCGCCTCGGCGGAGCGGGCCGCCGTGCCCGTGCCCAGCCGCAGATCGGCCTCCGGGCCGACGCACGCCTGGAGCAGCGGCCACGCCTCGCGGAGCCGGGCCGCCGCGTCGGACGTCGCGGCCGGGTCCTCGTACAGCACGGCCGCCGAGCGCCCGACCGCGTACGGGACCCCCTCCAGGTGGCCCAGCGCCTCCTCCAGGGCGTCGCCCGAGGTCGCCGCCAGGGCCCGGTAGGGACCGCCGGCCGGCAGACCGGCCGCGCCGAGCGCCTCCTCCAGCGCCGTCGGGTCGGCCGGTCCCGGCCCCTCCAGCAGGGCGATCAGCTCCTGCCCGGCCGAGCGCGCCCCGGCGGCCCGCCGGGTCCGGCCGTCGCGGTACTGGGCGAGGACCTCGGCGATCTCGTGGAGCACCCGCGGAGGCGCCGCGTCCGGGTCCGGGAGGTACAGCTGCCAGGCGTCGTACGGGGAACTCTCGGCCTCGATGCGCAGCGAGACCCCGCCCCGCGCGGACGCGGCGACCGCCCGCCGGGGCGGGAGAGCGGGGGCGGACGGCGTACGGGCGACGGTGCGGCCGCTGGCGGTGAGCACGTAACCGCTGATCCGGCCCAGGTGGGCGCAGGCGCGGTCCAGCAGTTCGGCCGGTCCGGAGCCTCCCTCCAGCAGCCGGCTGAGCTCTGCGCGCACGTTCTCGGGAAGGGCGAAGATCCTGGTCGGGCGGCGGCTCAGGTCCCCCCAATGCCGCAGGTACACCGCCTCGGTGACGGCGCGGAAGCTGGTCCGCGCGGGGACGGCCACGATCGGCACCCGGTGGGCGCGGCAGGCCGCGACCAGTTCGTCGGGGACCCGGCCGTGGGTCTCCTCGCCGGCGAGCAGGGCGGTGGCCCCGGCCTGGGCGAGGGCGGTGACGAACCGTTCCGCCTTCGCCTCCGCCGTGTCGCCCTCGGCCCACCAGACCAGTCCGCTGAGGACCAGCTCGCCCGGGCCCAGGAAGCGGCCCGGGTCCTCCAGGTCGGTGGCGGTGACCCCGCTGACCTCCTGGCCGAGAAGGGCGTCCTCGCCCCAGAGCAGGGTGAGGCCGAGATTGTCGGTGTGGAGCAGGTCGAGGACGTGCATGGCGGGTACTCCTTGCGGTGGGTGGCAGCCCACATTCGCGAGGCCAATACGAGAAATCTCATCGTAAATGCAAGGACGAAAGCCTATACGACCTCTTGGTTGATCCTCCAGGGAAATCCCTCGGGCAGGGTCCGCTTTCCATGCCGGGGACCAGTCGTTTCGGCCACGCCCCCGTTGCTTCACTGACGGAAACACGTCCGTACGGAGGGGTCGGTGGCGCGAATTGGATCTCAACACGGTGCTCGACGTGCGTGACGCGCGGCGCCGCGAACCCTGGCGCCCCGGCGACGCCTGGCTCGGCGGCGGCACGTACCTCTTCTCCGAGCCGCAGCCCCACCTGCGCCGCCTCGTCGACCTGTCCCGCATGGGCTGGCCCCCGCTGTCGTGGCAGCCCGACGGCTCCCTCGACATCGCCGCCACCTGCACCATCACCGAGCTGTCGCGGTTCGGGCGGACCCTGGCCGCCACCGCCGCCCCGCTCATCGAGCAGTGCTGCCGGGCCTTCCTGGCCAGCTTCAAGATCTGGAACATGGCGACCGTCGGCGGCAACCTCTGCAACGCCCTGCCCGCCGGCCCGGTCATCTCCCTGTCCGCCGGCCTCGACGGCACCTGCCTGCTCCAGGGCCAGGACGGCTCCACCCGCCGGCTGCCCGTGACCGACTTCATCCTCGGCGCGGGCGTCAAGGACCTGCGCGACGGCGACCTGCTGCGCTCCGTCCGCATCCCGGCCCGCTCCCTGGCATGCCGTACGGCCTTCCGGCAGGCCTCCCTCTACGGACTGGGCCGTTCCGGAGCCCTGGTCATCGGCGCCGCCGACCCCCGGGACGGCTCCTTCGCCCTCACCGTCACGGCCGCCACGACCCGACCCTTCCGCTTCTGGTTCGCGCTGCCGCCCACCGCCGCCGAACTGCGGGCGGCGATCGACGACACCGTCCGCGCCGACGAGTGGTTCGACGACATCCACGGCCTGCCCGCCTGGCGGCGCCACATGGCCCTGCGCCTGGCGGAGGAGATCCGGGCCGAACTCACCCTGGAGGAGTCTTCCCGATGAGCTACGGCATCGAGATCAACAGGCAGCGCTTCGAGGACGAGCCGCGCGCCGGCCAGTGCCTGCGCACCTACCTGCGCGAACGCGGCTGGTTCGGCGTGAAGAAGGGCTGCGATCAGGGCGACTGCGGCGCCTGCACCGTCCACGTGGACGGACAGCCGGTGCACAGCTGCCTCTACCCGGCGGTCCGTGCCGAGGGCCGCTCCGTCACCACCGTCGAGGGGCTGTGCTCACCCGGCGGTGAACTCCACCCCGTGCAGCAGCAGTTCCTCGACGCCCAGGGCTTCCAGTGCGGCTTCTGCACCGCCGGGTTCCTGATGACCACCGCCGCCCTCCAGGCCGAGCGGGGCACCGACCACGACGACGGCAAGCTCGACGACCTCCCGCGCGCCTTCAAGGGCAACATCTGCCGCTGTACGGGCTACCGCGCCATCGAGGACGCCGTGCGCGGGGTCAGGCACACCGAGCGCCCCGAGGCCGGCCAGGCCGTCGGCAGGAGCCCGGGCGCCCCGGCCGGCCCCCAGGTCGTCACCGGAACCGCCCGCTACACCTTCGACGTCGAGGTGCCCGGGCTGCTGCACATGAAGCTGCTGCGCTCCCCGCACCCGCACGCACGCATCGTCTCCATCGACACCGCCGACGCCCTCCAGGTCCCGGGCGTGCACGCCGTCTTCACCCACCACGACGCCCCCGAGCGGCTGTACTCCTCCGCCCGGCACGAGCACCCCACCGAGGACCCGGAGGACACCCGCGTCCTGGACGACGTGGTCCGCTTCGTCGGCCAGCGCGTGGCGGCCGTCGTCGCCGACAGCGAGCAGGCGGCCGAGGAGGGCTGCCGCCGCGTGGTCGTCACCTACGAGGAACTCCCGTACGTGATCGACCCGGAGGAGGCGATGCGGCCGGGCGCGCCCGTCATCCACCCCAAGGGACCCGAGTCGCGGATCGCCCGCCCCGAGAACAACGTGTGCGGCGAAGTGCACGGCACCATCGGGAACATGGAGGAGGGGTACGCGCAGGCGGACGTCGTCCACGAGGAGACCTTCCACACCCAGCGCGTGCAGCACGCCAGCCTGGAGACCCACGGCAGCCTCGCGTACTTCGAGCCGAAGGAGGACGGCGACGGCGAGCGCATCACCGTCCGCTCCTCCACCCAGGCGCCGTTCCTGACCCGGCGGGCGCTGTGCGCCCTCTACGACCTGGGCGAGGACGAGGTCCGCGTCGTCGCGGGCCGCGTGGGAGGCGGGTTCGGCGGCAAGCAGGAGATGCTCACCGAGGACATCGTGGTCCTCGCCGCCCTGAAGCTGCGGCGCCCGGTGAAACTCGAATTCACCCGGGCCGAGCAGTTCTACGGGGCCACCACCCGCCACCCCTTCAAGATCACCGTCAAGATCGGCGCCAAGGCCGACGGCACCCTCACCGCGCTGCGCATCCGCGTGCTCTCCAACACCGGCGCCTACGGCAACCACGGCCCGGCGGTGATGTTCCACAGCGTCGGCGAGTCCTTCGCCGTCTACAAGGCGCCGAACAAGGAGGTGGAGGCGTACTCGGTCTACACCAACGGCGTGCCCGCGGGCGCCTTCCGCGGCTACGGTCTGGGCCAGGTCCTGTTCGCCCTCGAATCGGTGATGGACGAACTCGCCCGCCGGCTCGGCATGGACCCGCTCGTGCTGCGCGAGAGGAACGTCATCGGTGCGGGCGACCGCATGGTGACCCCGATCGGCCACGAGGAGGACCTCTTCATCGCCTCGTACGGGATGAAGCAGTGCATGGACGTCGTGCGCAAGGCCATCGCCGAGGACCGCAGCCACGAGGAGGTGCCGGAGGGCTGGCTCACCGGTACGGGGTCGGCGCTCGCCATGATCGCGACCGGGCCGCCGGGCGGCCACTTCGCCGACGCCCGGGTCAGCCTGCTGCGCGACGGCACGTACGACATAGCGGTCGGCACGGCCGAGTTCGGCAACGGCACCACCACCGTCCACAAGCAGATCACCGCCGGCGCGCTGAACACCACGGTCGACCGGATCGCCGTCCGGCAGTCCGACACCGACGTGGTCCGGCACGACACCGGCGCCTTCGGCTCGGCCGGCACGGTGGTGGCGGGCAAGGCCGTGATGCTGGCCGCCGACTCGCTGGCGGAGCGGCTGCGGACCTTCGCGGCCCGGCACACGGGCGTGGCCCGGCACCTGTGCAGGCTGGAGGCCGAGGCCTTCGACTGCGCGGGCCGCACCGTCACCCTCAAGGAGCTGTACGAGGCCGCGTACGACACGGGCAGGCTCGACGAGATCGCGGCGGACGGGCACTGGGGCGGCTCCCCGCGCTCGGTGGCCTTCAACGCGCAGTGGTTCCGGCTGGCGGTCGACCCGGACACCGGCGAGATGAAGATCCTGCGCAGCGTGCACGCGGCGGACGCGGGCAAGGTCATGAACCCGGTGCAGTGCCGCGGCCAGGTGGAGGGCGGCGTGGCCCAGGGGCTCGGCGCGACCCTCTTCGAGACCGTACGGGTGGACGAGCGCGGGGAGGTCACCACGGCCGCGTTCCGCCGCTACCGGCTCCCGCAGTACGCGGACGTGCCGCGCACGGAGGTGCACTTCATGGAGACCTCCGACGCGATCGGCCCGCTCGGCGCCAAGTCCATGAGTGAGAGCCCCTTCAACCCGGTGGCGCCGGCCTTCGCCAACGCGCTGCGGGACGCGACGGGGGTCCGCTTCACGGAGATGCCGGTGACACGCGATGTGGTGTGGCAGAAGATGCAAGGAGAAAACAACTAAACAGCTGACAACTGCCAGTTGGAGCTACCACTCAACCTTGCAGATGAGGTTCCGGAATGACGGCTGCCGGGTATGACGTACGCATGGCCGAACTCATCCTCCACGGAGATGTGCACCATCCCGCGACCCTGAGCGTCGCCGACCTGCGGGAATGGCAACAGCACCGGGCCGCGGTCACCTTCGACTGCGCGACGAACGGGCCGCAACACCACGTCTTCGAAGGGCCGTTGCTGCGCGATGTCGTCTCGGACGCCGGGCCGGTCTTCGACGCCCGGCGCCGGAAGGACCGCAGCCGCTTCCTGCTCGCGATCAGCGGCGGGGACGGCCACCACTCCGTCCTGTCCTGGGCCGAGCTGGACGCAGACTTCGGCGACAGCCCGGTCCTGCTGGCCACCCGGCTGGACGGGGTGGACCTGGACGGGGCGGGCAGCCAGCTGGTGGTGCCGTCGGACCGCTGCGGGGCGCGGTACGTCAGCGCGGTCACGCACGTGTGGTTCGGCTCGCTGCTCGTCCCGGCCCTGGCCGGGGCCTAGCGGGGTCTGGCGGGGTCTGGCGGGCTCTAGGGTTCGCCCGCCCCCGCGCGCACCTCGTCGGCCAGCAGCCTGGCGGTCGGCTGGGCCGGCTCGACCAGGCGCGTGCGGGTGAGGGCGAAGGACAGGCCGCGCTCGCGGTCGGCGAAGGCGATGCTGCCGCCGCTGCCGTGGTGCCCGAAGGCGGTCGGCGCACCGCCCATCTCGGGCAGGCCCAGGAAGTAACCGAGCCCCTTCGCGTGGTGCCGCATCAGCATCCGGTCCCGGCCCTCCACCGCGATCGCCGCGGCCTGCGCGAGCCGCCCGGGCGGCAGCAGCCGCACCCCCTCGACCTCACCCAGCAGCGCCGCGTACATCCGGGCGGCGGCGCGGGCGGTCATGGTGCCGCAGGCGGGCAGGTCGGCCCGCAGGTAGGCGGGGCGGTTGGCGAGGGCGGCGGTGGTCCACACGCCCCGGTTCGGCGCGACGAGGCGGGTGAAGGCCGCGCCGTAGGGGAGGCCCGCCAGGTACGCCTCCCAGTCGCCCTCCACCAGCGGGACGACCCGGGGCAGTTCGGACTCCGGCAGCCCGAAGTACAGCTCGTCGGCGATCCCGAGCGGCTCGGCGACGTACGCGCGCAGCGCCTGCCCCGGGGTCAGCCCCGTGGCCCGGCGCACGACCTCCCCGAGGATCCAGCCGAAGGTCCAGCCGTGGTAGCCGCTCGCGGAACCCGGCTCCCACAGCGGCCGCGCACCGGCGACGATCCCGCACATGGTGTCCCAGTCGCACAGCTCGGCGACCGTGAGCGACCGGGGGAGCTGGGGGATCGCGGCCGTGTGGGTCAGGGCGTGCCGGACGGTGATCCCCGATTTGCCGTGCGCCGCGAACTCCGGCCAGTACCGCGCGACCGGAGCCTCGTAGTCCAGCAGCCCGCGCTCGGCCAGGACGTGCACCAGGGTCGCCGTGCAGCCCTTGCCGGTGGAGAAGCCGTGGATCAGCGCCCCGGGCCCGGGGACGCCCGCGTACGCCTCGGCCAGGGGCCGGCCGTTGCGGTACGCGGCGACCTGGAGACCGCTCTCGGCGCCGGACGCGACGAGCGCGTCCACCGTTGCCTGAAGATCCATGCGCCCCTCCTTCACCCTCACGCGCCGTGTCACGGAACGTAATCGTGAGAATACCTTGAGCGACGGCAAGTGGTCACGCACGGTGAAGGCGAAAGAGGTAGGCGGATGATGGCAGTGCGAAGGATGGCGAAGCTCCTCGGGGCGTGCGCGGCGGCCGCGACCCTGGCCCTGGCGGCCCCGGGCACGGCACAGGCGGCGCAGGGGGTCCTCTTCATCGACAGGGCTCCGAACGAGGATCCGAGCGGTTGTTACCCGCTGGGCGACTTCGCCCCGCCGGAGGTCGCCAACTTCACGGACGAGGTGGCCTGGGTGTGGTCGGGCCCGTCCTGCGACGGGCGCGTGGTGCACCCCGTCGTTCCCGGCGAGGTCACCATCGCGCACGGCCGGAGCGTCTTCATCCAGTGAGCCCGTGAGGAACGGCCGCCCGGTTCCCTCCGCAAGGGAGGACCGGGCGGCACCGAGCGCCTCCGGCCTTACGCGGACTGGAGGGAGACCTCGGTCGACTTGATCAGGGCGACGACGGAGGAGCCGGCGGCCAGGCCGAGGGCCTCGACGGCGTCGGCGGTGATGGCGGCGGTCAGACCGCCGCCGGCCACGTCGACCTTGACGGAGGCCATGGCCGGGCCGGTGGCGACATCGGCGACCGTACCGGCGAGCTGGTTGCGGATGGACAGGCCCTCGACCGGACCGGTCGCCAGGGCCACCTCGGTGGCCTTGACCAGCGCCTTGACCGAGGAGCCGGTGGAAATACCGAGGTCCTTTGCGGCGTCGGTGGTGATGGCGGCGGTGATCTCCTGACCGCCCTCCAGCCGTACCTTGACCGTCGTCATGGCCTCACCGGAGGTGACGGCGGTGACGGTTCCGGCGATCTGGTTGCGGATGCTCAGGCTCATGGGGAATTCGACCTCTTGCGTAGACAGGTGGTGCGGCCGGGAAAGAACCGCACGGGATCGACCGTACGAGCCGTGCCACTGACTCGCGTTCAACCCCTCGCATCCACCAACCGGAACCACCCGTGCGGCCCGCTGATGCGTTCAGGGGAGGGGAAGTGCCTCCATGGCGGGGAAGCAAATGGCGTTGTCCGCCCCGCAGATGTAGGTGTCGGCCGCCGAGCGGCCCGTGGCGGGGCGCTCGTACGTCATCAGGCTCACTGTCCGGCCCGAGGCGAAGGCCGCCGTGGCGTCGCGCACCGGGCCGGGGCCGGGGCCGGGGCCCGGGGGCGGTGTGCCCTTTCCGGAGTACGCGTAGGGGCCGTGGCCGCCGTCCACGACGGCGAAGTAGAGCGTGGTGCCTGCCGGGTCGGGAGCCGGCCCGCCCTTGGCCACCAGGAGGATCCCGACGCGCGTCCAGAACTTCGGCAGGTCTCCGCAGGCGGTGACGGCCCGCGCCTCCCGGACCACGGCGAGGCAGTAGTGCCGGTCGTCCGGCATCCAGGCGAGCTCGCCGGCCCGGCCGCCCGGCTCCCGGTGGATGACGACGACCTCGTCCTCGCCGGGCACACCGGCTCCCGGAGCCTGCCGGACCAGCTCCAGCAGCGGCTGGTCGGCATCCGTGGGCTTACCGTCGCCGACCGCACGCGCCGGCCCGGAGTCCGACGGCGGTTCGGGGGCCGTCGGCGTGGGCACGGGCGGGAGCGTGGCCGTCGGTGAGGGCGTCGGTGTCGGCAGCGGCTTCGGCGAGGACGACTGCGGAGGCAGCGGACGCGGCGCCGGCGGCGGCGCGGGAGGTGTCGTGCACGAGGCCGCCGCCAGCATCGCCAGCCCGCACCCCACGACCGAAACAACCACCCTGCGCGCCATCAAGTCCGCCCCCGTGCCCCTCGAAATCATGTGCTGCGGCGGACAGTCTGCCGGGTTCCGGCTTTCCGGGTTCCGGTGGGGCCGTACGTTTCTCTTGCTTCGCATTACCCAGGGAAAGAACCTTGCCCAACCCCTCCAGCCTCCCCAGCGGCCTCGCTCACTCACACGGGTGAACGGGCCAACTCGGCTGGATTTCGGCCGGGTTGCGTGGCATATGCTCGCCCCGGCAACCCCAGAAACTGAGACGGCCCCCGTCGGGACGGCGAATCCCGGACGAGGGCCTAACCAAGCAGGAAGCAACACCTTCCCCATGGCTCTCCAGCACCTTAGCGCGCCCCCGCGCCCGATGTTCGGCGTTCATCACTCGAACGTCCGACACACGACCCGGTACACCGTCATCGGCAACCATCTGATCCAGAACCCGACGCTGACGCTGACCGCCCGCGGGCTGGGCGCCTACATCCAGTCGCTGCCCCCCGGTTCGCCGGTCGGCATCAAAGAGCTGGCCAGGCGGGTTCCCGAGGGGACGGCCCGGATCGCCTCCGCGTTGCGCGAGTTGGAGGCCCACGGGTACCTGAGGCGGGTCCGGGAGCAGCTTCCCAACGGACGCTTTGTCACTCGTACGGTGTCCTACAACCACCCCGAGGCCGCCACCCGGGACCGGTCGGCACCTCCCCCGCCGCCGCCTCCCGAGCCCGAACCGCCCGCACCCGCGCCGGAACCGGAGCCGCAGCCGGAGCCAGAACCGGAGCCGGAGCCGGAGCCGCAGCCGGAGCCAGAACCGGAGCCGCAGCCGCAGCCGCAGCCGCAGCCGCAGCCGCAGCCGGAGCCCGTAGCGGATTCCGCACCGGAACCCGGTCCCGTACCCGTACGCGTACCCGAGCCGCCCTCCCCTCGCCGCCGGGCGGCCATGTCCCTGCTCGCCGGGCTGCGCCGGACCGACCCCCGGCTGCTGCTCGGCCAGCGGGACATCGAGCGTCTCGCCGACGGGGTCGAGGCCTGGCTGGAGCGCGGGGCGACCTTCGACGCGGTGACCGCCGTGCTGACGGCCAACGTCCCCCATCCGGTCCGCAACCCGGCCGGGCTGATCGCCCACCGCCTCGCGGTCCAGCGGCCGCCGGAGCTCGAACCACTGTTCCGCAGAGCCGCCTTCGTACCGCCGGACCCCCTGCACAACTGCGAGAAGTGCGACCGCGCCTTCCGCAGCCCGACCCCCTCCAGACGCTGCGGCAAATGCGCCAACAACAACGTGGGGTGAATCGGCTGCGGCATACGGGTGATCAGGCGTGACCCGGACTGGCGGGGCGCGGCAGGAGGTCGCTATTCCTCCAGCCATGATCGGTTGAGCCGGTCGCCCCCCATGCGCCCGTGCCCCTGCCGTGGAACTCCCGGCAGGGGCACGCGGCACCACGCGACGCAGGCTCAGCCGAAGGCCGGCACCTCTCCGACCGTGGTGGACATGTCGATCACCGCGAAGGCCGCGCCCTGCTGGTCGGTCAGCGCGGCGAAACGGCCGAACGGGCTGTCCATCGGCCCGAAGTGGAGGGCGCCGCCGAGCTTCTTGGCCTTGTCGACCGCCTCGTCGCAGTTGTCCACGCCGAAGAAGACCTGGATGTAGGAGGGGATCTCCGGCGGGAACTCGGATCCCATGCTCATCCGGCCCATCACCGGGTTCTCCTTGCCGCCCAGGCTGAAGATCTTGTAGTCCATGCCCGCCGATTCCGGGCTGTCACCCATGTCCATCTGCTGGGTGGCGTACGGGAAGACCTTGGGCAGGAAGGCGTCCACCTTGGCCACGTCCCGGCTGAAGAACTCGGCCCACGCGTACGAGCCGGACTCGCCGAGCTTCTCGAAGCCCTTGTGGTCCCCCGGCTGCCAGACGCCGAAGACCGCGCCGCTCGGCTCCTTGGCGATCGCCATCGAGCCGAAGCTGCCGACCTGCATCGGCTCCATCAGCAGCTCGCCGCCCGCCGCCTTGATCTTCTCCGCCGTCGCCGCCACGTCGGGGGAGGCGAGGTAGAGGCACCACTGCGACGGGGCGTCGGCCCCCGGCATCGGCGGGACCACCGCCGCCACCGCCTTGCCGCCGGAGTACGCCTGCGTGTAGTTGCCGAACTCGCTCGCCGCCTCGCCGAAGGTCCAGCCCAGGACCTCGGAGTAGAACCTCTTGGCCCCCTCCACGTCCTTGAACATCGCGTCCACCCAGCAGGGAGCGCCTTCCGGGAACTCGGTCATGATCGACTCCTGTGTCGTCCTGTCTTCGTCGACGGTACGGATCCACGCTAGGCGGGGGGTCCGACAACCGCGCGCCGACCGCGCGCGGACGCCCACCGCACGCGACGCTGGAGCCATGAACGACAAGGAACACACGGACCGCGAGGGCCGCGAGGGCGTCACCATCCGGCTCGCGCAGCAGCCCGAGGCCGACGCGCTGCTCGGCCGGAGCCCGCTCGCCGCGCTCGTCGGGATGCTGCTGGACCAGCAGGTGCCGATGGAGTGGGCGTTCTCGGGGCCCTGGACGATCGCCCAGCGGCTCGGCTCCGACGACCTGGACGCGCACGCCATCGCCGCCCACGACCCGGAGGCCTTCGCCGCCCTCCTCTCGGAAAAGCCCGCCGTGCACCGCTACCCGGGGTCGATGGCGAAGCGGATCCAGCAGCTGTGCGCGTACCTGGTGGAGCACTACGGCGGCGACGCCGAGGCCGTCTGGGCCGACGCCGCGAACGGGGACGAGCTGCTGAAGCGGCTCAAGGCGCTGCCGGGCTTCGGCGAGCAGAAGGCCCAGATCTTCCTCGCCCTGCTGGGCAAGCGGTTCGGGGTGCGCCCGCAGGGCTGGCGGGAGGCCGCGGGCGGCTACGGGCAGGCGAACGTCTACCGCTCGGCCGCCGACATCACCGGACCGGAATCCCTGGCCAAGGTGCGGGCCCACAAGCAGGAGATGAAGGCAGCCGCGAAGGCGGCGAAGAAGAATTGACCGGCCGGACCGGCTCCTGATTGACCCCTGGCTCCGGTCTATCCGGTCCATAGATTGGGGACATGACAGAGATCGCGACCCGCGCCGCCACCGCCGAAGCCATCCACGACGCCCCCGGCAGCCTCATCACGCTGCTCACCGACACCGCCGAGCTCACCTGCAACACGGCCACCTTCGACGAGGGCGCGGCCGGGGCCCCGGTGCACTTCCACACCAAGGCCACGGAGTTCTTCCACGTGACGGCCGGCCGCCTCGACGTCCTCGTCGGCGACGAGATCCAGACCCTCGGCGCCGGTGACTTCATCGCGATCCCGCCGGGGGTCAAGCACGCCTTCGCCCCCGCCGCCGGTCACACGGCCGCCGTGTTCGTCGGCTTCACCCCCGGCATGGGCCGCTTCGACTACTACCGGCTCCTCGGCCGCGTCAACGCGGGCGAGGCCACCGTGCAGGACATCAAGGACAGCTCGGCCACGTACGACAACCACTACGCGGAGAGCGAGGCCTGGAGCGGCCGCCGGCGCAGCGCCGAGCCGTAGACCACGTCCGCGTCGAGGCGGCGCAGCTCCTCCGCGATCAGCTCCGCGTCGCTGCGGATCTTCAGGGCCACCCTGCGGTCGGGGCTCCCCGGCAGGGAGAGGGTGGCCAGCTTGCCGGCCGGCCGGTCCACGCGGATCTCCCCGCCCGTGGTCTCGAGGCTGACCCGGGTGATCACCGGGCCGGCGCTCTCCAGCCGGGCGACGGGCACCTTGAGGCGGTCCTCCAGCCAGCGCGCGAGCAGCTCCGCGCTGACGTTGTCGGCCTCGCTCTCCACGGTCGCGCCGGTCACCGGCAGCGGCTTCTGGTCCAGCGCGGCGGCCAGCAGGGCCCGCCACGGCGTGAGCCGGGTCCAGGCGAGGTCGGTGTCACCGGGCTGGTAGGCCGCGGCGCGCTCGTCGAGTACGCCCACGGGATCGAAGGCGGCGTTCGCGTCGGTGATCCGGCGCTGGGCCAGCGCTCCCAGGGGGTCCTGGGCCAGATCGGCGGGGGCGTCGGCCGGCCACCAGACCACCACGGGCGCGTCCGGCACGAGCAGCGGCAGGACGACCGAGCCGGCCTGCCCGGTCAGCGCGCCGTGCAGGCGCAGCATGACGATCTCGCCGGTGCCGGCGTCCGTGCCGACCCGCAGCTCGGCGTCCAGCCGGCTCGTGCGCAGGCTGTGCGGGCCGCGCGCGGTCCGCTTGATCACCGTGATGATGCGGCAGGGGTGCTCGCGCGAGGCCTCGGAGGCGGCGCGGACGGCGTCGTAGGCGTTCTCCTCGTCGGTGGCTATGACGAGGGTCAGGACCAGGCCCATGGTGGGGCTGCCGATGGCCCTGCGGGCTTCGAGCAGGGCCCGGTTGACCTTGCTGGACGTGGTGTCGTTGAGTTCGCTCCGCATGCTCCGAGTCTGTCAGCGACCGCCCGGGCCCCGGCACCAGGTTCCCTGGATTCCGTCTGGAGCGGCCCGCCCGCCGCGAGCGGGTCAGCGGCGCCGGCGGGCGGTGCCGAAGATCGAGCGGGAGATCTCCCGGCCCAGCTGGGTCCCGATCGAGCGGGTGAGCGAGCGGAACAGCCCGCTCCCCACCACCTGTTCGGCCAGCGAGGGCTCCGGCTTCGGGGCGCTGCGCGCCGCCTTCGCGGCCTCCTTGGCCTCCTTCTCGGCAGCGGCGGCCGCCGCTGCCGCCTCCGCCTGCGCCTCGGCGGCGGCCTGCTCGGCGCTGATCTTCTCGTAGGCCGACTCGCGGTCGACCGGCTCCGCGTAACGCGGGTACAGCGGCGAGGACTTCACCGCCCGGTCCAGCGCCGCCGCCTCGATCGGTCCCATCAGCGACTGCGGGGCCCGCAGCCTGGTCGCCGCGACCGGGGTCGGCGCGCCCTTCTCGCTGAGGACGGTGATGACCGCCTCGCCCGTGCCCAGCCCGGTGAGCAGCTCCTCCAGGTCGTACGGGGAGTTCGGAAAGGTCTTCACCGTCGCCTTCAGCGCCTTCGCGTCGTCGGGGGTGAAGGCGCGCAGCGCGTGCTGCACCCGGTTGCCGAGCTGGGCGAGCACGTCCCCCGGTACGTCCTTGGGGGTCTGGGTCACGAAGAAGACGCCGACGCCCTTGGACCGGATCAGCCGCACGGTCTGGGTGATCGACTCCAAGAAGGCCTTCGAGGCGCCGTTGAAGAGCAGGTGGGCCTCGTCGAAGAAGAAGACGAGCTTGGGCCGCTCCAGGTCGCCGACCTCCGGCAGGTCGGTGTACAGGTCGGCCAGCAGCCACATCAGGAAGGTGGAGAAGAGCTGCGGCTTGTCCTGGACCGCCGGGAGTTCCAGTACGGAGACCAGCCCGCGCCCGTCCGCCGCCGTACGGAGGAACTCGCTCGTGTCGAACTCGGGCTCGCCGAAGAACTCCGAGGCCCCCTGCTGCTCGAAGGCGGTCAGCGCCCGCAGGATGACCCCGGCCGTGACGGTGGACAGCCCGCCGATGCCCTTGAGCTCCGCTTTCCCCTGGTCGGAGACGAGGAAGGCGACCACCGCGCGCAGGTCCTTGAGGTCGATCAGCTCCAGGCCCTTGGAGTCGGCGTAGTGGAAGATCAGCCCGAGCGACTGCTCCTGCGTCTGGTTGAGCTGAAGCACCTTCGACATGAGCACCGGGCCGAAGCCCGTCACCGTGGAGCGGACCGGGATGCCGGGGCCGATCCCGCCCAGCGAGTAGAACTCGCTCGGGAAGCCGGTGGCCTGCCACTCCTGGCCCACCTCCTTGGCCCGTTCCTCGATCTTCCCGTTGGCGGTGCCCGGCGCCGAGATGCCCGAGACGTCGCCCTTGATGTCGGCGAGGAAGACCGGGACGCCGTTGGCGGAGAGCTGCTCGGCGATGAGCTGGAGCGTCTTGGTCTTGCCGGTGCCGGTGGCGCCCGCGACCAGCCCGTGCCGGTTGAGCATCGAGAGGGGGATGCGGATCTGCCGGTCGGGCAGACAGCCGCCGTCCCAGAGCAGGGCCCCCAGGTCGAGCGCGGGTCCGGTGAAGGCGTATCCGGCGGCGATCTCGTCCGCCGGGCCCGCCGAGACGGCGGGCTCGGTGCTCTCACTCATGCATCACTCCCGAATTGGCGCTGTTTGACACTTTTGCACCAACGGCGCGAGGCTGCGCCCGCAGGCACCGGCCCGGTAGGCTTTCCGTGTGATCTTCAAGCGCATCGGTAACGGAAAGCCGTACCCCGACCACGGCCGGGAAAGCACCCGGCAGTGGGCGGACGTCGCGCCGCGTCCGGTCCGGCTCGACCAGCTGGTGACGACCAAGGGCCAGCTGGACCTCGAAACGCTGCTCGCCGAGGACTCGACCTTCTACGGCGACCTCTTCGCGCACGTCGTGAAGTGGCAGGGCGACCTCTACCTGGAGGACGGGCTGCACCGCGCCGTCCGCGCGGCCCTCCAGCAGCGCCAGGTGCTGCACGCCCGCGTCCTCGAAATGGACTGACGCGACCCGCGGAGCCGTCGGCGCTTCGCGTGGATTGCGCCTTTCGGGTCAGCATTGACCTATCAGCAGATCATTTAGTAGGCATCGCTCCCGGGCCGCACTACGCTGCGCCCATGAGCATGCTCACTCCCCCCGGCATGGGCGGAAAGTACCGCGTCACGGGAGCCGCCTACCCGCGGATGAGCCGTAAGCGGAGCCGCCGCCGCATCGTCCTCGCCGTACTCGGCTCGGTCCTCGCCCTCGCCCTGGTCGGCTACGGGGCGCTGCAGCTCATCGACGTGTTCCGGGGCGACAGCCCCAAGCGGAACACGGCCGCTGGCGGCAGGGACTGCCCGACCGCCTCCCCCAAATCCGCCGCCAAGGGCGGCCCCGCCGCCGCCTCCCCCGCCGCGGCGAAACCGGCGGTCGTCCTCCCCAAGCCCGGGGACATCACCGTCAACGTCTACAACGCGACCCCGCGGGCGGGCCTGGCCAAGGCCGTCGGCGACGAGCTGAAGAAGCGCGGCTTCGTCATCGGCAACGTCGGCAACGCCCCGGCCGATTTCGACAAGAAGGTCCCCGGGACCGGGATACTGCTCGGCTCCCCGGCGACCGACAAGGCGGCCTTCTCGGTGCTGGGCACCCAGCTGGCCGGCGTCACGCAGCAGACCGACGCCCGCGAGACCGCCGACATCGACCTGATCCTCGGCGACGCCTTCAAGGAGCTCAGCACGAAGGAGGACGCGGACAAGGCGCTGGCCGTCCTGGCCAACCCCGAGCCCGCGCCCGTCAAGAAGTGCTGATCGCCCCCGTCCGGGACTACTCCGCGGAGCCGTACATGCGGTCGCCCGCGTCGCCCAGGCCCGGCACGATGTAGCCGTGCTCGTTGAGCCGCTCGTCGACCGCGGCGGTCACGACGGTGACCGGCGTGCCGGCGAGGTCGCGCTCCATGACCTCGACGCCCTCGGGCGCAGCCAGCAGCACCACGGCGGTGACGTCGTCGGCGCCGCGCTTGATCAGCTCCTGGATCGCCGCGACGAGCGTGCCGCCGGTGGCGAGCATCGGGTCGACGACGTAGACCTGCCGCCCGGAGAGGTCCTCCGGCATGCGCGTCGCGTACGTGGAGGCCTCCAGGGTCTCCTCGTTGCGGACCATGCCCAGGAAGCCCACCTCGGCGGTCGGCAGGAGCCGCACCATGCCGTCGAGCATGCCGAGGCCGGCGCGCAGGATCGGCACGACCAGCGGGCGCGGGTGGGAGAGCTTGACGCCGGTGGTCGGGCCGACCGGGGTCTCGATGTCGGCCTGCTCGGTGCGCACGTCCCGGGTGGCCTCGTACGCGAGCAGGGTCACCAGCTCGTCCGCGAGCCGCCGGAAGGTGGGGGAGTCGGTGCGCTTGTCGCGCAGGGTGGTGAGTTTGTGCGCCACCAAGGGGTGATCGACTACCTGCAAACGCACAACATCCTCCAAAACTCGGCCTGCGACCTGCAAAAACGGCCGCGAGACGCGACCCACACCCAAAAGGCTACGCGCTGGAGCGGGCCCTTCGCGTCGGTCTGGGGATGCGACCCGCGCGCGAGCCCAGCAGGCTGGACTGATGAGCAACGGGACGAGCAACGCACCGGTGGTCGCAGCCGTCGACGGATCCGAGCACAGCCTCAAGGCCCTGGAGTGGGCCAGGGCCGCTGCCCTGCGGCACGATACGGGGCTCCTGATCGCCCATGTACTGCCCGACCACGCCCAGTTGTATGCGGGCCGCCGGTCGGCACTGCACGACCGCTCCGAGCCGGAGGAGTTCACCGACCCGGTGAGCGAGCGGATCCGGGCGCTGCTCGGCGGGCGCTCGGAACTGCCGGAGGGGGTGCAGTACGAGTCGTTGGAGGGCTCCGTCCCGGAGGCGCTGCGAGTGATCGGGGCGGAGGCCCGGATGCTGGTGATGGGCTCCCGGGGGCGAGGCGGCTTCGCCAGCCTGCTGCTCGGCTCGAACAGCAGGGCCGTGGCGACCACGGCCCCGTGCCCGGTGGTGGTGGTTCCGCACGCGGAGCGGAGCGCGGAGGCCGAGACGGGGGCTTCCGCCGGGCGGGTGGTGCTCGGGCTGCACGCCGCGGAGACGCCCGACGACGTACTGGCCTTCGCGTTCGAGGAGGCGGCCGTGCGGGGGACCACCGTCCAGGTGGTGTCCGCGTACGCCGTGCCGCCGGCGCCGACCATGGTGATCGACAGCCCGTTCGCGGTGATCCCGCCGGATGGCCTGGCCGACGAGGGGGACGGCGTCCCGGCCGAGCGGGAGATGCTCCGCTCCCAGACGGAGCGTCTGGCGCCGCTGCGCGCCCGCTACCCGGACGTCCCCGTGGAGCAGGCCGCCGTGCCCGGGGACCCGGCGGGCCGGCTGGTCACCGCCTCCCGGTCGGCGGCCCTGGTGGTCGTCGGCCGCCACCACCCGCGGCGCACCGCCATGTCGCTGTTGATCGGCTCGGTGGCGAACGCGGTCCTCCAGCACGCCCACGGCCCGGTGGCGGTGGTCCCGACCCTCACGGACGACGTCTGACCTGCAGCGGGGTGGCATCAAACGGCCCGTCCGGGGGAAGGTGGGAGCGGAGGGGGACGACCGACCAGCCGGGGTGGTGGCCGATGCCCGACACACAGCCGAGCGACGACGCGCCGGAGACCGCCGCACAGCGGCGAGCGCGCCGCGCGCAGTTCCTGCGCGACCTGATGGAGGCGCGCGAACTCCGCGACCGTGTCCAGCCCCGCCGTGCCCGCGCGGCCCGCATGCGCCAGCAGATGCGCATGCGCACCTTCCGCTGGTGACCGTCCCCGGCGCTTCCCGGGGCCGGCCCCCGCAAGCGGCGCCCCGCCTGTACGACACGACGGGGGCGCGCCCGACGCGCAAGGGCCCCGCCCCGGCCCCCGGACCCGTACGGCACCTCCCCCTTACGGCCCCCGTACAGGCCGTGCGGCGCGACGCAAGCGCCGAAGACCTCTCGCAAAGCCGCCGTTTCTGCCACGATGCCGATTGGGCGGGGCAGGACGGCGCGCACCACAGCCGCTTTGCCCCAACCTCCGGCCGGGGGGACCTCCAACCGGCACGCCTAAGACCAGTGGGAGAGTCACGGTGTATTTCGCCGCACTGCTCGCGCGCACCGAAGACGGGTGGGAAGCGAGCGACATGGAACTCGACGACGTCGAGTCCCTCAGTGATCTGATCGATCTCGCCCGTTCCGCCGCTGTCGAAGACGACACGGTGGTCGCCCTCATCGAGCAGGAGGACGCCTGGTTCGGCGTCGTCCGCGTGGACGGCGAGGAGGACCCGCGGTACTTCGTATCGAATGCCTCGGCGGCCGCCCGCAGCTCCTACGGCTCGATGCTGACCAAAGAGCTGCTGGGCACCGACGAGGAGGAGGACGAACTCGACACGCTGGACCTGGACGGCACCGAGGACGGCGAGGAGGACGCCATCGCCGCCTTCTCCGGCCAGGACGACGACGAGGACGAGGACGAGGGGACCGGCGCGGAGCGGGTGCCGTCCGGACCGCTCGGCGACCCCCGGCTGCTCGACGACCTCGGGGTCTCCCACAAGCAGCTGCTGGGCCTGGACGGCGACGCGCTCTCGGAGATCGCCGAGTCGCTCGGCGCCACCGAGGTCCTGGAGGCCGTCCGCTAGTGACCCGTCCGTACGACGTGCACGGCGCCCGCGCGCACGGCACGCACGACCCCGGCCACGACCCCGTAGCGGAGCCGTGGCGGGACCCCATGCGCCTCGCGCTCGCCGAGGCAGCCCGGGCGGTGCCGGCCGGTGACGTACCGGTCGGCGCCCTCGTGCTCGGCCCGGACGGCGGGATCCTGGCCACCGGGTACAACGAGCGCGAGGCGACCGGCGACCCCACGGCGCACGCCGAGGTGCTCGCCCTGCGCCGGGCGGCCGCCCGGCTCGGGGAATGGCGGCTTCCGGGGTGCACCCTGGTGGTGACCCTGGAGCCGTGCGTGATGTGCGCGGGCGCGCTCGTGCAGGCGCGCGTCGCCCGGGTCGTCTACGGCGCGGACGACGAGAAGGCGGGCGCGGCCGGGTCGCTGTGGGACCTCGTACGGGACCGCCGGCTCAACCACCGGCCCGAGGTGGTCCGCGGCGTGCTCGCCGACGAGTGCGCGCGGCAGCTGACGGACTTCTTCCGCGGCCTGTGACCGGCCGGGGGATTCCGATTTCGGCGAATGAGGCTCCTTAGGCTAGGATCCATCTCGGTAGTGTGTCCGAGTGGCCGAAGGAGCTCGCCTCGAAAGCGAGTATGGGGCAACCCATCGGGGGTTCAAATCCCTCCACTACCGCTCCGATCGAGAGCCCCGCCCCGCAAGGGTCGGGGCTCTCGGCGTTCGCGGACCGCACCCGCACCCGCACCCGCGGCCGCACCCCGGAGGAACCGGCGCCTGTCCGGAGGACACCGGCGTGACCGCCCGCCCCCTCGGCCGTTGTCACGGCATGACCAAGACCCAGCGCATGCTCGCCGCCATCGCCCTCGCGGGGGCCGCCGCGGGCCTCGCCGCACCCGCGGCCTCGGCCGCACCGATCGCCCCCCTCACCCTCCCGGACCTCCCCACGGCCGCCCCAGGGATGCCCGCGGGAGCCCAGCCCGCCTCCGTCCAGGAGATCGGCGGGAAGCTCAGCGAGGGCGCCAACCAGCTCAACCAGCTGATGACGCTCCCCGACCAGCTGATGCCGGTGATCGCCCCCGTGCAGCCGGTCCTCGACCTCGCCGGCGCGATCGAGTAGCGGAACGCGAAGAAGGCCCCGACCGGGGTCGGGGCCTTCGACGTGTGGGACGGGGGAAGTGGCATCGGGGGGACAAAGCCACTTCCCCCGACGAGGACGGGACCTGCCAGTCCGGGCCGCAATCAGGGGGAAGCCTGCGGCCCGGACCCCGCAGTGAGGTCCGGTCCCTCACCCACCGATTTCCTGCCAGAACCGGTGGGCTCACACCAATCCTGCGCCCACCGCGACCGGGGACACAGCGGCAAAGGACCCGGGGTGGCGGGTCATTGGTCCTTAAAGGCCGGGTGAGTGTCCAAACTTGACCGGTTAGACTCACCCGACCGTGCAGGACCGGTTGGGGAGGCCGTCACCGCTCATGGACACCAAGAAGCTCATCACGGGCGCCCTCACGGTGTTCGTCCTCTTCGTGATCATCACCCAGCCCAAGCGGGCCGCCGAGATGGTGGGAATCGGTTTCCAGGGGATATCGGATGCCGCCTCCGGCATCGGCGAGTTCATGACCGAACTGGTGCGCTGAGCCCGTACGCTGAACCGGTTCCCGGACTTCCGGCCCCCCACTCCGACGGGTGGGGGGCTTTTGCGTACCCACCGTCGGGCGCAATGCCCCGATATGCCCAACTTGCCTTCAACACGGTGATATCCGGTGCTTGCACACAGTGCACATGTGTTGTGATGCTATGACCGCTTTTGACGGATGAGTTGACCGAGTTGACCGAAGGGGTGGCGTGACCGTGCCGGCCAGTACTGCGCCTCAGGTGCCACCCCAGCAGGACCCCCAGCTACCGCCCCGGCACGAGCCGCCGCCCGAGCCGAGGCACGAGCTCCGGCAGGAGCCTCCCGAGGAGCCGCTTCCGGCCACTTCCGTGGCTGCCTCCGCGACCGTCTCCGCGACCGCCCCCGCGCCCCCCAGACCGCCGAGCCGGGGCGCGGACACCCGGGCCCTGACCCAGGTCCTCTTCGGGCAGCTGAAAGGGCTGGAGCCGGGCACCAGCGAGCACACCAGGGTGCGCGGAGCCCTCATCGAGGCCAACCTCCCCCTCGTCCGGTACGCGGCCGCCCGCTTCCGCAGCCGCAACGAGCCGATGGAGGACGTGGTCCAGGTCGGCACGATCGGCCTCATCAACGCGATCGACCGGTTCGACCCCGACCGGGGCGTGCAGTTCCCGACCTTCGCGATGCCGACCGTCGTCGGCGAGATCAAGCGCTACTTCCGCGACAACGTCCGCACCGTCCACGTGCCGCGCCGCCTCCACGAGCTGTGGGTGCAGGTCAACGCCGCCACCGAGGACCTCACCACCCTCCACGGCCGCACCCCGACCACCCCCGAGATCGCCGAACGGCTGCGCATCACCGAGGACGAGGTGCTGTCCTGCATCGAGGCCGGCCGCAGCTACCACGCGACCTCGCTCGAAGCCGCCCAGGAGGGCGACGGCATGCCCGGGCTGCTCGACCGCCTCGGCTACGAGGACCCCGAGCTGGCCGGGGTCGAACACCGCGACCTCGTCCGCCACCTCCTCGTACAACTGCCCGAGCGGGAACAGCGGATCCTCCTCCTGCGGTACTACAACAATCTGACGCAATCGCAGATCAGCGCCGAGCTGGGCGTGTCCCAGATGCACGTCTCGCGGCTGCTCGCCCGGAGCTTCGCCCGACTGAGATCCGCAAACAGGATCGAGGCGTAACCGGATCGGGTGGAGATCATCCACGCGTTTCCCGACAGATCGGGCTGACGGCACGTCTGATCTCGTCTGTCGCTGGAGATATATGTCGACTTGGCGCTACAGCGTGTTGCCGACATGTGACATTCTGCTGGAACCGCGTTTGCCGCAGCCCCGCCTCCGGTATTCAGGTGGAGGCTGCGTTCCTCCGACGGGCGCGCCGCACGCGACCGTCCGCGACCTCAAGGGGGTGGCATGTCCGTAGACCAGGGCAGCTCCAAGGTGCTCACGCTCGTCAAGAGCGCTGCGCCGACAGCACCTGCAGCGTCTGACCGCTCGGAAGCCATCGACACCCGCACCCTCTCCCGCTCCCTCTTCCAGCGACTTGCCGCCCTGGACGTGGACAGCCCCGACCGGGCGTACGTACGCGACACCCTGATCGAGCTGAACCTGCCCCTGGTGCGGTACGCGGCCGCGCGCTTCCGCAGCCGAAACGAGCCGATGGAGGACATCGTCCAGGTCGGCACGATCGGCCTGATCAAGGCGATCGACCGGTTCGACTGCGAACGCGGCGTGGAGTTCCCGACGTTCGCGATGCCGACGGTCGTGGGCGAGATCAAACGATTCTTTAGGGACACCTCCTGGTCCGTGCGCGTCCCGCGCCGCCTCCAGGAGCTGCGCCTGGCCCTCACCAAGGCCAGCGACGAGCTCGCCCAGAAGCTGGACCGCTCGCCGACCGTCCCGGAGCTCGCCGCCGTACTCGGGGTCTCGGAGGAGGACGTCGTCGACGGCCTCGCCGTGGGCAACGCGTACACCGCCTCCTCGCTCGACTCGCCCTCACCCGAGGACGAGGGCGGCGAGGGGTCGCTCGCGGACCGCCTCGGCTACGAGGACACCGCGCTCGAGGGCGTCGAGTACCGCGAGTCGCTGAAGCCGCTGCTCGCCAAACTCCCGCCCCGGGAGCGGCAGATCATCATGCTGCGGTTCTTCGCGAACATGACGCAGTCGCAGATCGGCGAGGAGGTCGGCATCTCCCAGATGCACGTCTCCCGACTGCTGACGCGCACGCTCGCGCAGCTGCGCGTGGGCCTCATCGGGGAGTGACCGGGCGCCGCGGGGTTCCCAATTGACGGAGCGTCAGCAAAACTGGCGCGATGCGAACGGGACCTCGCGCAGCCACCCTCCTCGCCCTGTGCTGCACGGCCGTCGCCGGCCTCACCGGCTGCGGCGGCCCTGCGCGCGGCGGCTACGTCGCCGTGGGCGCCGCGGCCCCGGGCCCCGAGCGGGGGCCGGGGGAGAACGTGGCACCCCAGGGCCGGGTCGAGTTCCAGCAGCTCGGCGGCCCGTCAGCGGCGGGCGGATCCTCCGACTCCTCGTCCCTTACGTCGACCGGTACCCCGGGGTCCGAGCCGCCCGGCGGCTCCGCCCGGGGCGGAGCCACACCCACCGGCCCCGGCGGCTCCGCGGACGGTCCCGGCACCCCGCCCGGCGCCGGCCCGGCCACCACACCACCCGGGAGCCCCGGCGGGTCGGGGGGCCCCGGCGGCTCCGGAACGCCGAGCGCCCCCGGAACCCCCGGCACGCCGACGGCGCCGGGGACGAAGCCCGGCACGACCCCGCCGGCGCCCCCGGCCACGCCCGCGCGGCTCACGCTGTCCACGCCGGCCCGGGCGGCCGCGGCCGACCGCTGGTGCGAGCGGGTCACCGTCACGTTCACCAACACCGGCGGCACGGCGGCCCGTTCGGGCACGGTCGGCTTCGCGACGCACATCATCGGCGCCCTCGGCATCGACTGGGCCACGATCACCACCACCCAGCCGCTGCCCGCGCCCATCGCGGGCGGAAGCGCGAGGACGCAGACCTACACGGTGTGCGTGGAGGCCTGGCGGGTCCCGCTGGGCATGCGGGTGGAGACGCAGAAGGTCACGGCCACCTGGAGCTAGGCCGAAAGAGACGGCCTAGCCGCCCGGGCCCGTCGGACGGCCTGCGCCGTCAGTGCAGGACCACCCACAGGGCGGCGCCGATGGCGACTACGAGGGCGATGCCCACCCCGAGCCACGCGCCCTTCCCGGAGCCGGCGGCCTGCTGCGCCTCCTCGCGGCGCTGGCGGCGCGAGCCGGTCGGCCCCTGCCGGGCCGGCGCGGCCTCCTCGACGAACGCGCGGAACATCTGCGTGCTGCCCGCGGGGTCGTAGTTGCCCTCGGGGCCCTGTGAGTTGTGGTTGTCAGCCATGGGGCAGGACCCTAGCCGGTTTTCCGATTCCTTTACCGCCCCACCCCCCGGATTCATTTGCCTGTAGCAACCATCCGGTTCTATGGTTGCTCAAAGCAACGAGATGGGGGGCGGCCCGATGGCCACGCAGACGACGGAAGCGACGGGGGCGGCGGTGACGGCATTGACGGCGTTTTCCGGCCCGGGCTCCCGGCACGAGGAGCTGGCCCGCCAGCTCACCGGCATCGGCGCGGTCAAGCGCGACCTCGCCCGCATGCTGCCCCCGGACTGCCCGCCCGGCGCCGCCGCCGTCCTCACCGTGCTCGACCGGCACGGCGAGATGCGGCTGAGCCGGCTGGCCGAGTTCATGGCCGTCGACATCTCGGTCACCAGCCGGCACGTCACGTACGTGACGGGGCGCGGCTGGATCGACCGCGAGCCCGACCCGGGCGACGGCCGCTGCCGGATCCTGCGGCTCACCCCGGCCGGACGGGCCCTGCTGGCCGATCTCGGCGCCCGCTACACGGCCGCGCTGGAAAGAGCGCTGGCCGACTGGTCCCCCGAGGACATCGACGTACTCAACACCCTGCTGGCCCGACTCCGATCGAGCTTCTAGAACCGAAGGAAACACATGGCCAAGTCGGAGACGACGTCCGACGGCGTCGCGTCCATGACCCATCCGCAGATCATGAAGGCACTGTCCGGGCTCATGCTCGGCATGTTCGTCGCGATCCTGTCCTCCACGATCGTCTCGAACGCCCTGCCCCAGATCATCAGCGACCTCGGCGGCACCCAGTCCTCCTACACCTGGGTGGTCACTGCGGCCCTGCTGTCGATGACGGCCGCCACCCCGCTGTGGGGCAAGCTGTCCGACCTCTTCAACAAGAAGCTGCTGGTCCAGATATCCCTCGTGATCTACGTCCTCGGCTCCGTGGTCGCGGGCATGTCCCAGAACACCGGCATGCTCATCGCCTGCCGCGTGGTCCAGGGCATCGGCGTCGGCGGCCTGTCCGCCCTCGCTCAGATCGTGATGGCCGCGATGATCTCCCCGCGCGAGCGCGGCCGCTACAGCGGCTACCTCGGCGCCGTCTTCGCCGTCGCCACCGTCGGCGGCCCGCTGCTGGGCGGTGTCATCACCGACACCGAGTGGCTCGGCTGGCGCTGGTGCTTCTACGTGGGCGTGCCGTTCGCGATCATCGCGCTGATCGTGCTCCAGCGCACCCTGCACCTCCCGGTCGTCCGCCGCGACGTCAAGGTCGACTGGCTGGGCGCCTTCCTGATCAGCGGCGCCGTCTCGCTGCTCCTGATCTGGGTCACGCAGGCCGGCGACTCCTACGAGTGGATCTCCTGGCAGACCTGGGCGATGACCGGCGGCGCGGTGGTGCTTGGCCTGCTCTTCGTCCTCACCGAGTCCCGTGCGAGCGACCCGATCATCCCGCTGCGGCTGTTCCGCAACAAGACCATCTCGCTCGCCTCGGCCGCCTCGCTGTTCGTCGGCATCGCGATGTTCTCGGGCACCGTGTTTTTCAGCCAGTTCTTCCAGCTGGCCCGTGGCGAGTCCCCCACGATGTCCGGAATCCTCACCATTCCGATGATCGGCGGGCTCTTCGTCTCCTCCACCGTTTCCGGTCAGGTGATCACCAAGACCGGCAAGTGGAAGGCCTGGCTCGTCGTCGGCGGCGTGCTGCTGACGGCCGGACTCGGCCTGCTGGGCACCCTGCGCTACGACACCCCGTACTGGCACATCGCCGTCTACATGGCACTGACCGGCCTCGGTCTCGGCATGATGATGCAGAACCTCGTCCTCGCCACCCAGAACCAGGTGGCCCCCGAGGACCTGGGCGCGGCCAGCTCCGTCGTCACCTTCTTCCGCTCGCTCGGCGGTGCCATGGGCGTCTCGGCGCTGGGCGCGGTCATGGCGCACCAGGTGACCGGGTACGTGAAGGACGGTCTGACCGCCCTCGGCCCCAAGGCCGCGGCGCTCGGCCACGGCGGCACGGGCGGCGGCGGCATCCCGGACCTGGACAAGCTGCCGGCGCCGATCCGTACGGTCGTGGAGTCGGCGTACGGGCACGGCGTCGGGGACGTCTTCCTCTACGCGGCGCCGACCGCGCTGCTCGCCCTGCTGCTCTGCCTGTTCATCAAGGAGGTCGCGCTGAAGTCGAAGGCGGCCGCCCACGCCCCGGCCGCGGCCTCCGACCCGGCAGACGCCGGCCACGCGGACGCCGCCCCGGCCGAGGTATCGGCCAAGGCCTGATCCGTCTCGCCCACCCCATCGAAGGCCACCGCCCGGAACTAGGCGGTGGCCTTCGCTTCGATCCCCGCGATCAGCACGTCGAGCGCGAGGCAGAAGTCCCCTTCGGGCGCCCGGCGCACGGCGCCCCCGCAGCCGTGCAGGAACTGCGAGACGGCCAGGTGCGCCCCGGTCCGGGCGGAGTCGGCCAGGCCGGTGGCGTCCAGGAGCCGCTGGAGGGCGGCGTCGAAGGCCCGGGCGTGCGGGCCGATGTTCGGATAGGCGGCGGTGAGCGGCGCCACCCAGGGGTGGTCCGCCAGCACCCGCCGGTACCCCCGGGCGAGCACCCGCAGCCGGCCCGGCCAGCCGTCCGACGCCGGGCCGGGCGCGGCCGCCAGTTCGCCCAGGGCGCTGTCCAGGGCGAGTTCGAGCAGATCGTGCTTGGTGTCCACGTACCAGTACAGGGACATCGCGGTGACCCCGAGCCCGGCGGCGAGCCGCCGCATCGAGAACCGGCCCAGCCCCTCGGCGTCGAGGAGCCGCACGGTGGCGGCGGTGATCCGCTCCCGGTCCAGCCCGGAGGGCACCTCGCTGCGGCGTCTGGCGGGAGCGGCCGGCCTGGCGGTCAGCCACACACTGGTCCGGATCTCCCCGGGGTCGCCCGCGGTCACCATGGAGGCACCCTCCTCACGCCAGGTGGATCAGCCCGGAATGCCCGGTCCGCCCTCTTGATGCTAGGCGGTGTGCCACCCGTGAGGCCGGATCAGGACGCGACTCCCCCCACAGGGGCGGTCAAGTCGTAGAACGTGGCTCCGCCGATCGTGGTGGCCTTGAAGGTGGCCTTGATCCAGGTCTCGATGGCCGTGCCGGTGGCTCCGCCCGGGCCGCCCATCCGGGTGGGGCCCTGGGCCGTCCCGGCCGCCTCTCCGGTCCCGGCGGCCGCGTCGAGGCCTCCCTGGCCGATGAACCAGTGGATCCTGCCGTCCCGCACGTACTGCTTGAACTGCTCCAGGGTCGGCGAGGGGTCGCTGCCGTTGAAGCCGCCGATCGCCATCACGGGCTCCTGCGAGGCCAGCTGGTAACTGGCCGCGTTCTGGGAGCCGATGGCGGCCGCCGCCCAGGTGTACCTGCCGGCGTCGGCGCGCAGTGCCGCCTTGGCCGCGGCGCCCACCCGGGTGCCGTTCAGCAGGCCGCCGGGCCCGCCCTGGCCGCCGACGAACCGCTCGCGGACGCCCCCCGCCTGGCCGTTCGGTGTCATCGGACTACCGGGACCGCCCTGGGGCCCGCCCTGGGGCCCACCTTGGGGCGCGCCCTGCAGGCCACCCTGCGGGGCGCCGCCCGGAGCACCGCCCCGCGCGCCGCCACCCGGCCCGCCCTGCCCCGCGCCCTGCTCACCGCCGGGGCCGAAGCGCATCCCGCCGGGTCCGCCCCGGCCGCCCGCCACCGCGGGCCCGGCCGTCACGATGGAGCCGGTGTGCCCGGTGCTCACCGTGGTCAGGCAGTACGCGAGCGGCCCGGCCAGGGCCGCGCCCAGCCCCAGCGCCGCGGTGGCCAGCAGCACCCGCCGCCCGGCCCCGGCCACGAACGGCAGCACGGCCGCCGCCAGCAGCCCGCCCACCAGCACCGCCCAGCGCAGCCACGGCAGATAGCCCGTCGCGCGGCCGAGCAGCACGTACGACCAGACGGCGGTCACGGCGAGCGTGCCCGCCAGCGTGAACAGGGCGGCCCGGCTGCCCCGCTCCTCCCACAGCAGGGCCACGCCCATGCCGACCAGCGCGGCCACGAACGGCGCCAGCGCCACCGTGTAGTACTCGTGGAAGATGCCCTGCATGTAGCTGAAGACGATCGCGGTGATCAGCAGCGCTCCGCCCCAGGCCAGGAAGGCCGCCCGGGCCATGCCCTCCAGCGAGTCGGTGGACCGCCGGGCCCGCCAGGTGACGACCAGTCCGGCCACGAGCAGGATCAGCGCCGCGGGCAGCAGCCAGGAGATCTGACCGCCGATGTTGGAGGAGAACAGCCGGTCGATGCCGGTCTCGCCCCAGCCCCCGGACCTGAGACCCGGACCGCCCTCGGGCATGCCGTAGGCCGCGGCCCCGCCGGTCCGCGTGCCACCGCCGACACTGCCCGTCTCGTCGCCGTTGATCCGCCCCAGCCCGTTGTAGCCGAGGGTCAGTTCCAGGAAGGAGTTGTTCTGCGAACCACCGATGTAGGGGCGGGAGGAAGCGGGCCACAGCTCCACGACGGCCACCCACCAGCCGCCGGCGACCACCATCGCGAGCCCGGCCAGCAGCAGCTGGCCCAGCCGCCTGCGCAGCCTGGTGGGCGCGCAGACCGCGTACACGAGGGCGAGCGGCGGCAGGATGACGAAGGCCTGCAGGGTCTTCGTGAGGAAGGCGAAGCCGACCGCGACCCCTGCCCACAGCAGCCATCGGGTGTGCGCCCCGTCCAGCGCCCGCAGCAGGCAGTACACGGTGACCGTCAGCAGCAGCGTCAGCAGCGCGTCGGGGTTGTTGAAGCGGAACATCAGCGCGGCGACCGGCGTGAGCGCGAAGACGGCGCCGCTCAGCAGCGCGGCCCCCGGCCCGAAGTGGCGTCGTACCGCCGCGTACAGCACCGCGGTCGTCGCCACGCCCATCAGGGCCTGCGGGGCGAGGATCTGCCAGGAGCCGAGCCCGAACAGCCGGACCGACAGCATCATCGGCCACAGCGCGGCCGGGGGCTTGTCGACGGTGATGGAGTTCCCCGCGTCCGACGACCCGAAGAAGAAGGCCTTCCAGCTCTCACCGCCCGCCTGCACGGCCGCGGAGTAGAAGGAGTTGGCGTAGCCGGAGGAGCCCAGGTCCCACAGCAGCAGGACGGCGGTGGCGATCAGGAGTCCGGCGAGGGCGGGGCGTTCCCAGCGCGGCCGGCCGGTGCCGGCCCGTGCCTCGGCGGCCGGGAAGAGGGGAATTGCTGCCGTGGTCATCGGCCGTCCTTGTGCGTAGGGATCTCGGGGCCGCGCCGCTCGGGGAAGACCCAGGCGCGGAAGAGCAGGAAGCGCAGCACGGTGGCCGCGAGGTTGGCCGTGATCAGGACGGCCAGCTCGGTGGTGTGCGCGGGCCGGTCCGCGGCCGCGCCGAGTGCGGCGAGGGAACCGCTGGTCAGGGCCAGTCCGATGGCGAAGACCACCAGCCCCTGGGCCTGGTGGCGCACGGCCCGGTCCCGGCCGCGCACGCCGAAGGTGAGCCGTCGGTTGGCGGCGGTGTTGGCCACGGCGGAGAGCAGCAGGGCGGCTCCGTTGGCGAGCTGCGGGCCGGTTCCGGCGCGGAAGGCGGAGTACAGCAGCAGGTAGAGGAGGGTGGACAGCACTCCGACGACGCAGAAGCCGAGGAGCTGGCGGGCCAGCCCGCCCGGCACTCCGGGCAGGGCGGAGCGGTCGCGCGGGTCGTCGCCGAAGGGTCGGGCGAGCCGGTCGAGCGGGAGCGCGCCGACGGCCAGTGCCCGGCCCACGCGCCACATGCCCTTGAGGTCCTCGGTGGCGGTCCTGACGATGTGGACGGTGGAGTCGGGGTCGTCGACCCAGTCCACCGGCACCTCGTGGATCCGCAGTCCGGCCCGCTCGGCGAGCACGAGCAGTTCGGTGTCGAAGAACCAGCCGGAGTCCTCCACCAGCGGCAGCAGCCGCTCGGCGACCTCCCGCCGGATGGCCTTGAACCCGCACTGGGCGTCGCTGAACCCGGCGGCGAGGGAGGAGCGCAGGAGGAGGTTGTAGGCGCGGGAGACGAACTCCCGCTTCGCTCCGCGCACCACCCGCGAGGAGCGGGCCAGCCGGGTGCCGATGGCGAGGTCGGAGTGACCGGAGATCAGCGGGGCGACCAGCGGGAGCAGGGCGTTGAGGTCGGTGGACAGGTCCACGTCCATGTACGCGAGGACGGGTGCCTCGGAGCCTGACCAGACGGTCCGCAGGGCCCTGCCCCGGCCCTTCTCCTCCAGCCGGGTGCTGCGCACGCCGTCCAGGGCCGCGGCGAGCGCGCCCGCGACCTCGGGGGTGCTGTCGGTGCTCGCGTTGTCCGCGACGGTGATCCGGAAGGGATAGGGGAAGGTGCGGGTGAGGTGGTCGTGCAGCCGGCGCACGCAGGGGCCGAGGTCTTTTTCCTCGTTGTAGACCGGGATCACCACGTCGAGGACGGGCTCGCCGGGCACTGGCTCGAGGGGCGCCCGTGCCGGAAGGGCCCCGGGAGAGGTGTCGGTTCGCATACTCCGACCCTCGTGGGGCGGCCTGTCACCGCTGTGTGGTGAGCCTGTGCCCCGTCTGTGAGTCCGCGGCCGCCCGGTCGGTGTCGGGCACGAGGGGCAGCCGGACCTCGAAAAGGGTCCGCCCCGGCTCGCTCTGCACGCCGACCTGTCCGCCGTGGGCGGTGACCACGGCGTGAACGATGGCCAGTCCCAGCCCGGTGGAACCCGCCGCGCGGGAGCGGGAGGCGTCGCCGCGGGCGAAGCGTTCGAAGACGTGGGGGAGCAGGGCGGGCGGGATCCCGGGGCCGTCGTCCTCGATCCGCAGCCGGACGGCGGATGTTTCACGTGAAACATGGGCCGTGACAGTGGTGCCGGGGGGTGCGTGGGTGCGGGCGTTGGCCAGGAGGTTGACCAGGACCTGCTGGATCCGGGCCGGGTCGGCGCGGACGGGCGCGGGCTCGTCGGGCAGGCGCAGGCGCCAGTGGTGCTCGGGGCCTGCGGCCCGGGCATCGCTGACGGCGTCGACCACGAGGGGGGCCAGGTCCGTCTCGGTGTGGCCGGTGGAGAGCGGGCGCCCGGCGTCGAGCCGGGCCAGCAGCAGCAGGTCCTCGACCAGGCCGGTCATCCGGGTCGCCTCGGACTCGATCCGACCGAGGGCGTGCCGGGTGTCGGGACCGGGCTCCTCCCGCCCCCGGCGGGTCAGTTCGGCGTAGCCGCGGATGGAGGCCAGCGGGGTGCGCAGCTCGTGGCTCGCGTCTGCGACGAACTGCCGGACCCGCATCTCGCTCTGCTGGCGGGCCGTGAGGGCGGATGAGACGTGCCCCAGCATGCGGTTGAGGGCCGCGCCGACCTGGCCGACCTCGGTACGGGGGTCGGCCTCGGCGTCCGGAACCCGCTCGTGGAGGGCCGGCTCGCCGCTGTGCAGGGGCAGTTCGGAGACCCGCGTGGCGGTGGCGGCGACCCGTCGCAGGGGACGCAGGGCGACGCCGACCAGGACCTGCCCGGCCAGCGAGGCCGCGATCAGCCCGGCGAGGGTGACGCAGACCTCCACCGCGACCAGGGTGTTGACCGTGGAATCGACCTCGTGGAGCGGGAAGCCGAGGACGAGACTGCCGTCGGGTGCGGCCAGCACCCGATAGGTGCCCAGTCCGGGCAGGTCCCGGTCCGATGGCCCGGTCCGGCCGTGTGCGGCCTTGCGGGCGACGTCGGCGAGGGCCGCGGTCTGGGCCTCGCCGAGAGCACGGACGTGGTCGAGTGCGGGCCCTTCGGCGGGTGAGGTGAGGGCCGTGACCGCGACCTTGCCGTCGGAGTCGAGACGGATCCCGGCGGTCCCCGTCGGGTTGCCGGGAGCCAGTACGAAGCCGGCGATGTTCTCTCGGGCCGACTTCCCCGGGCCGGGCCGGCCGGCCATCTCGACCGAGGAGGTCAGCTGCTCGTCGAGCCGGCCGACCAGGTACGAGCGCAGCGCGAGGGTGGTGACGGCCCCGATGGCCGCGCCCACCACGGCGATCAGTGCCACCGCCGAGACGACCAGCCGGGTCCGCAGGGACCAGGGCCGACGGGAACGCAGCCACGACGGCAGCCGCCGAGGCAGCAACCGGGGCCTGGAGGGGTGTCGGTCCGCGCGCCGGGGCCGAGGCCGCGCCACTACTCGGCCGGCTTGATCAGGTAGCCGGCCCCGCGCCGGGTGTGGATCAACGGAGCCAGGCCGGGCCCGCTCTCCAGCTTCCGCCGCAGATAGGAGATGTACAGCTCGACCACGTTGGCCTGGCCGCCGAAGTCGTACGACCACACCCGGTCCAGGATCTGCGCCTTGCTCAGCACCCGCCGCGGGTTGCGCATCAGGTAGCGCAGCAGCTCGAACTCGGTCGCGGTCAGGTGGATCTCGCGGCCGCCCCGGACCACCTCGTGGCTGTCCTCGTCGAGCCGCAGGTCGCCGACAGCCAGGACCGAGCCGCCGCGGGCCGCCTGGGCGGCGCCCGAACGCCGGACCAGGCCGCGCAGCCGGGCCACGACCTCCTCCAGGCTGAACGGCTTGGTCACGTAGTCGTCGCCGCCCGCCGTCAGACCCGCGATCCGGTCCTCGACGGAGTCCTTGGCCGTGAGGAACAGGACGGGGAGCTGGGGGATCTCCCGGCGCAGCTGCCCGAGGACGGCCAGCCCGTCCATGTCGGGGAGCATGACGTCGAGGACCACCACGTCCGGCCGGAACTCCCGCGCCGCCCGCACCGCGCCCGCCCCGTCGCCGGCGGTGCGGACCTCGCAGCCCTCGTACCGCAGCGCCATCGAGAGCAGCTCGGAGAGCGAGGCCTCGTCGTCGACGACGAGCACCCGGCAGGGGCCGCCGTCGGGCCGCACCAGGGCCGTGGGGCTGCCGGTGGACGTGGACGCGTGGGAGGTGGTCGTCGCTGTCATGCGACCACACTCACCCGAGGCTCTGAGAGCGTTCTTGTTCCTGCCTGTGAATTCCCTGAGAAACGGATCGGGCAGTTCAGCCGGTCAGGCGGAACAGACGCGCGCCGTTGTCGTGGCAGACGGCCCGCAGCCAGCCGTCCCCGAGGCCGAGCCGCTCCAAGGCCTCCAGCTGGTGCTCGTACGGGTAGGGGATGTTCGGGAAGTCGGTGCCGAGCAGGATCCGGTCCCCGAGGTCCGCCAGCCGGCCCAGCTCCCCGGGCGGGAAGCCGCTGACCCGCTCGGAGAAGTCGGTGAAGGCCATCGTGGTGTCCAGGCGCACCTCGCCGTACCGGTCGGCGAGGTCGAGGAAGTCCGTGTACTCGGGCATGCCCATGTGGGCGACGATCAGCGGCAGCCGCGGGTGGCGGGCCAGCAGCCGGGCGATCGGCTCGGGGCCGGTGTGCTTGCCGGGGGCCGGTCCGGAGCCGCAGTGGATCACGATCGGGATCCCGGCCTCGGCCAGCAGCCCCCACACCGCGTCGAGCCGGTCGTCGTTCGGGTCATAGCCGCCGACCTGGAGGTGCGCCTTGAAGACCCGCGCCCCGCCTTCGACGGCCTGCCGGACGTACGAGGCCACCCCTTCCTCCGGGAAGAAGGTCGCGGTGTGCAGGCAGTCGGTGGTCCGGGCGGCGAAGTCGGCAGACCAGGCGTTGAGCCAGGCGGCCATCGCGGGCTTGTGCGGGTAGAGCATGGCGGTGAAGGCCCGGACGCCGAACTCCCGCAGGAGCGCCACACGTTGCTCATCCTCGTGCCGGTAGGTGATGGGCCATTCGACGCCGGTGAGCGGGCCGATCGCGTCGAAGTAGTCCCACACCTTGTCCAGGACCCGCTCGGGCATGAAGTGCGTGTGGACGTCCACCAGTCCGGGCAGCCCGAGGCGTTCCCGGAAGGCGCGGACGGCCTCAGCCGTTGCGGACAAAGCCGTGGCTCCGCTCGACGGTCGCGACGTGCAGGGTGTAGCTCTCGTACCAGTCGGCGCGGCCCTGCTTCATGGCCGCCCGGTGCTCCAGATCCTCGCGCCACACGCTGAGGGACTCGTGGTCGCGGAAGTAGGCGACCGTGATGCCGAGGCCCCCCGGGGTGCGGGCGGACTCGTAGCCGAGGAAGCCGGGGTTCTCCGCGACGATCTCGTTCATCCGCGCGAGGGTCTCGGGGTAGCCGCTGTCGTCCGGGGTGCGGACGTTGCTGAAGACGGCCATGACATAAGGCGGTTCGAAGGCCGGTACCGGCTGAGTGGTCATGCCCACCACCCTCGGCGGCGGGCCCCCGGCGTGTCCACAGCTATCGGCCCCGGACGGCCAAAGGGATCCAAGTTTTGACCATGCCCGCCCCCTGCCCGCCCCTTGCGAACCAGCTCAGAACAGCCCGTCCTGCTCCCCGGGAGCGCCGGAGGCGACCACCGGGACCCGCGCCACCGGAACCGTGGTCACGGCCTCGTCCGGCGGGCCGGCGAGCTCCCAGCCCGCCAGCAGCCGGCTGTCCACCACCAGCCCGTCCGCGAGGTGCAGGTCGGGCCCGGCGGCGCCCGCCAGCAGGCCCACGACCGCCCCGCCCGGGACCATCTCGGTGATCACCCGCCCGGGCACGGGCAGCGCCTCCAGCCCGAACGCCCCGGCGTGGTCGACGACTTCGCAGCCCACCCGTTCGAGGGACTCGGGCCACCCGGGCAGCGCGACCGCCCGGGCGTACAGCTCGGCGACCTCCCGGGCCCGCTCGGGCGCCGGAGGCAGCTGGGCCCGCACGGCCCGCTTACGGGCGTACGCGATCCGGTCGGGCACCCCGAGGGCCGCCCGCAGCAGCTCCTCGGTGCGCCGGGTGGCCATGAGCGGCCCCCTCCCCAGCCAGGCCCAGGCCACCGCGCCCTGCTCCAGCAGCCGGGCCGAGCCCCGCTCCTCGGCGGTGATGCCGACCTTGACCATCCCGGGCCCGAACCAGGCCAGATAGACCCGGTAGGTGCGCGGATCGGCCACGTTGGTGTCGGCGGCCACCGAGAACGACCGGTCCAGGCGCGCGCATTCGGGGCACTGGGCATTCCCCGCGCGGCCCGGCACACCCGCGCAGGTGGGGCAGGGCGTCCGCTTCCCGGCCCGCCGCACCCCGAGACAGTGCCGCTCCCCGCGCGCCGCGAAGGCCAGCCGCTGCCCGTAGGCGAGCACGCTCTCCCGCTCGCCGCGCCCCTGCCCGTACCACCCGATGGCGGGCCGGCCCGCGCTCCACCGCAGCCCCGTGCACCACCAGGTCACAGCGGGAGCGGCCGCTCGAAGAAGGTGTCCAGGACGACCGTGGCGTGCGTACCGCTGACCCCGTCGATGGCGTAGAGGCGGCGCAGGACGTCCTGCAGCTGCCCGGTCGAGGCCGTGCGGACCTTGACCAGCACCGAGGCGCTCCCCGCGATGATGTGCGCCTCCTGGATCTCGGGGATCGCGGCGAAGGCGGCGCCGGAGTCACCCATCCAGGCATTGGAGTCGACCATCACGTAGGCGAGCACGCCACTGCCGACCGCGGCCGGGTCGACCTCGACGGTGGTCCGCCGGATCACCCCGCGCTCGCGGAGCTTCCGTACACGCTCGTGGGTGGCGCCGGCCGAGAGCCCGACCGCCGTGCCGAGAGCGGCATACGACTGGCTGGCGTCCTCCTGCAGGCGCAGGACGAGCGCCCGGTCGATGTCGTCCACGCGATTTTCCTCCCATGGGCCCGTCGGCCCTTGCGAAGACGGTACCGGATCCTGCAATCTCACCATCACACCGAACAAAATTCGGAAATCTTCTGTCAGGGGGAATCGTGTCTGCCATAGCTGACCTCACCTTGTACGAGATCCTGGACGAACGCTTCCAGACCGGCCGCTGCGCCAACGGCGACGCCCGCCTGGAACAGCTCTACGACGACTGCCGCTGGGCGGAGGGCCCGCTGTACCTGCCGGCCTGGCGGCAGGTGGTGTGGAGCGACATCCCCAACGACCGGATGCTGCGCTGGGACGAGGCGACCGGAGCCGTCTCCGTGTTCCGCTCCCCGGCCGGCCACTCCAACGGCAACACCCTCGACCGCGAGGGCCGCCTGATCACCTGTGAGCAGGGAAACCGCCGCGTCACCCGCACCGAACCCGACGGCACCCTCACCGTCATCGCCGACCGCTTCGACGGCAAGCGGCTCAACAGCCCGAACGACGCGGTCGTCCGCTCGGACGGCTCCATCTGGTTCTCCGACCCCGACTTCGGCATCACCAGCGACTACGAGGGCCACCGCGCACCCGGCGAGATCGGCGCCTGCAACCTCTACCGGGCGGACCCCGCCACCGGCGAGGTCCGGATCGTGGCCGACGGTTTCCTCGGCCCCAACGGGGTGGTCTTCTCCCCCGACGAGAGCGAGCTCTACGCCGCCGACACCCGGGCCGGGCACATCCGCGCCTTCAAGGTGACCGACGACGACACCCTCATCGGCGACCGGGTCTTCACGGCCTGCCCCTCCGTCGACAACATCCGCTTCGACGACGAGGGCCGGCTGTGGGCGGCCGCGATGCACTCAGGAGTTCACTGCTACGACCCGGACGGCACCCTGCTCGGCCGCCTGCGCATCCCCGAACCCGTCTCGAACATCACCTTCGGCGGCCCCAAGAACAACCGCCTCTTCATCACCGCCACCACCTCCCTCTACTCCCTGGTGATGTCGGTGACGGGCCTCCCCCGCGTCCTGTGAGCCCGGCGCGCCGCCCTTCTACCGGGCGACGAACTGCGTCAGGATCGCCTGCACCTCGTAGATGTCGACACCCTTGGTGAAGGTCTTCTCGATCGGCGCCGAGCTCCCGGATATCCAGATCTTGAGCTCGGCATCGAGATCGAAGTGGCCGGCGGTCTCCACGGAGAAGTGCGTGATGCTCCGGTACGGAATGGAGTGGTACTCGACCTTCTTGCCCGTGAGCCCCTGCTTGTCGACGAGCACCAGCCGCCGGTCGGTGAACAGGATCGTGTCCCGGATCAGCAGATAGGCGGCATGCACCTGCTCGCCCTGCCCCAGCAGCCGCGCATAGTCCCGCTGCGCCGACGTGTGGTCGATGCTGTGCGCGTTTCCGAACAGTCCCATGAGAGCCCCCGCCCTTCAGGTTCGAACGATCACGCTCGAACGATCTGGAAAAGACCGTACCGACGCCCGCCCGTAACCCGCGTCCCCCGCCAGAGCCATCCCGCCCCTGACTACCTCCGGGGTACTCCCTCCCCACCAAGGAGAATCCGAGAAGGGACGTACGACGAAGGCCCCCGGGATTTCTCCCGGGGGCCTTCGCCTTGCTGTGCACTCGGCAGGATTCGAACCTGCAACCTTCTGATCCGTAGTCAGATGCTCTATCCGTTAAGCTACGAGTGCTTGGCTTCCTGGGGTTTTGCGCCCCGTTGGCCTTGCGAGAACAACAATACATGGACCTCGCCGGGACGCGAAATCCATTAGCCAAACCGCCTCTGACCTGCGGAAACGCCCTGGAAGAAGATCATCCGGTTGGAGCGGGGGCCCGCCCCGCGGGTTCACTCGTGAGTCGGATCGCCCCTCCGGGGCCGACGCCTCCCGCGCTCACCCCCCGAACGCACCGAAGCCCCGGTCCGCATGGACCGGGGCTTCGTGAAGTGCGGAGGCGGAGGGATTTGAACCCTCGATGGGGTGTAAGCCCCAAACCGCATTAGCAGTGCGGCGCCATAGACCGGACTAGGCGACGCCTCCAGCACACCCCCGCGTAGGAGGGTGCGTGCAGATGATGACACAGGCGCAGGGCCCCTCACCAATCCGCTCCCACGGTACTAGCAGGGGCGGGCGGAGAGCAAAGCCTTAAAGCCCCGGCAGCACGCAACGTCGGCGGGCCCGCGTCGTTGGTCAGGCGTACGACGTACGGACGACCTGGAGTGCCCCATGCTGCGTCTCGCCGCCTTCGCCGTCACCTCCGCACTGGCCACCGCGGCCGCCGGGCCATTGCCCCCGCTGCCCCTGGGGCGGCTGCTGGCCTCCCCCGACCGCCTCGCCATCTCCATGACCGCCACGGGCAACCCCCAGTTGAAGCGCGAGTATCAGCTCGAGTGCGACCCCGTCGGCGGTGACCACCCCCAGAGGGAACGGGCCTGCGCGCGGCTCGACCGGCTCGCCCGCGAGGGCAAGGACCCGTTCGCCCCCGTCTCCCGGCGCCAGATCTGCTCCGAGCAGTACGGCGGCCCGGCCACCGCCCGGATCACCGGGACCTGGCGCGGGCGCACGGTGGACGCCACCTTCCGCCGTACCGACGGCTGCGAAATCAACCGTTGGGACGAGTTGGAACCTCTCCTTCCGAGTGGGCGTTCCTGACCTGGGAGGATGCGCGGAACGGGCGGTGTCCACCCCGCATCGGCCACCCCACCGGGAGGCTGTGGCCTTAGACTCCTCCCGTGACATGCCGGTAGTTGTGGTCAGGGAGGAAGCTCGTCGTGAGCAGCAGGCCATCCCGAGGCGCTGCTCGCCTCGCAGCAATACTCGACGCTCTTCCGGACGCGCTGTTGCTCGTCAACGCCAACGGCACTGTCGTCAACGCCAATTCGATCGCCCTCGAGGTCATGGAGAGCCCCGGCACCGGGCTCGTCGGCCGCGGCGTGCTCGATCTTCTGCCCGAGTTCGACTCCAAGCTGATCCCCGGCTCCATGCGCCGGCCCGGCGAGGACGAGGGCGGCCGGTCCAAGCCCAAGCGGATGATCGCGCGCCGCACCGACGGCAGTGAGTTCCCCGTCGAGGTCACCAGCGCCCACCTCGACGGGCGGGACGCCTACCGCGAGCCGCAACCCGCCTACACCGGTGACGAGCTGCTGATGCTCGTCGTACGCGACCTCTCGCAGACCGTGGACACCGAGGCCGAGCTGGCCCGCTCCCAGCGGCAGACCGAGATGATCCTGCGGGCCGCGGCCGAGGGCGTCGTCGGCACCGACACCGAGGGACGGGTGGTGCTGGTCAATCCGGCCGCCGCACAGATCCTCGGCTACCGGGCCACCGACCTCGGCAACCGCGAACTGCACGGGCTGGTCCTGCACTCGCGCGCCGACGGTTCCCCCTTCCCCTTCGAAGAGTCCCCCCTCGCCGACACCCTGCGCAGCGGGCGCAAGCACCGCGTGCGCGGGCAGGTGCTGTGGAACAAGGCCGGTCAGGCGGTCTCCGTCGACCTGACCACCTCGCCCGTACGGGACGGGGAGCAGCTCGTCGGCGCCGTCATGACCTTCACCGACCGGCGCCCCTACGACGCCCTCGCCGCCCGCCACGCACAGCTGCTGGCCGTCCTGGGCGATTCGCTTCGCGGGCCGCTGGACGAACTGCGCGGGGAGCTGGCGACGCTGGCCGCCGACGACGCGGGCCAGCTGTGGCCCGAGGCCAACCAGCTCCTGCACCACCTGGCCGCCGGGTACTCCCGGATGACCACGCTTCTGGACAACGTGCTCGGCTTCCAGCGCCTGGACGCCGGCGCCGAACGGCTCACCAAGAAGAAGGTCCTGATCAACGGCGTCGTCGCGGCCGGCGTCGACGGAGCGGTCGAGCTGATCGGACCGGGCCGCGCCCAGTTCGCCGTCCACGCGCCGACCATCGAGGCCGAGGTGGACGCGGCCCGGATTGCGACCGCGCTCGCGCACCTGGTCGCGGACGTCGCCGGGGTGGACGCCACCGGCAAGACCCGCCAGGGCAGCGGGTACAGCGACTCGACGATCGTGGTGGCGGCCGCACAGCGCGGTGACGTCGTACGGATCGAGGTGCGCGGGCCGTACGAGGGCGGCAACCCGGTGCACGAGCCGATCGTGCGGGGGATCGTGGCCGCGCACGGCGGTGTGCTCCAGACCGTGGAGGTGCCGGGCGCGCCCGGCGGGGCGTACGTACTGGAGCTGCCGCTGGGTGCGGGAGCCGGGACGGTAACCCTGCCGGAGCCGGCGGAGGAGCCCCCGGCCGCTCCGGGCGGGGACGCCGCGGGCACCGCCGGCGGCGCGGCCCCGGGCAAGGTCTCCGGCGGGCGCCGGGGCCGGCGCGGTGTGGACGCCTTCCTCGACGACGAGGTCGCGAACCCCGATGCCGGCCAGGGCGCGGGCGCGCTGGCGCTGCCCTCCGGGCGGCGGCGGGCCGGTGAGGCCGGCACCCTCGACGCGGGCCTGGAGCTTGCGCAGTCCCCGGTGAACCCGGCGGGCCTGGGCACCGGACGCCGGCGCGGCCGGGCCGGCGACGGCAGCGGCGAGGCCGACGCGACCGGCGCCCCCGGTGCCGCCGGCGGCCAGGACGGTCCCCGCGGCCAGGGTGGCCCCGGGCGGCCGGTACCCCCGCAGGGCACCGCCATGCCCGCGCTGCCGCCCGTCCCCGCGGTGCCCCCGGTCCCGCTGACGGAGCATCCCGCCGGGCGCCGGCGTGCCCTGGCTCCGGCCGCTCCGGCCGGAGCTCCCGGCCGGCCCGGTGGTCCCGTCCCGGCGACCGGGCTCGGGCCTGCGCCCGCCCCCGCTGCCCCGCGTCCCATCGCGCCCCAGGGTGGCTTCGCGCTGCCCGCCGGGCCGACCCCGGCGGCCCCGCAGACCGCCGCGATGGCCGGCTCGGCCCCCGCTCCCGCCGAGGGCGATTCCGACGCCCCGGCCGGGCGGCGCGGGCGGCGGGTGCTCGGCGCGCCCGCGGCCGGGGAAGAAGCCACCGCCGCGCCGGCGGAGGAGCCCGCAGAGCAGTCGCAGCCCACCGGGCGGCGTCGTGCCCTGCCCGCCACCCCGGCATGGCCCGTTCCCGCGGCCCGGACCGCTCCCGAGGACGACCAGGCCTCCGGCCAGGTCGCCGTTCCCGGGGCCAGGCAGCCGCAGGACACCCCGGCGGAGGGCCAGGCGATCAACGTGCGCTCCCTCGGCACCCTCGGCCAGGGCATCTCCGTGGACCCCGCCGGCTCGGGCTCCGGCCGCCGTCGTCGGCTCTCCGAGCCCGCGCCCCAGGGGCGGGCCTTCGCCATAGGAGCCCCCGAGGCGGGCTCCGATGAGGGTCCCGAGCCGTTGGACGGGCCGGGCGGCGCCGTGGAGGTCGTCAACCGCCCCGTGCCGCGGCCCGTCGACGACGAGCTGCCGCCGGAACCCTTGGACAACCCGCGCCGGCTGCTGGTGTGGCCCGCGCCCGACGTACAGACGCAGCAGGCCCTCAGCGACCGCGGCTACCGCCCGGTGATCGTGCACTCCCGCGAGGAGGTGGACGCGCAGATCGCCGCTTTCCCCGCCGCGCTGTTCGTGGACCCGCTGACCGGGCCGATCACCCGGACCGCCCTGCAGTCCCTGCGGCAGGCCGCCGTGGCCGCCGAGGTGCCCGTACTGGTCACGGCCGGTCTGGGGCACGCCACGCGCGAGGCGGCGTACGGCGCGGACCCGGCCGTCCTGCTGAAGGCGCTCGCGCCGCGCGACAGCGAGCAGCACCCCTCCCGGGTACTGCTCATCGAGGAGCACGACGAGATCGCGACCGCGCTCACCGCCGCCCTGGAACGGCGCGGGATGCAGGTCGGCCGCGCGGGCGCCGATACCGACGCCGTGGAGCTGGCGACGCGGATGCGGCCCAACCTGGTCGTCATGGACCTGATGCAGGTCCGGCGCCGGCGGGCGGGCATCGTGGACTGGCTGCGCGCCAACGGGCAGCTGAACCGCACCCCGCTGGTCGTCTACACGGCCACCGGCATCGAGCAGGCCGAACTGCCGCGGCTGGCCTCCGGGGAGAGCGTGCTGTTCCTCGCCGAGCGGGCCACGACCGCCGACGTCCAGGGCCGCATCGTGGACCTGCTGGCCAAGATCGGCACCAACTAGTAATCCTGGGCCGATGGCCATCATCAACACGACCGAGCACACCGTCCCCGCCGACAACGGGGAGGTGAACCTGCTCATCGCACGGCAGGTGGAACCGGGGCACGAGGAGACCTTCGAGGCCTGGGCCCACGGGATCCTGGAGACGGCCGCGAGCTTTCCCGACCACCTCGGCTACGGGCTCTTCCGCCCGGCGGCCGAGGGAGGGCCGTGGTTCCTGGTCCACCGTTTCCGCAACCAGGCGGCCTTCCAGCGCTGGCAGGACTCCGCGGAGCGGGCGGAGTGGTTCTCCAACTGCCTCGGTCACCACCACACGGAGATAGCCCGCCGGGAACTGCACGGCATGGAGACGTGGTTCGCCAAGCCGGGTACGACCCGGCCCGCGCCGCCGAGGTGGAAGATGGCGATCAGCTCGGGGCTGGCCATCTTCCCGATCTCGCTCGCCGGCAACGCGGTGCTCGGGCCGTATCTGGTGGATCTTCCCTTCGTGCTGCGGACGGCGGCCTTCGCCGTCGTCTTCAGCACCCTGATGACCTACGTGGCCATGCCCGCGGTCAGCAAGCTGCTGCGGCCGTGGCTCACCAAGGGCTGAGAGCCCGTCAGTCCAGCTTCGTCACGTCCAGCACGCCGTCGGCGTACTGCTTGCGGATCACCTTCTTGTCGAACTTGCCGACGCTGGTCTTCGGAACGGCCCCGATGATCGTCCAGCGCTCCGGCAGCTGCCACTTGGCGATGGACTGGCCGAGGAACGCGCGCAGTGCCGTGTAGTCGACGCTCGCGCCCTCCTTGAGGACGACCGTCGCCAGCGGGCGCTCGCCCCACTTGTCGTCCGGGACGGCGACGACCGCCGCCTCGGCGACCTCGGGGTGTGCCATCAGCGCGTTCTCCAGCTCGACGCTGGAGATCCATTCGCCGCCGGACTTGATGACGTCCTTGGCGCGGTCGGTGAGGGTGAGGAAGCCCTCGGAGGTGATGATGCCGACGTCGCCGGTCTTCAGCCAGCCGTCGGCGCTGAACTTGTCCTCGGGCCGGGAGGGCTCGCCCGAAGCACCGCCGTAGTAGGCGGCCGCGATCCAGTTGCCGCGCACCTCCAGCTCGCCCGCGGACTCCCCGTCCCAGGGCAGGACGTCGCCGCCGGGGCCGACCAGGCGGGCCTCGACGCCCGCCGGGAAGCGGCCCTGGGTGATCCGGTAGGGCCACTCCTCCTCGGCGCTCAGCCCGGCCGGCGGGTGCGCCATGGTGCCCAGCGGGGAGGTCTCGGTCATGCCCCAGGCGTGGCAGAGGCGGACGCCGAGCTTGTCGTAGGCCTCCATCAGGGAGGGCGGACAGGCCGCGCCGCCGATGGTGACCTGCTTCATCGAGGTCAGGTCCCGCGGGTTGGCGGTGACCTCGGCCAGCAGTCCCTGCCAGATGGTGGGGACGGCGGCGGCGTGCGTGGGCTTCTCCCGCTCGATCATCTCGGCGAGCGGGGCGGGCTGCAGGAAGCGGTCCGGCATCAGCATGTTGATGCCGGTCATGAAGGTGGCGTGCGGAAGGCCCCAGGCGTTCACGTGGAACTGGGGAACCACGACGAGGCTGGTGTCCTTGTCGGTCAGCCCCATCGACTCGGTCATGTTGACCTGCATGGAGTGCAGGTAGATCGAGCGGTGCGAGTAGACGACGCCCTTGGGGTCCCCGGTGGTGCCGGAGGTGTAGCACATGGCCGCGGCCTGGCGCTCGTCCAGCTCGGGCCAGTCGTAGCTGTCGGCACGGCCCGCGAGGAGTTCCTCGTACTCGTGCACGCGCACGTCGAGGCCTTCGAGTACGGAGCGGTCGCCGGTGCCGGAGACCACGACGTGCTCGACGGTCGGCAGGTGCGGCAGCAGCGGCGCGAGCAGGGGCAGCAGCGTGCCGTTGACCAGGACGACGCGGTCGACGGCGTGGTTGACGATGAACACCAGCTGCTCGGGAGGGAGCCGCAGGTTGAGGGTGTGCAGGACCGCGCCCATGGAGGGGATCGCGAAGTAGGCCTCGACGTGCTCGGCGTTGTTCCACATGAGGGTGGCGACACGATCGTCCTGCTGCACGCCGAGCTCGTCGCGCAGGGCGTTCGCGAGGCGGGTGGCGCGGGTACCGATCTCGGCGAAGCTGCGGCGGTGCGGCTCGGCCTCCCCGGTCCAGGTCGTGACCTGGGACTTCCCGTGGATCGTCATCCCGTGCTGGAGTATGCGGGTGACGAGGAGTGGTACGTCCTGCATGGTGCTCAGCAAAGCGTCCTCCCGGTGAGCGCTGCGGCGCTGCGGCGGCTACGGATGCTGCCGATTCTGCGCACGTACCGGTCGGCATGTCACTACCCGAGGGTAGAAACCACTCCGTGTTTCACGTGAAACATCCCTCGCGGCCGCGCGCGGAGCGGCGTTTCACGTGAAACATCGCTCCCGCTCACCTGACGGGAGTGAGCTCCGGGTCCTCGCGGAGTTTGACCAGGGCGCGGGAGACGGCACTCTTGACCGTCCCGACCGAGACCCCGAGGAGCTCGGCGGTCTGCACCTCGCTGAGGTCCTCGTAGTAGCGCAGGACGACCATGGCCCGCTGCCGGTCGGGCAGTCGGGTGACCGCGCGCCACATCGCGTCGCGCAGGGCCTGCGCCTCCGCGGGATCCGCGGCGGGGGCCTCCTCGGTCTCCGGGAGCTCGTCACAGGCGAACTCGTCGACCTTGCGCTTGCGCCACTGGGAGGTGCGGGTGTTGACCAGGGCCCGCCTGACGTAGCCGTCGAGGGCACGATGGTCCTCGATGCGGTCCCAGGCCACGTACGTCTTGGCCAGGGCCGTCTGGAGGAGGTCCTCGGCATCGCAGGGGTTGGCGGTGAGGGAGCGCGCGGTGCGCATCAGGACCGTGCCGCGGGTCCGGACGTACGCCGAGAACGACGGGTACGGCGTCGGATTCGAGGCGAGTGTGCACACAGGCGTGGTCATGGCTCCACGCTAGGAGCGCGGGCACGCCCTGGGATCGGCCGCAGGTGCCGAAGGAGGGTCCACCTCAGGTTGTAGGGCCGGCGGGTGCTCCACCTCCTGAAGGTGGAGGAGGCGGAGCACCTTCGTCATGTGGATCTCAGCCGTCGGCGCCGAGGATCAGCCCGGACGTCGGTACCCCGGTGCCCGCGGTGACCAGTACGTGCTCCGCCCCCGCGGCCTGGTTCACGGAGGTACCGCGCAGCTGGCGGACGGCCTCGGCGATGCCGTTCATGCCGTGGAGGTACGCCTCGCCGAGCTGGCCTCCGTGGGTGTTGAGCGGCAGCGCGTCGGCGGCCACGAAATCGGCGGCCTCGCCCGGCTTGCAGAAGCCGAACTCCTCCAGCTGCATGAGGACGAAGGGCGTGAAGTGGTCGTAGAGGATGCCGACGTCGATGTCGGAGGGCCGCAGCCCACTGGTGCGCCACAGCTGGCGGGCGACCACGTCCATCTCCGGCAGCCCGGTGAGGTCGTCGCGGTAGAAGGAGGTCATCGCCTCCTGACGGCGGCCGGCGCCCTGGGCGGCCGCGGTGATCACGGCGGGGGCGTGCCTCAGCTCGCGTGCCCGCTCGGTCGTGGTGACGACGAGGGCCTGGCCGCCGTCGGTCTCCTGGCAGCAGTCGAGCAGCCTCAGCGGCTCCACGATCCACCGTGAGGCGGCGTGGTCGGCGAGGGTGATGGGCTTGCCGTGGAAGTACGCGGCGGGGTTGTTCGCGGCGTGCCGGCGGTCGGTGACCGCCACGTGCCCGAAGGCCTCGGGGGTGAGGTGGTAGGTGTGCAGATAGCGCTGGGCGGCCATGGCCACCCACGAGGCGGGGGTCAGCAGCCCCCACGGCAGCGACCAGCCGAGTGCCGCCCCCTCCGCCGAGGGCTCGCGCTGCTGCACGCCGGAGCCGAAGCGGCGCCCGGAGCGCTCGTTGAAGGCGCGGTAGCAGACGACGACCTCGGCGACCCCGGTGGCGACGGCGAGGGCGGCCTGCTGGACGGTGGCGCAGGCCGCGCCGCCGCCGTAGTGGATCCGGGAGAAGAAGGAGAGGTCCCCGATGCCTGCCGCCTGGGCGACGGTGATCTCGGGGCTGGTGTCCATCGTGAAGGTCACCATGCCGTCGACGTCGGCCGGGGTGAGCCCGGCGTCGTCGAGGGCGGCGTGCACGGCCTCCACGGCGAGCTTGAGCTCGCTTCGGCCCGAGTCCTTGGAGAACTCGGTCGCTCCGATGCCGGCGATGGCGGCGCGGCCGCCGAGTTCGTCGCGGGTGCGGACGCTCATGCCGCGCCCCCCTGGACCAGCGACACCGTGACCGTGCCGGTGACGTGGTGGCCGAGGCCGTTGGCGCCGACGACGCGGATCTCGGCGGTGTCCCCGTCCACGGCGGTGACGGTGCCGGTGAGGGTCATGGTGTCGCCCGGATAGTTGGGGGCGCCCAGGCGGATGGCCACCTTGCGCAGAACGGCGTGGGGCCCGAGGTGGTCGGTGATGTAGCGGCCGACCAGCCCGTTCGTGGTGAGGATGTTCATGAAGACGTCCGGGGAGCCCTTCTCCCGCGCGAGCGCCGCGTCGTGGTGCACGTCCTGGTAGTCGCGGGAGGCGATCGCGCCCGCGACGATCAGGGTGCGGGTGACCGGGATCTCCAGCGGCGGCAGTTCCCCGCCGACTGTCAGCGCGCCGACCATGCCTCAGCCCTCCTGCGCCAGTACGGCGCCCAGTTCGGCCAGCAGCTCGCTGCCGCAGCCCAGGTACGCGTCCAGCTGGCGCCCCCACAGGAAGTGCCGGTGGACCGGGTGATCGAGATCGGCGCCCATGCCGCCGTGCAGGTGCTGGCCCGCGTGCACGACGCGTTTGCCCGCCTCCGAGGCCCACCAGGCGGCCGTCAGCGCGTGATCGCGCGCCGGGAGCCCCTCGTCGATGCGCCAGGCCGCCTCGTAGGTGGTGACCCGGATCGCCTCGGTGTCCATGTAGGCGTCCGCCGCGCGCAGCATGACGCCCTGGTTGGTGGAGAGGGGGCGGCCGAACTGCTCGCGGGTGGAGGTGTATTCCACCGCCCGCGCGAGCGAGCCCGCGCAGACGCCCGCCTGGAGTCCGGCGAAGGCGGTGCGGGCGGCGGCGAGCGTGTCCTCGTAGGCCGACGGGCCCGTTCCGACGCGCTCGGCCTCGGCGCCGTCCAGGGTCAGCCGCCCGGCCGACCAGGGGGCGGTGGTCTCCACCGGGGAGGTCCGCACGCCGGGGGCGTCGGTCCGTACGAGCCACAGCGCCCGGCTCGCGTCCGGGACCAGCACGTGGGTGGCCTCGCGCAGCCAGGGCACTGTGGCGACGGTTCCGGTCAGCCGGCCGTCCCGTGACGCGGTGATCCGGCGGCCGCGGGCCGGGAAGGCTCCGGTGGCGACGGCCTCGCCCGTGCCCAGGGCGGGCAGCAGGCGTGCGCGCTGGTCGGTGGTGCCGTGCGCGGCGATCGGGAGCATCCCGTAGGCGCAGGTGGCGGCGTAGGGGACCTGGGCGGTGGTGCGGCCCTGTTCCTCCAGCAGCAGGACCAGGCCGAGCAGGCCGATGTCCGGAACGGCAGCGATCAGCCCGGAGGCGACGAGGGCCTTCCACAGCTCGGCGTCAGTGCCGGTGCCTGCGGCGGCGAGGCGTTCGTGGGTGGCGAGGTCGCGGAATATCCGGGCGGCGAGGCCGGCCGCTGCGGCCTGCTCCTCGGTGGGGTGGAAGTCCATCAGGCCGCACTCCCGCGGAAGACGGGGAGTTCGAGCTCGTCGTCGACGCGCAGGAACTCCAGCTGGACGGGGAGGCCGATGCGCACCTTGTCGTACGGGACGCCGGTGATGTTGCTGATCACGCGGACCCCCTCGGCGAGCTCGACGAGGGCGACGGCGTAGGGCGGATCGAAGGCCGGGAAGGGCGGGTGGTGCATGACGACGTGGCTGAAGACCGTGCCGGCTCCGGACGCCTCGACGGTGTCCCAGTCGGGACAGGCGCAGGCGTTGCAGCCGGGGAGCCAAGGGAAGCGGAGGGTGGCGCAGGCGGTGCAGCGCTGGATCAGCAGCTTGTGGTCGCGCACCCCGTCCCAGAACCCCTGGTTGTCGCGGTTGATCACGGGGCGGGGGCGCCGGGCGGCGGGCTTCTCCTCCCGCTTGGGCGCGGGGGCGAACTTGAGGATCCGGAAGCGGTGGGTACCGGCGAGCTCGCCGTCCGCGCGGACGTCCATGCGCGTGGTGACGAAGTGGCCGGTGCCCAGCTTGGTCGTCTTGCGTGGCGACACGGACTCGATGACGGCGTCGAAGGTGATCGTGTCGCCGGGGCGCAGCGGGCGCAGGTACTCCTGCTCGCAGTCGGTGGCGACGACGGAGGTGAAGCCGGCGCCGTCGAGGAGGATGAAGAGCTCGTCGTAGGCGGAGGAGCGGTCCGTGTGGCCGGAGAGCCCGCCCATCGTCCAGGCCTGGAGCATGGTGGGCGGGGCAATGGCGTCCGGCCCGGTGTAGGCGGGGCAGGTGTCGCCCATCGCCTCGCACCAGTGGCGGATCATCGGTTCGTTGACCGGGTCCTTGCCGCGGCCGGCGGTCGCGGCCGGCCGGCCTTCGAAGGCGGTCAGGAGTGCGTGGAACCGCGCTGCCTCGTCGGCTCCGGCTGCCTCGGCCGTCTCGGTTGCCCCGGCCGCCTGGCGGGCGGCCTCAGCCGCCTGCCGGGTGGCCCCGGCCGCGTCTGGCTTCATCGCTTCCTTCCCTTCATGCCGAGCCGCATCATGGCGACGATCTCCCGCTGGACCTCGCTGACCCCGCCGCCGAAGGTGTTGATCTGCGCGGCCCTGTTCATCCGCTCCAGCTCCCCGCCCTCGAAGGCCCCGGCCCCCGGCCCCCGGATCAGGGCCTGCTCGCCGACCACCTCCTGGCACATCCGGTACACCTCGACGGTGGATTCGGTGCCGAGGAACTTCACGCCGCTGGCGTCGCCGGGGGCCAGGGTGCCGCCGCCCACGTCCTGGACGAGGCGCCAGTTGAGGAGGCGTACCGCGGCCAGCCGCGCGTGGGCCTCGGCGAGCCGGGACTGCACCCAGGGCAGGTCTGCCGGGCGCTCACCGGTGTCCGGGTCGGGGGTGCGGGCGTGGATGAGGGCGGCTTCGTAGAAGTCCTCGGCCTGCATGCCGATGGCCGCGAGGGCCACGCGCTCGTGGTTGAGCTGGTTGGTGATCAGGCCCCAGCCGCCGTGTTCGGGGCCGACGAGGTTGCCGGCGGGCACGCGGATGGAGTCGTAGTACGTCGCCGTGGTGGTGAGTCCGCCGACGGTCTCGATCGGGGTCCATGAGAAGCCCGGGGCGTCGGTGGGCACCAGGATGATCGAGATGCCCTTGTGCTTGGGGGCCTCCGGGTCGGTCCGGCAGGCGAGCCAGACCCAGTCCGCGTTCTGCGCGTTGGAGGTGAAGATCTTCTGCCCGTCGATCACCCAGTCCCCGCCGTCGCGGACCGCGCGGGTGCGCAGCGAGGCGAGGTCGGTGCCGGCCTCGGGTTCCGAGTAGCCGATGGCGAAGACGATGTCGCCGTTGAGGATCCGGGGCAGGAAGTAGTCCTTCTGCTCCGGGGTCCCGTACTTCATCAGGGTCGGGCCCACGGTGTTGAGCGTGACCATCGAGACGGGGGCGCCGGCCCGGTAGGCCTCGTCGAAGAAGACGAACTGATCGTCGGGGCCGCGGCCCTGGCCCCCGTACTCGACGGGCCAGCCGAGCCCGAGGAGTCCGTCGGCGCCTATGCGGCGCAGCAGTTCGCGCTGGCGGGGCGGGTCCTCGGGGACTCCGTCCGGCAGCAGATCCTGGAAGTACTCCCGCAGTTCGGCGCGGAGCCGCAACTGGCCTTCGGTCGGGGCGAGGTGCACGGCGCTGGCCTCCCGGCATCACATCATCGAGTGAACCTGACTGTCCGTCAGATTCACCTGTGGTGTCAAGGTCGGGAAGGCCTCGGCGAAGCACGGGCCCGGTCATGCGCGAGGGCGCCCGCACTACCGGACCCCAGCCGGTCCGGTCGCGCAGGCGCCCTCAGCAGTCCGAGCGGCTCAGGCCGCGACTACCACCACGGGAAGAAGTTGACCGAGACGTTCGAGTTGTCCTGGTCGATCGCGGTGAAGGCCGAGCCGTTCACCTGCGCGGTGTTGTTCTGGTTGGACGCACCGGAGCCGGTGGCCACCTGCTGCGAGGTGGACGAGTTGCCGTGGTTGTTCCCGCCCACACCACTGCCGATGATGCTGGCGACGCTCGCATTCGATCCGTCGTTCGCGAAGGAGCCGTTGTCGGCCGAGGCGACCCCGCCGAAGAGGGCGACGGCCAGGGGGAGAGCGGCGACGGCGGCGATGACGCGGGCGGTACGGATGCTTGCCATGTCTTTATCCTCCAGAAAACCGAAGTGGGACTTGCTCCAAGGCAGTTGGCCGACCGCCTCGGTCGTTCCGTGTGGTGACGACGTCGCGAGACCAGAGTTGCCCACCGAATCCCCGGCGAACCACCCCGGAGCCGACGATTCCCCCGCAAGCATGACCAACATCGGATAAACCTCATTCGCGCCCCCGAAGCCCCAGGTCAATGCCCCCGCACCCACTGAAACCCCTGCCCCACAAGGGATGAACCGTTCCGTCAGATCGGGGCCTCCGGACATGCCAAAAAAGGGCCGCGTCGTCCGGGAACCCCACCGTCTCCCGGCCCTGCGGCCCTGCAATGCCAAGCTTCACGCCCCCTGCACGCCCCCGTCGCCCGCCGGGGCGATCCAGCCGTGCCCCACGCCGGGGGCCCGTCACGCGGCGAGCGCGAGTGCCTTCCTCGCGGCACCGGCGGCGACGTCGACGCGGGCTCCGACCGGGGCCGCCCCACGCGGTTCCCGTACGGCGGTTCCCGTTCCGGCACCCATGGCCGCGGCGGTGGTGGACCGGCGGACGGACGGGGACTTGCCGTGCGCCTCGGCACGGATGCGCTGCTTGATGGTCGGCGGGAGGGAGCCTCCGCGCATCATCGCCCGCCACGTCCGCCGAGCCGCGAAGGCCGGCCGGCGCACCGGGGCCGCGGTGGCCGGGGTGGCGGAACCGGCGACGGAGGCAGCGCCCGGAGCGGCCTTCCCGCCCAGACCCAGAGCGGTGAGCAGGGCCACCAGGGCGGCGAGGACGGAGGTCCAGATCGAGGTGAGGGCGCTGCGCTGAGCCATGACGAATGCCTCGTTTCGCGATGTTCCGACGGGCGGATCTGAATACATTCGTCATGATGTGTCCGCAACCGCACGGCACCCACGACGCGCGCCGATCTTCCGACAAACACCACTCGGATGAACCAACCACCCGCAACGGATACGCGAGCGGCCCCTGACCGGATCACCGAGCAGGGGCCGCTCAACTGCGGTGGGTGTGGGATTTGAACCCACGGTGACTCGCGCCACGACGGTTTTCAAGACCGTTCCCTTAGGCCGCTCGGGCAACCCACCTGGCCGGTACAGAGTACCGGGCAGGCGGGGCCGGTGGGGCGGCTGTGGGTCAGGCGGTCTGGGCCTTGTCGTAGGCCGCCTTCGCCTCGTTGCCGAAGTACGGGCCGTACATGCGGTTCGGCAGGAAGGTGTAGCCGAAGCTGTTGACCGACACCTGGGTGCCGAGGCCCGTCGCCTCGTTGAAGTCCTGGAACCAGGGGCCGCCACTGGAGCCGCCGGTCATGTTGCAGGCCAGGCCGTGATCCTTGGTCAGCAGGAAGTCCTTGCTGCTGTTGCCGCTGCAGTAGACCAGCTTGGTCCCGTCGTACGGGGCCGCGGCGGGGAAGCCGAAGGAGTACATCTTCTTGTTGTAGCCGCCGTTGAAGAGGATGCCCTGGGCTCCGACGGCCTGGCTCAGCGTCTGGCCGTTCAGCGGGGCGACGACCGCGAGGCCGACGTCCATGTTCATGTCCTCGCTCGCGGCCCACTGGTCGGTGGCGAAGGTCTTGGTGGCCGACCACTGGCCGTAGGGCGCGTTGCCGTTGTTGTAGGCGGGGACGAACACCCAGTTCGTGTGCCAGGCGCCCTGGTACTTCACGCAGTGGCCGGCGGTGATGACCGTGCTGCCGTTGGCGCTGGTGATCGAGTCGCCGGAGCAGGAGGCGGTCCGGTCCCCCATGGTGAAGAAGACCCGGCCGGAGGTCTTCACGACCGCCCCGCCGCCCGTCCAGGCGCCGCCCGCCTGCGGGAACGCCATGGGGGAGGCGGCCGCGGAAGCCGTCGGGGGGATGCTGGTGGGCGCCGCCGGGGCGGCGACCGGGGTCCGGACCGCGCCCGGGGCCGCCGTGACGTCGAGCGGGGTGGCCGCCCGCATCCGCTCGGGGGTCCAGAACCCCTGGGTGTGCTGCTGCCGGAAGGACGCGGGGGTGTCGGCCGCGCTCGAAGGGGTGGCCGCCGTCAGGACGCCCGTGATCAGGGCGCCTGCCGATAAGAGGGCCGACAAGGCTGTGCGATGACGATTCACGCATGACTCCTTCTGCCGTGCCCGGACCCGGGCAGGGTGGGGGGTGAAGAACGGTCGGTGCGGATCGGCGGTGCGGATCAGCGGTGCGGATCGGCGGTGCACTGTGCGGCTTGCCGGGGCAGAGTGGCACGGCCGCGCGTCGATGTCAGCGGCCAGTCAGAACGTTCGGTCGGTTCCGGCCATGATTTGGCCAACTCCCTTCCGTGCACGGCTCATACGGTGAGCAGCACTCCCGCGTACGAGACGCCGGCGACGACCACCCAGGCTCCGAGTCCGAGCACCGCGGCCCGCCCGCCGGTCCGGGCCAGCGTCGGCAGGTGCACCGCGCTCCCGAGCCCGAAGAGCGCCGCGGCGAGCAGCGCCTCCTGCGCGGTGTGCGCCCATTCCAGAGCTACGTCGGGCAGTGCGCCCGTGGCGCGCAGCGCGGCCGCGGCCAGGAACCCGGCCACGAACAGCGGCACCGGTGCCGGGCGGCGACCCGAGGCCGTGCGCACCCCGCGCCGGCGGGCCCGTACGGCGAAGGCGACCGCCGCGACCAGGGGCGCGAGCAGGGCCACCCGCATCAGCTTGACCAGCACCGCCTCGCCGAGCGCGCCCGGGCCCGCGGTCTGCGCGGTCGCCACCACCTGGCCGACATCGTGCACGCTGGCGCCGACCCACCGCCCGAAGGCCGGGTCGGACAGCCCCAAAGGCCCTTGGAGGAGCGGGAGTACGGCGATGGCGAGCGTCCCGCACAGGGTGACCAGTGCCACCGAGGCGGCCACGTCCTCCTCGTCGCTCCCGGACACCTCGCTCACCGCGCCGATCGCCGAGGCCCCGCAGATCGAATACCCGGTGGCGATCAACAGCGGCTGGTCGCCCGGCAGTCCGAGGCGGCGGCCCAGCCACAGGGTGCCGAGGAAGGTGGCCGCGACCACCCCGGCCACCATGGCCACGGTCGCCCAGCCCAAGCGCAGGACCTGCTCCAGCCCCAGGCCGAGCCCGAGCAGGACGATGCCAATCCGCATCAGCCGCCGGCCGGCCAGGGAGAGGCCCGGGCGGGCCGTTCCCCGTACGAAGGCACGCAGGCCGGGAAGGTGTGCCACGGCTATGCCCAGCACCACCGAGGCGGTCAGCATGGGAACGGCAGGCACGACACGGTGGATGCACCAGGCCGCCAGCGCACCACCGGCAGCGGCCGCCAACCCGGGCCAGGGAGTGGATGTTTCACGTGAAACATGCCGGACCGCCACACCCTGAGGGCGGTGGAGGAGGGCCATCAGTCGACTGGTTGCGTGTAGACGCGACGGATGCTGGTGCCCAGCCGGGACACGTCCGCCCCGTACACGTGGATCGATATCGCCTTCGTGCGACAGGAGTTGCGCACCTTGTGGATGTCGCCGGGCGGGGCGAACCCGCAGACCTCGCCCTGGCCGTTGACCACGTCCTCGGTGGGCACCAGCCGGGCCGGACCCGCGCCGGGCGCGAGCCGATAGCGGCGCTCGCTCTCCTCCCCTTGGTGCACGCCGGCCACACACCACGAGACGTGGTCGTGGATGCAGGTCTCCTGCCCGGGCAGCCAGACCAGCGCGACCACCGAGAAGCTGCCGTCGGACTCGGCGTGCAGGATGTGCTGCCGGTAGCGCTCCGGGTCGCCCTCCTGCTGCGCGACGGTCAGGAGGTCCGGCGCGCCCAGATGCGGGCCGAGCAGTTCGCCCACCAGGTAGGCGGTCAGATCGGGGGCCAGCCCCCGGTCCACGACCGTGCGGATCTCACTGACGAGGGCGGCCATCCTCGTGGTCGTACGGGCCGGCGTCGTGGTGGTCATACCGGCAGCGTGCTGCCGCCGTTCCATCACGTCCAACGACAGTTATGACCCGAAATCCCAAGTACCGCTTATGTATGGGGCGGCGGCGGTCAGCAGCCGACGCGGTTCGCCGCCACCCGCTTCAGCTCGTCGAGCACCTCGGCCGTCGCCGGGATCCTCAGGTGGTCGCGGTACACGTAGGCGGCGATGTGACGGCGGGCAGCGGGTTGCAGAGGGCGTCCGCAGACCCGGGTCAGGGAGAGGGAGGGCAGCACCAGCGCGGGCATCATCGCCACGCCCAGGCCCTGTGCGACCAGGCTCTGCACCACCAGGTTGTCGTCGCTGGCGAAGCGGATGTCGGGCACGAATCCCAGCTCCGCGCACTCGTGCAGCAGGTTCGCGCGGCAGCGCGGACAGCCGGCGATCCACCGCTCCTCGGCGAGGTCCGCCAGGTGCACGGCGCGCCGCCGGGCCAGCGGGTGCCCGGTCGGGAGCAGCACCGTGAGCTGGTCTTCCAGCAGCCTGACCTCGGCGACCTCCTCGGGGATCTCCTCGTGGAGCCCGGGATAGGTGAAGGCCAGGGTGATGTCGCACTCCCCCCGCTCCAGCCGGCGCAGGGAGTCCGGGGGCTCTCCCTCCAGCAGCTCGACCTGGATTCCCGGATGATCCTTGGCCAGGCCGCTCAGGGCCTCGGGGACGAGGGTGACGTTGGCACTGGGGAAGCCGCACAGCCGGACCCGGCCGGTGCGCAGCCGTGCGTAGGCCTTCAGCTGGGCCTCGGCGGCGGAGAGACTGCCGAGGATGGTCTCGGCGTGCCGGGAGAGGGACTCCCCGGCCTCGGTGAGCTGCATCTTTCTGCCCACGCGGGTGAACAGCGGGGTCCCGACGGCGCGTTCGAGCGCCTTCATCTGCTGGGTGATGGCGGGCTGGGTGTACCCGAGCACGCGGGCGGCCGCCGAGTAGGACCCGGAGGCGACCACCGCGTGGAACGTCCGTATGTGCCGGGAATCGAACACCCGTGAAGCATAAGCGGACGTTGGGAGGGGCCGTAGGCGGAATCGCGCCCACGGCCCCTCGCCATCAAGCCACCGGTTGCGTCCGGGTGATCGGCTGCGCGGCGATCACGCGTCCGCTACTTGTCACCGATCCGCGAGCCGAGGGTGATGTCGACCGTGGTCGGCTTGCCGCCGCGCAGGTAGGTCAGCGGGACCGTGTCGCCCGGCTTGTAGGTCCAGATCAGGCTGATCAGCGTCGGGCCGCTGTCGACCGGCTTGCCGCCGAACTCGGTGATGACGTCGCCGGGCTTGAGACCGGCCTTGCCGGCCGGGCCGTTGGGGTCGACCAGGTCGTTGGCGGGCGCGCCCTGCTCGGAGATCTTGGCGCCCTCGGCCTTGGCCTGGAGGTCCACGGAGACCGAGATGACCGGGTACACCGGCTTGCCGGTCTTGATCAGCTGCTCGGCGACGTTCTTGGCCTGATTGATCGGAATGGCGAAGCCGAGGCCGATCGAACCGGCCTGGCCGCCGCCGAAGCCGCCGTTGCCGGCGGACTGGATCGCGGAGTTGATGCCGATGACGGCGCCGCGCCCGTCGAGCAGCGGGCCGCCGGAGTTGCCCGGGTTGATCGAGGCGTCCGTCTGGAGCGCGCTCATGTACGAGTTCTTGCCGCCGGAGCCGTCACCGGAGGCCACCGGGCGGTTCTTGGCGCTGACGATGCCGGTGGTGACCGTGTTGGACAGGCCGAAGGGGGCGCCGATCGCGATGGTGGGGTCGCCGACGGCGACCTTCTCGGAGTCGCCGAGCGGCAGCGGCTTGAGACCGGCCGGGGGGTTCTTCAGCTTCAGGACGGCGACGTCGTAGCCCTGGGCCCGGCCCACCACCTCGGCCTCGTACTTCTTGCCGTCGGAGAAGGTCGCGGTGAGCTTGCCGCCGTTCGCGGCGGAGGCCACGACGTGGTTGTTGGTGAGGATGTGGCCCTGCTGGTCGTAGACGAACCCGGTGCCGGTGCCGCCCTCGCCGTCGCCCGCCGAGGCCTCGATGGTGACCACGCTGGGCAGTGCGCCGGCGGCCAGGCCCGCGATGGAGCCCGCGTCGCGCTTGAGCTCCTTGGGGGTGTTGCCGGCGCTGATCGTGGTCGAGCCGGTGCCGTTGTCGCTGCGCTCGGCGGCCCAGTAGCCGACGCCGCCGCCGATGCCGCCCGCGATGAGGGCCGCCACGAGCACGCCCGCGATGAGGCCGCCCTTGCCCTTCGGCTTGGGCTGCGGGGTGCCGTCCGCGGTCAGGGGAGCGCCCCAGGCGCCGCCGCCGTGGCCGCCGCCGCCGTACGCGGGCACGGTGGGCGGCGGGGGAGGCCAGCCCTCGGCGCCGTGGGCGGCCGGGGCGGGAGCCGGGGCGGCCGGGGCCGGAGGCTCCGGGGCGGGCGGGATCTGCTGGGTCGGCTCCGTGCCGGGTGCGGGCGTCGGCGGGAGCTGCTGGGTCGCCGGCTCGGCGGCTCCGGGCGCGGGCGCCGGGGCCGGAGCGGCGGCGGGCGCGGCGGCCCGGGGTGCGTCGGCCGGCTGCGGAGCAGGGGGTGCGGACGGGGCCACGGGGGTTGCGGGGGCCGCGGTGCCCTCGTTCTCGGTGCTCACAGCGCTCTCTCCTCGTCACACACGGCTTCGGAAATCTCTGGCGATCGGTCCGGCTGAACGTTCGACGTGCCGCACAAGTTCCTGGGCAAAGCCTTTCCCATGACCCGTCAGAGCACTGTAAGCCGGACCTGTGCATCCACCGTCATTCTTTATATCCGGCATTCCGGGCGCATCCGCAGGAGGCGAGCTCGACGCCGGGGGGCTCCTCGGTGGCACCATGGCCCGGTGACCCACGCAACGCCGCGCCCCATCCAGGTCGTCGCCCACCGAGGCGCCTCGGAGGATGCCCCCGAGCACACCCTGGCCGCCTACCGGAAGGCCATCGAGGACGGCGCCGATGCCCTCGAGTGCGATGTCCGGCTCACCGCCGACGGCCATCTGGTGCTGGTCCACGACCGCCGGGTGAACCGCACCTCCAACGGCCGCGGCGCCGTCTCCGCCCTGGAGCTCGCCGATCTCGCGGCCCTCGACTTCGGCTCCTGGAAGGACCGCGAGGAGTCCCCCGACTGGGACTCGGACCCCGAGCGCACCTCCGTCCTCACCCTGGAACGCCTGATGGAGCTGGTCTCCGACGCCGAGCGGCCGGTGCAGCTCGCCATCGAGACGAAGCACCCGACCCGCTGGGCCGGACAGGTGGAGGAGCGCCTCCTGTTCCTCCTCAAGCGCTTCGGCCTGGACGCCCCGCCCGCGGAGGGCCCCCACCCCGTGCGGGTGATGAGCTTCTCCGCGCGTTCCCTGCACCGGGTGCGCGCGGCCGCCCCGACCGTCCCGACCGTGTACCTCATGCAGTTCATCTCGCCCCGGATGCGTGACGGCCGGCTGCCCGCCGGGGTGCGGATCGCCGGGCCGGGGATGCGCATCGTGCGCAACCATCCCGCCTTCGTCCGCAAGCTCCAGGCCGCGGGCCACTCCGTACACGTATGGACCGTGAACAATCCGGAAGACGTTCAGCTGTGCGCTGATCTCGGCGTAGAAGCGATCATTACGAACAGACCCCGTCAGGTTCTGTCCCAACTGGGGCGCTGACGTCCCTTTTTGCGCACGCCTCACCCTCACCCCACCCGTTACAGGGTGTGCTCCGGCGCATCCGCTCCGCATTCGCCCGTCGCCAATGCGTCAGAGGGCTCCGCTTCGGCGGTTTCCGGTCCAGGCCATTGGGGCATCCAGACCATGCGTGGGGCTAAGGAGGTTCCGGGGGTGGCGTTGGTGGTGGCACAGGAAGTGCCCACGTCGTCGTGCATGGACGTACGCCATGGTCCTGCGGGCGTGGGCGAAGCGAGACACCGGATGCGCGAGCAATTGCGAATCAGCGGGGTGTCCGAATCGGTCGTGGACGATGCCGTACTGATCCTTTCCGAACTGCTCAGCAACGCATGCCGACACGGCAGGCCACTGGGCACGCGGGAAGTCGGGGACGGGGAGATACGCGCCGCATGGCGCGTCGACAATTCGGGGCGGCTGACGGTCGAGGTGACGGACGGGGGCGGGCCCACTCGCCCTGTTCCTGCGACGCCCTCGGTCACCGCACGCGGCGGCCGGGGGCTGAACATCATCAGCGCCCTGGCCCAGGACTGGGGTGTCCGGGATGGAGCGTCAGGCGAGGTCACCGTCTGGGTGATCGTCGCAGGTGGGGCCCGGCACGAGGATTTCGCTACGCGCGTTGCGCCCCCGGCGATCGACTTCAGTACGGCCTTCGACGATCTGGACCCCTGAAATCGGGATCCGGGCAGCAGGCACAACAGCACACACAGCAATACCGGTCATCCGTACGAAGCGGCCGTCCGGGAGCGCACGCCGACCGTGCTCCCGGCCGCACCCCACCGGTTCCGGCGGTACGAACGGCTAGGCTCGCGCCCAGAGACGACGCCGTACCGCCGCAACCGGGAGACATGCACGATGGCCAAGAAGCGCCCCGCAACCAAGACTGCAAAGCCGCAGCTCAAGAACGGTGAGATCCCGGTGGTGGGCGCCCGCGAGCCCTGCCCCTGCGGATCCGGGCGCCGCTACAAGGCCTGCCACGGCGCGGCCGCGGCGCACGCCGTCACCGCGCACGTGCAGCGCCCCTTCGAGGGCCTGCCCGGAGAGTGCGACTGGGTCGCGCTGCGCGAGCTCGTCCCCGCGGCCACCGTCCCGCTGACCCTCAAGGGCGGCCTGCCGGAGGGCGTCCCCTCCGTCACGCTGGTGACCGTACTGCCCATGGCGTGGCCGGCGCTGCGCCGTGAGGACGGATCCGTCCTGCTCGGCCTGCAGAACGAGTCCTCCACCGGGGACCTCGGCCGCGACATGGCCGACACCCTGGAGCGCGCCCTCGTAGCGGAGCCTGGAACTCCTGTTCCGGCCCGCCGGGTTCCGGTCGAGGGGCCGCGACTTCAGGATCTCCTGGACGCCGACGGCGGTTTCGAGCCGGTTGTGCACAGCGGCTTCGAATTCTGGATTCCGGAAGCGGAGAGCGCCCAGAGCGCCTCCCCGGAGATCGCCGCCTCGCTCGAGCGCGCCAACGCGGCCGCCATCCCCACCGTCAAGCTGGCCGGCGTGGACGCTGCCTACTGGTGCGAGACGCCGGAGAAGAACCACCTGCGCTGGGTCATGCCGCACCCCGAGGAGAAGCTGCTCGACGCCCTCGCGCGGCTGCACGCGGCGGGCACCTCCTCCCTCGGCGAGGGCACGAAGCTCGTGGGTTCCTTCCGTGCGCACGGCCTCATGGTCCCGGTCTGGGACCTGCCCACCGGAGTCACGGCCGAGGACGTCGAGAAGCCCGCGGCGGAGCTCGCGGAGCGGCTGGCCGGGGCTCTGGCCTCGGACGCACCGCTGACCACGGAGGAGCGCCGGGCGCGCGGCGGACTCACCAACCGCCAGGTGACCCTCAGCTGACCCGCGCCCCCGCGCAGATCCGGTGACAGGAGTCACAACTCCCGCTAATCGTCTGCAAATCGGTGTCTGAATATCAGAGATCGAATTTGCGAACAGGCGATCTCTTGTTACCGTTCTTGTAGCCCGGTCGCTGGTGCATCCCCCGTCGCCAGCGACCGGGTCCTTCCATTTCGGCGGTGCTCAACCGTCACCCGGTGCCGGTGAGTTGCTCCCGGACCGCAGGAGCAGCTGTCCTTCATCATCCGGAACTGCAAACTCCGCAACTGCCGAGTAGCCGTCCGGAGCTCCGGCAGACTCCTCCCTCGGCGTCTCGCACAATCCCGGCTCGTCGCCCGGGCCGACCGCGCACCGGATCTGCACCGTCCGCCCGGCCGGTCCCATCACCGTCAGCACGGCGTCGAGCGCGTGCCCACTGGTGTTCCGGTAGTAACTCCGGCCCCACGTCCGGCCTTCGGCGACCAGCACGCAGGTCTGCGCCTCCACTCCGTGGGGCGAGGACACCTCCGGTCCGCAGGTGGAATCCGTACGGGGCTGTTCGGACGGGCCGGGCTGTGCGGGCGCATCCGATGGTTCCGGCGAGGCCGCGGGCCGCTCGGGAGCGGTGCGCGAGGAGTCGGAAAGCCCGAGCGTCGAGAACAGGCCGCCGCCTTTTCCGTCATCCCGACCGGCGAAATCCGGTCCGGCGATCGCGCCGGCCAGCGGGAGCGACAAGATGATCAGCACACCGGCGCCGATACCGATCAGGCGGAGATTCATTCGCCGAAGATAGCGAGGCGGGAATGGGGCACGGAGATCCCCGCGCCCAATTCCCTTGGAAACCCGTCCCGCTGGCACCCGTACGAGTGATCTGCGGGTGGCGGGCGGGTCAGTAGGCGAGCCTGCTGCCGCCGCCGGGCGCGCCGCTGCTCGCCTCGACCAGCGCGTCGACGACCGCCTCGACCTCGGGCAGCCAGAGACGCGCCGCGCCGGGCCGCCGCGGCCCCGGCCGCGGTTCCCGCTCCCAGCGCACCTGCCCACCGCTGGACGCGGCGGACGGCGGCAGCAACAGATAGCCGCCCTCACCGTGGAAGCGCAGCGAAGAGGGCACCTGGTCCTTGGCGTAGAGGAGTTCGCCGAGCCGCTCCAGCGAGTACGGCGCCACGAGCAGCGACCAGCGGGTGGGCGTGGCCACGACCGGCCCGAGCCGCATGCCCTGCGCGTCGAGCCGTACGAGGGCCCGCGCGGCCGCACCGGCCGGGAGGCTCACCGCGCACGGGGCGGTCCCGCCGGTGGCCATCAGGACGGGGGCGGTGGGCCGGTTGGTCCACCACCAGGTCACCATCCGGGGGTCGGTGGTGGCGGCGAGCAGACCGGGGTCGAAGGGGTGGGCGCCGGGGACGACGCAGTCGGGGTCGGGGCAGGCGCATCGCGAGCCGTCCGCGGCGGACCGGCCGACGCCGGGCAGCACGGGCCACTGCCATGCGGTGGCGCAGGTGAGCGCCGCGTCGAGGAGAGCCGGCGTGCCGCCGCTCCGTCCCGGGGCGGGGCGCAGGGATTGAAAGCGATCGCGGAGCCGCTGGAGACGCCTTCCGAGGATCTCGCGCATGAGCGCTCGTTCCTTTCCGTTGAACGCCGAGGGCCACATCACACCATGTAAGCGGTGTCTCACCACACGTACACGTTTCGCGTCACTGTCCGCTATAAGCAGGTTCACACGGTTCGTGCAGTTTTCTTACGGGTCCATCAAACGTCCGGCGGGGGCGAAGCGCGACCCGCACCGGTGCCCAGACCGGCTGCCGCCGCTAAGGACGACGGCCCGCACCGGACGGTTCCCGGGCCGGGCCGGGGCGGGGCCAACTCGCCCCGGGCACTACCGATTACGTACCCGAACCCCTTGTGGAGCCCGCCCAGTCGACCTCAAAAACCGTCGGCTTCCAGCTTTTTCCGGCCAAGTTCTAGCCTTGGCCGGACCGTGAGTTGCCGTCCCACGGACACCAGGATTCCCACCTGGGCAATGCTGGACATGCATCCATGTGTGCGTGTAGATGTGGATTCCTTGATGGCGGCGCAGCACGATCTGGGGGTTTGCGATGCTATATGGCGAATCGCACCAGGTGGAAAGGCGGACGCCATGAGCGCCCCGCATCTGCCGAAAGTGGCTGGAATCGATCCAACAGTTCCGGCGTCACCGCACACTGTGGCGCCCACGCCCGCACGAACCGCTCCCGCCCCGGCCCCCGTACCCGGCCCGGGCAGTCTCATCCAGGACCGGCTCGCGGGCATGGTCTCGGACCTCACCACCCTCCACGAACTCACCGAGCGCCTGGCCCGCACCGGCGATCTCGACTCCTCCCTCCACGAGTTCCTGCGCGCCGGCGCGGCGCTCGTCGGAGCCCGGCGCGGCCTGATCGTCCTGGAGCCCTCCGACGGGCTCGGCCCCACCAGCACCATCGGCCTCGGCCTCGGCCACGCCGACCTCGGGCACATCGAGACCGTGCCGCGCAGCGCCACCTCGTACGGCCGCATCCTCGACGGGCTCCCCGACGCCCACGGCGGCTCCGAGGTGCTCCCCGAACCGGACGCCCCCGCCGGCACCGGCGGCTTCTCCGCCCCCCTCGATCCCCGCCACCGCGAGGTCGCCGCCCGTCTCGGCTACGCCGCCAGCTACGCGCTGCCGCTCACCGCGGAGGCCACCGGCCGGCTGGGCGCCGCCGTCTGGCTCTACGACGAGCAGGCCGAGCCGGGCGAGCGCCAGCGCGACCTCGTCGGCCTGTACGTGCGGCACGCCGCCGAACACCTGGCCCGGATGCTGGAAGTGGAGCGCTCCCGCTCGCGCCTGGCCACCGTCGCCGAGGAACTGCTGCCCAGCCGGCTCCCCCGGGTCCCCGGGGTCCAGCTCGCCGCCCGCCACCACACCGGCCCCCTCGGCGGGGGCGACTGGTACGACGCCCTGCCGCTGCCCGAGGGCGCCCTGGGACTGGCCGTCGGCTCCGTCACCGGCTCCGGTCCGAGCGCCGTCGCCGCGATGGGCCGGCTGCGCGCCTCCCTGCGGGCCTATGCCGTCATGGAGGGCGAGGACCCCGTCGCCGTCCTGTCCGACCTGGAACTGCTGCTGCGCCTCACCGAGCCGGCGCGCTCGGCCACCGCGCTCTTCGCCTACTGCGAGCCCGCCCAGCGCAAGATCATCCTGGCCGGGGCCGGGCACACCCCGCCGCTGCTGATCGGCGAGCGCCGTACCGAGTACGTGGAGACCTCGCTCTCCGCACCGCTGGGGATGCTGTCCTGCTGGGAGGCGCCGAGCGTGGAGCTCGAGCCCGCATCCGGAGAAACGGTGCTGCTGTACACGGACGGGCTGCTGCGCCGTACCGGCGACCCGATGGACCGGGCCTACGCCCGGCTGCACGCGGCGGCCGCGGGAGTGCCCCGTGCCGCCCGGGACGACCCGTCCGCGCTCTGCGACCACATCCTGCGGACCGTGCTGCCGGAGGAGGAGCCGGCCGACCTCCCCGAGGACATCGTGCTGCTCGCCGCCCGGTTCGATTGATCCGAGCAATCCGCAGATCTGGCATTGAATGCGGCATTTGTCGCTGTTTGTGTGATAGGGCACACGTCCCGCCGGGAGCCGTCCGGTCGCACATACGATGGATGAGGTCCACACCCAGGTCCGTGTCTGTCGTAGCTGAGGAGAAGACGTGGCTGACGAGCTCACCCCGGAGACCCCGGAAGAAGAGCAGCCCAAGAAGACGCACAAGCAGCGCAAGAACGGGCTGTACCCGGGCGTCAGCGACGAACTCGCCGAGAACATGCGCTCCGGCTGGGCGGACACCGAGCTGCACGGACTGGAGCCCATCGCGCAGGCCGAGCACACCGCCGCCCGGCGCGCCGCGCTGTCCGCCCGCTTCCCCGGCGAGCGCCTCGTCGTCCCCGCGGGCCGTCTGAAGACCCGCTCGAACGACACCGAGTACCCCTTCCGCGCGTCGACCGAGTACGCGTACCTCACCGGTGACCAGACCGAGAACGGCGTCCTGGTCCTGGAGCCCACCGGGGAGACCGGCCACACGGCCACCGTCTACCTGCTGCCGCGCTCCGACCGCGAGAACGGCGAGTTCTGGCTGTCCGGCCAGGGCGAGCTGTGGGTCGGCCGCCGCCACTCCCTCTCCGAGGCCGAGCAGCTCCTGGGCATCCCCGCCAAGGACGTGCGCGAGCTCGCCGAGGCCCTCACCGAGGCCGAGGGCCCGGTCCGGAGCGTGCGCGGCCACGACTCGGTCATCGAGTCCGCCCTCACCGACAAGGTGACCAAGGAGCGCGACGAGGAACTGCGCGTCTACCTCTCCGAGGCCCGTGCCGTGAAGGACGACTTCGAGATCGGCGAGCTCCAGAAGGCCGTCGACTCCACCGTCCGCGGCTTCGAGGACGTCGTGAAGGTCCTCGACAAGGCCGAGGCCACCTCCGAGCGCTACATCGAGGGCACCTTCTTCCTGCGCGCCCGCGTCGAGGGCAACGACGTCGGCTACGGCTCGATCTGCGCCGCCGGCCCGCACGCCTGCACCCTGCACTGGGTCCGCAACGACGGCGACGTCCGCTCCGGCGACCTGCTGCTGCTCGACGCTGGTGTGGAGACCCACTCCCTCTACACCGCCGACGTCACGCGCACGCTGCCGATCAACGGCACGTACACCGACATCCAGCGCAAGATCTACGACGCGGTCTACGAGTCCCAGGAAGCCGGCATCGCCGCCGTCAAGCCGGGTGCGAAGTTCCGCGACTTCCACGACGCCTCCCAGCACGTGCTGGCCGAGAAGCTCGTCGAGTGGGGCCTGCTGGAGGGCCCGGTCGAGCGCGTCCTGGAGCTCGGCCTGCAGCGCCGCTGGACCCTGCACGGCACCGGCCACATGCTCGGCATGGACGTCCACGACTGCGCCGCGGCGCGCACCGAGGCGTACGTCGACGGCACGCTGGAGCCGGGCATGTGCCTGACCGTCGAGCCGGGTCTGTACTTCCAGGCCGACGACCTGACCGTGCCCGAGGAGTACCGCGGCATCGGCGTCCGGATCGAGGACGACATCCTCGTCACCGAGGACGGCAACCGGAACCTGTCGGCCGGGTTGCCCCGCACGTCGGTCGAGGTCGAGGCCTGGATGGCGCGCCTCAAGGGCTGACGCACGGCCGGCGAAACGGCTCGTGGGTGACGAGGGGCGGGCTCCCGGTACCGGGTGCCCGCCCCTCGGCGTTCCTACGACACCTTCAGCAGCGCGTCGTCGCGCCACTTCAGCATCTTGTCGAAGCTCACCACCGCGCCGCGGCCCGGCCTGTTGCGGAAGCGGACGTGGTCGGCGAGTTCGGCGATCAGGTGCAGGCCCCGGCCGTGCTCGGCGAGCGAGGGTCTGAGGCGGGCCACCGTCGCGGGCGGGAACCCCGGCCCCGAGTCGGTCACCTCGATGCGGCAGCGGTCCCCGTCCAGATAGGCCGTGACGTGGTACGCCTCGGCCTCGTCCGGGATGCCGTCGCCCCCGCCGTGCTCCACCGCGTTCGCGCAAGCCTCGCTCAGCGCCACCGAGAGATCGAAGGAGATGTCCGGGTCCACCCCCGCGGTCTCCATCGTCCCCAGCAGCAGTCGCCTGGCGAGCGGCACGCTCGCGGCTTCGCGCCTCAAGTGGAGAGACCACCAGATGCTCATACGGTTACCTATTGCCGCCCTCGGGGGGCCGTAAGCGCCCCGGCGGCAGTCGGAGTCCTCATTGCCCCCGTTCGGCCGATGCGGCTCTCCCGGGCACCGGTGTATGCGGCGCGGCCGGTCGTTGCGGGTGGGTGCGGACGTGCCGAGAGAGGCGCGCGGAGGCCCTGCGAGGGGGCGTTCGAGGGGTGTTCCAGGGGGACTCAAGGGACCTTCCGGACCTGCCGTATGAAAGCCCTAAGCGCAGTGCGATGATGGCCCGGCCATGACTGCCCCCCACGCGACGCAGGCCGGAGCCGGCCTCCGGCTGATCCGGGCCGCGGTGTTCACCGCGGTCTGCGTCGTGCTGTCCGCGGCCGGGCACGCCCTGGCATCCTGCGCCACCGTGCCCTGGTGGTCCCTGTGCCTGGGCTTCCTCGCCGTCTTCGCGGTCGCGGCCCCGCTCGCGGGACGCCGGCGCACGCTGCCCGGCATCGCCGCCGCGCTCGCCGCCGGACAGCTCACGCTGCACGTGCTGTTCGGCCTCGGCCAGCACGGCGCCGGGACGGCCCAGGCCACGGCCGCGACCTCCGACGGCTCGCTCGCGGCGCTCGCCGCCCGGCTGGTGTGCGGGGGCAACTCCGTACCGCTCAGCCCGGCCGACGCCCGGCGGATCCTGGAGGCAGCCGGCCTGGACCCGGCCGCCCTGGCCGCACAGGGCCACGGCGCACACGCCCACATGACCCAGGCCGTCAGCACCACCCCGCCCGCGACCGGCCTCTTCAGCCCGGCCATGCTGCTCGGCCACCTGCTGGCCGCGCTCGCCGCGGGCTGGCTGCTCGGCCGCGGCGACGCCGCGCTGTTCCGGCTCGTCGAGCTGTCCCGGCTCTCCGCCGAAGCCGATCCCGTACGGCCGCTGCGTGCCGCACTGGCTTTCGTACGGGCCCTCGGCGCAGGTCTTCCGGGGGCGCCCGCCCGTACACCGCGGCCCCCGCGGGGGACGGCGGCAGCCCAGGCCGCGACCGGCCGGGAGGCACTCCAGCACACGGTGATCAGGCGCGGGCCGCCCGCGGCGCTCGCCCTCGCAGCCTGACGCGGCACCCCCCTCCCCGGGACACACGGTGGGAGCACCGGTGCCGCGAACTCCGCGCGCGCCCGTGCGCGGAGCCACCGTCACCACTGCTTCCGTGGAGTGTTTCTGCCATGAAGACCTCTCGCATCTCCTTCGCCGCCGCCCTCGCTGCCGGCAGCGTCCTCGTCCTGTCCGGCACCGCCTTCGCGCACGTCGGCGTGCAGCCCGTCGGAGAGGCCGCCAAGGGTGGCTACGCGACGCTCAACTTCAAGGTCCCAAACGAGCGCGACAACGCCTCGACCACGCAGCTCGAGGTCAACTTCCCGGTCGACCAGCCGCTCACGTCCGTCATGCCACAGGACATCCCCGGTTGGACCTCCACCGTCGAGAAGACCAAGCTCGACAAGCCGCTGACCGTGCACGGCAAGCAGGTCAACGAAGTCGTCACCAAGGTGACCTGGTCCGGGGGCAAGATCGAGCCCGGCAAGTTCCAGCAGTTCCCGGTCTCCGTCGGCAAGCTCCCCGAGAACGCCGACCAGATGGTCTTCAAGGCGATCCAGACGTACGACAACAACGAGGTCGTCCGCTGGATCGAGGAGGCCAAGGAGGGCGCGCCGGAACCGCAGACCCCGGCGCCCGTCCTCAAGCTGACCGCCGCCAAGGGCGCGGACGACCACCACGACGCCGGTGACACGAAGGCCGACGCCAAGAACCCCGGCAAGGACGGGACCGACGGGCACGGCCACGACGAGGCCGCCGACAAGCACGGCTCCGACACGACGGCGCGCGCCCTCGGCATCGCCGGCATCGTCATCGGGCTCGGCGGTGTCGCATTCGGCGTCGCCTCGCGCCGCCGCTCCGCCTGATCCGCCGCGCGGCCCACAACCATCCACGACATCCCCGATCCCAGGGACATCTCCATGCGCACCACACGTGCGACGGTCGCCGCCCTCCTCGCGGCGGCCGCGCTCACCCTCACCGCCTGCGGCGGTGAACCCGCCCAGACCACCAAGGTCAACCAGATCAGCGGCGGCCAGAACAACGCCAAGGCCGCGACCGTCCTGGACCGCCCCTTCACCAAGCCGGAGCTGGTCCTGACGGACACCACCGGCCATCCGTGGAACCTGCGCGAGCAGACCAAGGGCAAGCCGACGCTCATCTACTTCGGCTACACCAACTGCCCCGACGTGTGCCCGCTGACGATGAGCAACATCGCCGTCGCCAAGAAGGCCCTCCCCAAGGCGGACCAGGACAACCTCCAGGTCGTCTTCGTCACCACCGACCCCGAAAGGGACACCCCCGCCTCCCTCGGCGCGTGGCTCAAGGCCCAGGACCCGTCCTTCACCGGACTGACCGGGGACTTCGCCACCATCCAGGCCGCCGCACGCTCGCTCGGCATCGGTATCGAGGCCGCCAAGAAGGAGGCCGACGGCAGCGTCGTCTCCATGCACGGCGCCCAGGTCATCGCGTTCTCGCCCAAGACCGACGAGGGCTACGTCCTCTACGGCGAGGGCGCCACCGTCGACGACTACACCAAGGACCTGCCGAAGATCATCAAGGGGGAGAACCTGTGAACGCCCGCACCACCCGCACCCTCGCCGCCGCCCTCTCCCTGACGGCAGCACTCGGCATATCCGGCTGCTCCGGCTCCTCGGACTCGAACGACGCGGCCAAGCCCACGATGAAGGTCAGCGGCGCCTTCATGCCCCAGCCGGTCAACGACAAGATGGCCGGCGCGTTCATGGTCATCAAGAACGACTCCAAGACCGCCGACAAGCTCACCGGCGTCACCTCCACGCTCTCCGACGATCTGCAGATCCACGAGACCAAGGACCAGAAGATGCAGCAGGTCCCGTCCCTGGACGTGCCTGCCAACGGCGAACTCAAGCTGGAACGCGGCGGCAACCACGTCATGTTCATGGGCCTCAAGAGCACCCCGCAGGTCGGCGACAAGGTGACCGTGGAGCTGCGCTTCGAGAAGGCCGACCCCGTGAAGGTCGAGCTCGACGTGAAGGAACGGACGTACAACGCACAGAACTCCAGCGCCCACTGACGGACGAGGAACCGACACGCCATGACGGCCACCGCCCCCGCCTCCTCCATGGCCCGCGCCCGCACCACGGCACTCCTGCCGCGGTTCGCGCTGGTCCTCGCAGCACTGCTGGCAACCCTGTTCACCGCGGCCTCCCCGGCCGCGGCGCACGCCGCACTCACAGCGAGCGACCCCAAGGACGGGGCGGTGGTCGCCACGGCGCCCGCCCAGGTCACGCTCTCCTTCTCGGAGCAGGTCGCCCTGGGCGACGACTCCATCCGCGTCCTGGACCCCAAGGGCAAGCGCGTGGACACCGGTGAACTGCGCGACATGTGCAGCGGGAGCACCGTCCGCTACGGCACCGCCCTCCACGCCGGCCTGCCCAACGGCACCTACACCGTCGCCTGGCAGGCCGTCTCCGCGGACAGCCACCCGATCTCCGGCGCCTTCACCTTCTCCGTCGGCGCACCCTCGGCCACCGAGGTCGCCCTCCCGACCCGGCAGGCGGGCGGTGGGCCCGTCGGCATCGCCTACGGGATCGCCCGCTACATCGCCTACGCCGGATTCACCGTGCTCGTAGGCGGCGCCGCCTTCATCCTGCTGTGCTGGCGCCGGGGCGCGGCCGAGCGGCCGCTCCAGAAGCTGGTCGTGCGGGCGTGGGTCACCCTGACCGCCGCCACCCTGGCGATGCTGGTGCTCCGCGGGCCGTACACCGGGTCCGGGAAATTCGCGGACGCCTTCGACCTCGACGCCCTGAAGGCCGTCCTGGAGACCAAGGCCGGGGCCTCGCTGGTCTCGCGGCTGCTCCTGCTCGGCGCCGCGGCCCTCTTCATCGCCGTCCTCTTCGGGGTCTACGCCCGCCGCGTGCAGAGCTCCGACCAGGAGACCGAGGAGGCCGGGGAGGGCGAGGAGACCGGGGAGGCCGGGGATTCCGGCGACACCAGCGACCTCACCTTCGGCCTGGCCATCGGTGGCGCCGTCGTCTCCGGCGGCATCGCAGCCACCTGGGCCCTGTCGGAGCACGCCTCCACCGGTATCCAGCCCGGCATCGCCATGCCCGCCGACATCCTGCACCTGCTGGCCGTCGCCGCATGGCTGGGCGGGCTCGCCGCACTGCTCGTCGCCCTGCACAAGATCCCCGGCATCGAGCGGGCGGCTGTCCGGCGCTTCTCCCGGGTCGCCTTCGTCAGTGTCCTGGTGCTCACCGCCACCGGCGTCTACCAGTCCTGGCGGCAGCTCGGCAGCTGGTCCGCCCTCACCGGCACCGACTACGGCCGGCTGCTGCTCGTGAAGGTCGGTCTGGTCGCCGTCCTCGTCGGTGTCGCCTCCGTCTCCCGCAGGTGGACCGCACGCCTCGCCGACACCCCGGAGTCCGACGCGGCGGATGAGCTCGACGAGGCCGTCGCCGGGCGGGCGGCGAAGGTCCTCGCGCAGCGCGATGTTTCACGTGAAACACAGCCCGTCACCGTCCCGGCCGACCCCAAGCGCGCCGCGCAGCTCGCCCGGCAGCAGGCCGCCCGCGAGAACGCCCGCCAGAAGCAGGTCCGGGACGCCGACCCGGGCCGCGCAGGCCTGCGCCGCTCCGTTCTCGCCGAGGCGGGCATCGCCGTGGTCCTGCTGGCCGTCACCACGGTCCTCACCAGCACCGAACCCGGGCGCACCGTGGAGCGGGAGACCGGCCGCAGCGGGGCCACCACCGCCGTTCCCGACCGCGCCGTCAAGATCACCCTGCCCTTCGACACGGGCGGCCAGAACGGCAAGGGGACCGTCCGGCTCGAGCTCGACCCGGGCCGGGTCGGAGCCAACACCCTGCACCTCTGGGCCGAGTCCGGCGACGGCAAGCCCTTCGACCTCCCCGAGATCAAGGTGGCCTTCACCCTCCCCGCGAAGGACATCGGCCCGCTGCCCCTCGTCCCCGAGCAGGCCACCCCCGGACACTGGAGCGCGTCCGGGGTACAGCTGCCGCTCGCGGGTGATTGGCGCATCGACGTGACCCTCCGTACCTCCGACATCGACCAGACGACCGTCCAGAAGACAGTGAAGATCGGCTGAACAGCGTGACCGAGAGCAACCCCGACATCGAGATCTCCCGGCGCCGGCTGCTGGGCACCGTCGGCGCCGCGGGCGCCGCCGGGCTCGCGCTCGGCGCCGCGGGCGGCGCCCTGGCGCACTCCGCGCTCGCCGACTCCGGGAGCGGCTCCGGCACAGGGGCCGCCGGAAGCCTGGCCTCCCTCGGCGCCACCCAGGTCGCCTTCCACGGCGACCACCAGGCCGGCATCACCACTCCGCTCCAGGCCAAGGGCCACGTCGTCGCCTTCGACCTCGTGGCGGGCGCGGGCCGCACCGAGGCCGCCGCGCTGATGCGGCGCTGGTCGGAAACCGCCCGTCTGCTCATGGCGGGCGAGACCTCCGGGTCCTCCGACACCGGCATCGCCCTCGACGCCGGCCCGTCCTCCCTCACGGTCACCTTCGGCTTCGGCCACTCCTTCTTCGAGCGGACGGGCCTGACCGCCCGCCGCCCCGTCGCCCTGGACCCGCTGCCGGACTTCTCCTCCGACCGGCTCGACGCCCAGCGCAGCAACGGCGACCTGTGGGTCCAGATCGGCGCGAACGACGGGCTCGTCGCCTTCCACGCGCTGCGCGCCCTCCAGAAGGACGCCGGGGACGCCGCCCGGGTCCGGTGGCAGATGAACGGCTTCAACCGGTCCCCCGGCGCCACCGGCACCCCGATGACCGCTCGCAACCTCATGGGCCAGATCGACGGCACCGGCAATCCGAAGCCCTCGGAGCCCGACTTCGACAAGCGGATCTTCGTCCCCGGTGCGGGCCCCGGGCCGGCCGAGCACTCCTGGATGGCAGGGGGCTCGTACGCGGTGGTGCGGCGTATCCGCATGCTCCTCGACGACTGGGACAAGCAGTCGCTCGCGCAGCAGGAGCAGGTCATCGGCCGTACCAAAGCCACGGGTGCGCCGCTGACCGGCGGCAGCGAGACCACCGAGTTGGCGCTCGACAAGATCGGCCCCGACGGCAAGCCGGTCATCCCGTCCAACGCCCACGCCCGGATCTCCGCCCCCGAGCAGAACGGCGGGGCCGCCATGCTGCGGCGTCCCTTCTCCTTCCACGACGGGATCGGCACCGACGGGGCGCCCGACGCCGGGCTCCTCTTCATCTGCTGGCAGGCCGACCCGCTGCGCGGCTTCGTCCCGGTCCAGCGCAAGCTCGACCGCGGGGACGCGCTGTCGCAGTTCATCCGGCACGAGTCCAGCGGCCTGTACGCGGTCCCGCCCGGTCCGCGCACCGGCGAATACGTGGGGCAACGGCTGCTCGAAGGGTGAACAAGCACCCCGGTGGGCACCGCCCCGGCATTACGCTGATCGCATGTCGGCCACCCGCTTCACATATCTCGGTCCCGAGGGCACGTTCACCGAAGCCGCCCTGCGCACGCTGCCGGAAGCCGCCACCCGGGAGCTCATCCCGATGGTGTCGGTGCCGGCCGCCCTGGACGCCGTGCGCAACGGCGAGGCCGCTGCCGCCCTCGTGCCGATCGAGAACTCGGTGGAGGGCGGGGTCACCGCCACCCTCGACGAGCTGGCCTCCGGCGAGCCGTTGATGATCTACCGCGAGGTGCTGCTCCCCATCGCCTTCGCGCTGCTGGTCCGGCCCGGGACCACGCTGTCCGACGTCAAGACCGTCACCGGGCACCCGGTGGCCCAGCCCCAGGTGCGCAACTGGCTGCGGGCCCATCTGCCCGACGCGGTGTGGGAGTCGGCCGCGTCGAACGCCGACGGTGCCCGGCAGGTCCAGGAGGGGCGCTACGACGCCGCCTTCGCGGGAGAGTTCGCCGCCGCCACCTACGGGCTGGTCCCGCTGGTCACCGAGATCCACGACGCGGAGAACGCCGAGACCCGGTTCGTGCTCGTCGGGCGCCCCGCCCGGCCCGCCGCCCCGACCGGCGCCGACAAGACCTCGGTCGTACTGTGGCTCGGCGACGACCACCCCGGTGCGCTGCTGGAGCTCCTCCAGGAATTCGCGGTGCGCGGGGTCAACCTGATGCTGATCCAGTCCCGGCCGACGGGTCAGGGCATCGGAAACTACTGCTTCGCGGTCGACGCCGAGGGCCATGTCTCCGACCGCCGGGTCAGCGAAGCCCTCATGGGCCTCAAGCGGACGTGCCCCCAGGTCCGCTTCCTTGGCTCCTACCCGCGCGCGGGCGTCGCTCAGGGTGACGTGCGCGCCCCCCGGCCGGGAACCTCCGACAGGGACTTCACGGCCGCCTCCGATTGGCTGACACGCTGCCTCGACGGCAGGCCGTAGGGGGCTTCGTCCACTGTCCACAGAGTTATCCACAGGCCGAGATGGGGACCTGGGGACAAGTCGACAGAGCGGCATGACAAGGTCGACAAATCGGTCGGGGGGCCCGGGTTTCGCGCAGGGGAGCGGAAGGTGAACGGCGTCACCCCCGTATCACCGATCAACTCTTTGGAGCGAGTCATTCCCACCCGAATGAGTGTGTGAGGGTGGTTTGAACCCTGATTCGCCCCGGCGGCCCACCGATCGGGATTGATCTATTTCCGTGTCCACAGATGCGGCGCACAGCCTGTGGATAAGGTGGGGGTAGCGGGAATTCCTGTGGACAAGGAAGCCTTCCGGCCCAGCTCAGGGCCTCCCCACCCGCCGGGGTTGTGCCTCTTTTCGGGGAATGGGCCGCTTTAATTGACCCTTCGAGAAGGACCACTTCCGGCCGACTGCCGAGACTTATGCATTCGCGGCAATTGGGACATAGCGACACGCAGCGTGATATCGGTGTGATCCCAGGAACCCCAGCCCGGTAGCCTGGAGGGGTGATTGACCTCCGGCTGCTCCGTGAAGACCCTGACCGTGTCCGCGCCTCGCAGCGCGCCCGTGGAGAGGACGTCGACCTCGTCGACGCGCTGCTCTCCGCCGACGAGCGCCGCAGGTCCTCAGGCATGCGCTTCGACGAACTGCGCAATGAGCAGAAGTCGCTCGGCAAGCTCGTCTCCAAGGCCTCCCCGGAGGAGCGGGCGGAGCTGCTGAAGCGGGCCGAGCAGCTCAAGCAGGACGTCAAGGCGGCCGAGGCCGAACAGAACGAGGCCGACGAGGCCGCCAAGGGGCTCCTGCTCCAGCTGGGCAACATCGTCCACGAGGACGTCCCGGTCGGCGGCGAGGAGGACTTCACCGTCCTGGAGACGCACGGCACCATCCGCGACTTCGCGGCCGAGGGCTTCGAGCCCAAGGACCACCTGGAACTCGGCGAGTCGCTGGGTGCCATCGACGTCGAGCGCGGTGCCAAGGTGTCGGGCTCGCGCTTCTACTACCTCACCGGTGTGGGCGCCCTGCTGGAGCTGGCCTTGGTCAACGCGGCCATCGCGCAGGCCACCGAGGCCGGCTTCGTCCCGATGCTCACCCCCGCGCTGGTCCGCCCGCGCGCCATGGAGGGCACCGGCTTCCTCGGCCAGGCCGCGGAGAACGTGTACCACCTGGAGAAGGACGACTACTACCTGGTCGGCACCTCCGAGGTACCGCTCGCCGCGTACCACATGGACGAGATCATCGACGCCGACAAGCTGCCGCTGCGGTACGCCGGCTTCTCGCCGTGCTTCCGCCGCGAGGCCGGTACCTACGGCAAGGACACCCGCGGCATCTTCCGCGTCCACCAGTTCGACAAGGTCGAGATGTTCTCGTACGTCGCGCCGGAGGACGCCGAGGCCGAGCACCAGCGGCTCCTGGAGTGGGAGAAGCAGTGGCTGACCAGCCTGGAGCTGCCGTTCCAGGTGATCGACGTGGCCACCGGTGACCTGGGTGCCTCCGCCTCGCGCAAGTTCGACTGCGAGGCCTGGATCCCGACCCAGGGCAAGTACCGCGAGCTGACCTCCGCCTCGAACTGCGACGGCTTCCAGGCCCGCCGCCTGTCGATCCGCTACCGCGACGGCAAGAAGACCCAGCCGCTGTCCACGCTGAACGGCACCCTGTGCGCCGTTCCGCGCACGATCGTCGCGATCCTGGAGAACCACCAGCAGGCCGACGGTTCGGTACGGGTGCCCGCGGTGCTCCGTCCGTACCTCGGTGGCCGCGAGGTCCTGGAGCCGATCACCAAGTGAGCCCGGCCCCGTTCCCGTACAAGCTCGTCGCCACCGATCTCGACGGCACGCTGCTGCGTGGCGACGACACCGTCTCGGAACGCACCCGTGAAGCGCTCGTCGCGGCCACCGCGGCGGGCGCGGCACACATCATCGTCACCGGCCGCGCCGTGCCGTGGACCCGGGGCGTGCTGGACGATCTCGGCTACAAGGGGATCGCCGTCTGCGGGCAGGGCGCGCAGGTCTACGACGCGGGCGCGCACCGGCTGCTCACCTCGGTGACGCTGGACCGGCAGCTGGCCGGACTGGCGCTGGCGAAGATGGAGGCCGAGGTCGGCCCGCTGGCCCTGGCGGCCAGCCGGGACGGGGTGGACGGCGAGGTCCTGTTCGGGCCCGGCTACCAGGTGCAGGAGGGCCTCCCGGCCGTCTACCTGGAGGACACCGCCGCGGTGTGGACGGCTCCGCTGAACAAGCTGTACATCCAGCACCCCGAGCTGGATGACGACGCGCTGGTCAAAGTGGCCCGGCAGACCGTGGGCAGCCTGGTCGACATCGTGATGGCCGGCCCCGGAATAGTGGAGATCCTGCCGCTGGGGCTGACGAAGGCCACCGGCCTTTCCCTGGCCGCGCGGCGGCTCGGCGTGAAGGCCGCGGAGACCATCGCCTTCGGCGACATGCCCAACGACATCCCGATGTTCGGCTGGGCCGCGCACGGGGTGGCCATGGCCAACGCCCACGCGGAGCTGAAGGCAGTGGCCGACGAGGTGACGGCCTCCCACGAGGAGGACGGCATCGCGCTGGTGCTGGAACGCCTGTTGGGCGCCGCGTAGGACGACGTACGAGAGGTCCGGGACAGCCCGCGCCGTAGGGCGCGCTCGAAGTGGCTGTCCCGGACCTTTTGTTGCTCCCCGCACGACTCACTCTGCCCCGGTCGAAAGCCCCGTACCAGCGAATTTCCCGGTCGGCCGTCAGCGATGTTTCACGTGAAACAGTGACGGTGTTTCACGTGAAACAACGTGGCGGGTGAGCGGCCAGGCCAGCAGGCCCACCGCCAGCGCGATGGCGTGGCCGAGATCGGTGAAGGTGCCCCCGGTGGCCAGGGGGAGACCGAAGAAGGCGACCACGCCGGCCAGGTAGAGCCATCTCCAGGGACTGGGGAGCCGGTAGGTGAGGACGCCCACCGCGGCCGCGAGTCCGTAGCTGACCCCGATGTCGACGACATGGGTCATGCTGCGCGGGGCGCGGTGGTCCTGGATGGCCGTCAGCAGGACCTTCTGGCTGACGAGGGTGGCCACGATGTGGGCCGTCGCGACGATCACGAGCCAGCGCAGGGTGCCGAGCCAGCGTTCGACGGGGGCGTGGAAGACCTCGAAGAGCACGGCGTAGAGAGCGAGCGAGGCCGGGTTCTCGATCCAGAAGGCGCTGCTGAGGAGCGCCCTGACGGGATATTTGACGAGCTGGTGGATGTTGCTGCTGTTGCGGTGGAGCAGGACGCTCTCGAGCTGGTCGGGCGCGATCGCGACGATGATGCTGGTGACGGCGATGATCAGCAGCCAGACGTGCGTTCCGGGCGAGGAGCGTATCCAGGACCGCAGGGGCCTGGACGGCTCGGGCTCGGGGTGCTCGATCATGCCCCGATGATGCCCCGCGAAGCTGTGCCCCGCCCGGCCGGTGGGCCGGGCGGGGCACAGCTTCGCGCAGGCTGCTCCGGGGTCTGCGCCGGCCTACTCCTCGCCGGCCAGGGTGAGGCGGCGCAGCTTCTGGCCCGCGTACGCGGTGGCGCCGATGGTGACCGCGGCGAGCAGGACCACGGCGGTGGGCAGCCCGACGGTGGCATCGACGTATCCCTCGCCCGCGACCTTCTCGGCGAGGGAGAGGGCCCACTGCTGCACGCTGAGGGTCTTGGCACCGGAGACCAGGCTGCCGAAGAGCGACTCCCAGATCAGGGCGTAGACCAGGCCGAAGACGACCGCGTGTCGGCTGACGGTGCCCAGCAGCAGGAACAGCGCGCTGTAGGCGATCGAGGCGACGAGGGCGGCGACGGTGTAGGCGACCGCGATCTGCTGGCCGTTGCCGTTGAGGATGAAGCCGGCGATCAGGGTGGGGATCGCGGAGAAGGCCATGGTGACGGCGATCGCGACGATCAGCTTGGTCATGATGATGGTCGGTCGCTTCACCGGCTTGGACAGCAGGTAGACGATCGATCCGTCGTCGATCTCGGGGCCGATGGCCCCGGTGCCGGCGATGACACCGATCAGCGGGACCATCGTGGCGAGGGCGAAACCGCCGAGCAGGTCGGCGGCGACCTTGTCGTCCACGCCCGTGAGCGCGCGGACGGCGGCGGAGATGAGGATCAGCAGGGCGGGCAGCAGGAAGAGGATCAGCGCCCGCCGGCGGCCGAGCAGGGCCCGGTAGGTGAGCCGGGCAACGGTGGGGTTGTACATGGGTGCCAGCTCCTTCAGGCCGCGACGAGGTAGGAGAAGACCGACTCGAGGGACTCGTCGGAGGGGGAGACCGTCAGCAGCCGGATGCCGTGCGCACGGGCGACCCGCGGCAGCAGCTCGGTGAAGCGCCCGAAGTCGACGGCCTGGATGCGCAGGGCGCCTTCCTTGAGGTCGACCTCGATACCGGCCGTGGACGGGTCGGCGATCAGGGCCGCGGCGAGGGCCCGGTCGTCGGAGGAGCGGATGAGGTAGCGGTGCGGACGGTCCGTCATCAGGCGTCGGATCTTGCGGAAGTCGCCGGAGGCGGCGTGCCGGCCGGCGACGACCACCTCGATGTGGGAGGCGAGCTGCTCGACCTCTTCGAGGATGTGCGAGGAGAACAGGACGGTGCGGCCCTCGTCGCCCATGCGCCGCAGGAGGTCCATGAGCTGCATGCGCTGGCGCGGGTCCATGCCGTTGAAGGGCTCGTCGAGGAGCAGCACGGACGGATCGTGGACCAGCGCGGAGGCCATCTTCACGCGCTGGCGCATGCCCTTGGAGTAGGTGGAGATCTTGCGGTCCTGGGCGTACTCCATCTCGACGGTGGCCAGCGCCCGCTGGGCCGCGGCGTCGTCGAGCCCGTGCAGCTCGGCGTTGGCGACGACGAACTCCCGGCCGGTGAGGAAGTCGTACATGGCCTCGCGCTCGGGCACGACGCCGATCTGCTTGTAGACCTCCTCGTTGCGCCAGATCGGCACGCCGTCGAGGGTGACGCTGCCCGTGGAGGGGGCCAGGAAGCCGCCCATCATGTTGATGAGCGTGGACTTGCCCGCGCCGTTGGGGCCGAGGAGTCCGGTGACGCCGGGGCCGATGCGCATGGTCACGTCGTTGACGGCGACGACGTTCCCGAACCAGCGGGAGGTGTGGTCGATGTCGAGGATGGTCACAGCCCGGCCTTCCGGTAGCGGGCCATCAGGGCGGCGTAGGAGCCGGCGATGAGGCCGAGGATGACGAGCAGGTAGACGAAGCCGGTGCCGGCCGAGGGACCCTCGCCGCCGGGGAAGGCGGAGGTCGCGCCGAGGAAGGCCGTCTGGAAGCCGTCGATCAGGGTGATCGGGGAGAACAGCCCCAGCCAGTCGATGGCCCCGGCGTTCCCGGTGTTGTACGAGATGCCCTGGACCGCGGTCACCGCACCGTAGGGGATGAGCAGCACGGCGATGATCGCGGCGACGCCGAACCCGCGGCGGGGGGTGAGGGCGGCCATGACCAGGCCCAGTCCCGCGAAGAGCAGCGACAGCAGCAGTACCGACACGAGTCCCTGCCCGAATCCCTTGGTCTGGTCGCCGAAGTCGAACTTCGCCAGCAGCGAGCCGATCCACATGATCAGCAGCGGGGTGGCGGTGAGGATGAACAGGGCCGAGGCCATGGCCGCGAACTTCGCCACGACGTAGTCGACCCGCTCGATGGGCCGCGAGAAGTAGAGCGGCACGGTCTTGAAGCGCAGGTCGCGGGAGACCGACTGGGGTGCCTGGGAGGCGAGGTAGAGGCCGATGACCACCTGGGTGGTCAGGGCGTACGTCGTGTACTTGATCGGCAGATCGGTGGAGCCGGGGACGGCGATGGCCACCGCGACGAGGATCAGCGCGGGAACGCACATCACCGCGAAGAGGATCATCGGCAGGACCTTGGACTTGGCGGAGCGGCCGAGTCCGTAAGCGCCGCGCAGGGACTGCGAGAACAGCGACTTGCGGGCGTACGCGCGGCCGAGCCGGGGGCCGTCGTAGGACCGGTAGCCGATGTTGTGGATCTGGGTCGAGGTGTCAGGCGCCATCGGAACCGGCTCCCTTCTGCTGGATGGGCCGCGAGGGCTGGTCGTTGTCGCGGAAGACCTCCGCGATGTGGTGGCGGCGCTGCTCCATGCGGACCAGGCCGATGCCCAGGTCGGCGACGGTGTCGCGGACGGTGTCGTAGGTGTCCTCGCCGGTGGCCTCGACGAGGAGGATGTGACCGGCGCCGGGCAGGCCCTGCTCCTCGGCCGTGTGCAGGGCGATGCCCGCCTCGGTGAGCGCCTTGCGCAGGGCGGCGGTGCCGTCCGGGTGGGCGTCGGAGTCGGTGACCTCGACGGCGAGGGTCGTGGTGATCTGGGTGAAGTCGCTGGTGGAGCTGGAGCGCAGCAGCTTGCCGCCGTCGACGACCACGACGTGGTCGCAGGTCCGCTCCAGCTCGCCGAGGAGGTGGGAGGTGACCAGGACGGAGATGCCGAAGTCCGTGTGGATACGGCGGATCAGGCCGAGCATCTCGTCGCGGCCGACGGGGTCCAGACCGTTGGTCGGCTCGTCGAGGAGGACCAACTGGGGGTCGTGGACGAGGGCCTGGGCGAGCTTGACGCGCTGCTTCATGCCCGTGGAGTAGCCGCCGATGGGGCGGTAGCGCTCCTCGTAGAGCCCCACGTGGCGCAGGGTGTCGGCGGTGCGCTCCCGTGCCGCCGTCGGCGGCAGGCCGGACATGCGGGCCATGTGGACGACGAACTCGGTGGCCGAGACGTCGGGCGGCAGGCAGTCGTGCTCGGGCATGTAGCCGACGCGTTCACGGATGGCGCTGCCATGCGTGGCGACGTCGAGGCCGAGCACGGCGGCACTGCCCTCGGTGGCGGGGGACAGTCCCAGCAGGATCTTGATCAGCGTGGACTTGCCGGCTCCGTTGGCACCCACGAGGCCGGTCACACCAGGCCCGATGTCCAGGGAGAGCCGGTCGAGGGCGGTCACTCGGGGGTACCGCTTGCTCAGGCTTTCGGTCGCGATGACAGTCACGGCTTCGACGTTAGTGGCGAAGACCTCGAGGATCGTCAGACCTGGAGCGGGATCCCGTCTCCGCCTTCAGGACTACGGACCCTGACACAAGGCTGATGCGGACCGGCCGGGGCGTACCCGTCTGATGCGGACCGGACAAGTTTGTCCACAGGTCCGTGCACGGCCCTTGACGTGATCTCCAGTCATTGTCACATTCATCAATGTCAAGTTACGGGCGCGTACGGCTACAGGGACGGACGGCTGGCATGGCAGGGGACACCAGGCAACGCACCGCGCAACTCACGGCCGACCTGCGCGGGTTCAGGGAAGTACAACGGCTCGCCTACGAGTGCGCCGAAACCGTCGCCGCGCAGCTGCGCCCCGGGGTGACCGAGCGTGAGGCGGCCCGGATGCAGCGCGAGTGGCTGCGCGAGCGCGGCGTGCGCGACTGGTTCCACCTGCCCTTCGCCTGGTTCGGGGACCGCACGGCCTTCGTGAACTTCAAGATCCCGCTGCAGTTCTTCCCGACCAACCGGAAGCTGGAGCCGGGGATGCCGTTCATCCTCGACATGGCGCCGGTCTACAAGGGGTTCGCGGCCGACATCGGGTACTCGGGCAGCCTCGGGCTCAATCCGGTGCAGGACCGGCTCATGTCCGATCTGCAGGAGCACCGCTCGCTGATCCTGGACCAGGTGCGCGAGCGGCGCTCGCTGCGCGAGATCTACGAGAACGTCGAGCGGCTGATGAACCGGCAGGGGTACGCCAACCGGCACCGCGCCTATCCCTTCGGCGTGATCGCGCACAAGATCGACCGCGTCAGGGAGCGGCGCTGGTCGCCGACGGCGTTCGGGTTCGGCACCCAGTCCCTGAAGGGGCTCGCCTCCGACGCCCTGCACGGGCACCGCGAGGGCTGGTCGCCGCTGTGGAGCCCGTACCACTTCTCCGACCACGCGCCGCAGCCCGGCCTGTGGGCGGTGGAGCCGCATCTGGGCTTCCGCGGCACCGGCGCCAAGTTCGAGGAGATCCTGGTCGTCACCGACTCCCGGGACCCTCAGGAGAGCGCATTCTGGCTGGACGACGATCTGCCGCACGTGCGGCGCTGGGCTGAGGAGAAGGCGGCATGACCGGCATGAGCGGGGCGGGCACGACGGGCGCGACAGGACTGGCGGGCGCACGCGAGCGCTGGGTGAGCACCGGCGGGGTCGAGCTGTGCGTCGTCGAACTCGGCGAGGCGGACCGGCCGACCGTGGTGCTGGTGCACGGCTACCCGGACAGCAAGGAGGTCTGGTCGGAGGTGGCCGAGCGGCTGGCGGAGCGCTTCCACGTGGTGCTCTACGACGTACGCGGGCACGGGCGCTCGACCGCTCCGCAGCCGCTGCGGGGCGGCTTCACCCTGGAGAAGCTGACCGACGACTTCCTGGCCGTGGCGGACGCGGTCAGTCCGGACCGGCCGGTGCACCTGGTCGGGCACGACTGGGGCTCCGTCCAGGGCTGGGAGTTCGCCACCGTCGCCCGCACCGAGGGCAGGATCGCCTCCTTCAGCTCGATCTCGGGGCCGTCCCTGGACCACTTCGGGCACTGGATCAAGAAGCGGATGGCGCGTCCCACCCCGCGCCGGGCCGCGCAGCTGCTGAGCCAGGGCGCCAAGTCCTGGTACGTCTACATGCTGCACACGCCCGTGCTGCCGGAGCTCGCCTGGCGCGGGCCGCTCGGCAAGCGGTGGCCCGCGTTGCTCCAGCGCGTCGAGAAGGTTCCGGCCGGCTCCTACCCGACGGCCTCCCTGCCGTCGGACGCGGCGCACGGCGCCTGGCTCTACCGCGACAACGTGCGGCCCCGTCTGCGCCGGCCGCGCGCCGATGCGTACGCCCACGTGCCCGTACAGCTGATCACCCCGACCGGGGACGCGTTCCTTTCCGAGCGGCTCTACGACGAGCTGGAGCTGTGGGCACCCGATCTCGTACGCCGCACCCTGCCCGCCAAGCACTGGGTGCCCCGGACCAGGCCCGACCAGGTCGCCGCCTGGATCGGCGAGTTCGTCACGGCCCGGGAGGAGCCGGCCGCGCGGGCACCGGAGCAGAGGGCTCCGGGCCGGTACGCCGACCGCTTCGGCGGCCAGCTGGTGCTGGTCACCGGCGCTGCCAGCGGCATCGGCCGGGCCACCGCCTTCGCGTTCGCCGAGGCCGGGGCCCGGGTGGTGGCCGTGGACCGGGACGCCGAGGGCGCGGCGCGGACGGCCGAGATGGCCCGCCTGGTCGGCGCCCCCGAGGCCTGGGGCGAGTGCGCCGACGTCAGCGACGAGCAGGCGATGGAGAAGCTCGCCGCGAAGGTCGCCGCCGAGTACGGGATCGTGGACGTACTGGTCAACAACGCCGGGATCGGCCTGTCGGGGGCCTTCCTCGACACCAGTGCCGAGGACTGGAAGAAGGTCCTCGACGTCAACCTGTGGGGCGTCATCCACGGCTGCCGGATCTTCGGCAGGCAGATGGCCGAGCGCGGGCAGGGCGGGCACATCGTCAACACCGCCTCCGCCGCCGCCTACCTGCCCTCCAGGACCCTGCCCGCCTACAGCACCTCGAAGGCCGCGGTGCTGATGCTGTCGGAGTGCCTGCGCGCGGAGCTGGCGTCGAAGTCGATCGGCGTCTCCGCGATCTGCCCCGGCATCGTGAACACCAACATCACCGCCACCTCGCGCTTCGCCGGGGTGGACGAGGCCGAGGAGAAGCGCCGCCAGGAGCGCTCCTCGCGGCTGTACGGGCTGCGCAACTTCCCGCCGGAGAAGGTCGCCGAGGCGATCCTGCGGGCCGTGGTGCGCAACGAGGCCGTGGTGCCGGTGACACCCGAGTCCAAGGGCGCCCTGTGGATGTCCCGTTTCGCGCCGCGCACCCTGCGGCGCATCGCGAAACTGGAGCCCAGGCTGTGACCGGGGGCTCGTATGTGATCAGCCCGCGCCGGGTGGCCTTCGACTGGAAGACCACCCCGCTGCACTGGATACCCGACGAGCCCACGGCCACCCACGTGATCAACGTGCTGCACCTGCTGCTGCCCGCCGGGGAGCGGTGGTTCGTGAAGGTGTTCAAGGAGGGCCTGCCCCTGGTCACCGACCCGGAGCTGCGCAAGGACGTCAAGGGGTTCATGGGCCAGGAGGCCACGCACAGCGTGCAGCACTCCTACGTACTGGACCACCTCGCCGAGCAGCGCCTGCCGACGGAGGCGTACACGCGGCACGTGGACTTCCTCTTCGAGAAGCTGCTCGGGGAGACCCCGCCCTTCGGGGCGCCCCTCTCGGCCCAGGAGTGGCTGCGTTTCCGGCTCGCGCTGGTCGCCGCCATCGAGCAGTTCACGGCCGTCCTCGGGGACTGGGTGCTGCGCGCCGAGGGGCTCGACCGGGCCGGCGCGGACGAGGTCATGCTGGACCTGCTGCGCTGGCACGGCGCGGAGGAGGTGGAGCACCGCTCCGTCGCCTTCGACATGTACCAGCACTGCGGGGGAGCGGGCCTGCCCCGGTACGCGCGGCGCATCGAGGGGATGGCCGTGGTCGCGCCCGTACTGGCCTGGCTGTGGGTGTGGGGGGCCTCGTACCTCATGCGCAACGACCCGCGGCTGGGCGGCCGGCTGCGCTACACGCTCCGCGCGCACAACCGGGCGGTGGCCAAGGGCCTGCTGCCCACGTGGAGAGAGCTCGGCACGGCCATACCCCGCTACTTCCGGCGGTCGTACCATCCCTCGCAGGAGGGCTCGCTGCGCAGGGCGGTCGAGTACCTTGCGGCTTCACCTGCCGCCCGGGCCGCGGCGGGCGCGGTCGGCCGAGCCGCGATGTCGTAGGGAGCCGGGATTGTCCGATCAGGCGGTAGCCGAGTACCGGATCGAGGATCTGGCGCACCACAGCGGGGCGACCGTGCGCACGATCCGTGCGTACCAGGACCGCGGGCTGCTGCCGAAGCCGGAGCGGCGCGGCCGCTCCAACGTCTACCGGGACACGCACCTGGCGCGGCTGCGCCAGATCGCGGACCTGCTGGACCGCGGCTACACCCTGGCCTCCATCAAGGAACTGCTGGAGGCCTGGGACGCGGGGCGCGGGCTGGGCGGCGTACTGGGACTGGTCGCCGAGGTGCACGGGCCGTGGACCGACGAGGAGGCGGCCCGGATCAGCCGGGAGGAGCTGAACGACCGGTTCGGCGGCCGGCCGGACGACGAAGCGGTGGACGAGGCCTGCGAGCTGGGGGTGCTGGAACGGATCCCGGGCCGCCCCGACCAGTTCCTCGTGCCGTCACCGCAGGAGCTGGCCGTGGCCGCCGAGCTGTACGCGGCCGGGGTGCCGCTGTCGGCGATCACCGGCCACCTGCGGGAGCTGCGCTCCCAGGTGGAGCACATCGCCTCGCGGTTCCTGGAATTCACCACCGAGCACGTCTTCGCGCGCTACCTCGGGCACGTGCCGCCGACCGACGCGGACGCGGCGGAGGCGGCGACGATGGTGCGCAGGCTCCGGCCGCTGGCCCAGCAGACCGTGGACGCGGAGCTGGCGCGGGCGATGCGGCTGTTCGCGACCCGGCACCTGCAGCGGCACCTGGGGGCGGCGGGGGCGCCGCAGCCGTCGGGTCCGTCCCCGGTGGCCCTGCCGGCGGGGACGGTACGGGCGGTGCAGGACCTCGTCGGCGCCGACCACGTGGCGGAGTTCGTCCGGGCCGCGACGGAGCGGGAGCTCCAGGCCCGGACGATGAACGATCTGGCGCGCCGGGCGGAGAGGTAGTCCCGCGCGGCGGCGGGAACGCCCGTGCGGCGGTAGTCCACAGGGCGGATCCCGCGTTTGCCGTCAAAACCCGCCCAAACGGCTGTGGACAAGTCCGGTTTTCCTGTGGGCAACGGGGACCGCGTCTCAGCCTATGGTCTCGTACGCCTCCTTGTCGGGCGCGGGCTGCGCCTCCGAGGCGGACTCCGGCAGGGCCGCCGGCAGCACGTCGGCCGGCGCCGCCTTCGAGGAGCGGGCGCTCCCGTACAGCACCCCGGCGAGGACCAGGCCGAGGACCGTGCCGGCCAGCTGGGCGGCGACGAATCCGGGCAGGGACTCGGGGGCGATCCCGGTGAAGGAATCGCTGAAGGAGCGCGCGATGGTCCCGGCCGGGTTGCCGAAGGAGCCGGACGAGGTGAACCAGATCGCGGCGGCGAAGTAGGCCCCGACGGCGGCCGGGATCAGCTTCGGGCGCCCGATGCGGTCGAGGCCCTGGATGAGGACGACGAGGCCGGCGGTGGCCACGACCTCGCCGATGAGCAGGTGCCCGCCGTCGCGGACCTGAGTGGCGAAGGTGCCCGGGGTCCGGCCGAACATGGCCTCCGCGACCAGGGCGCCGCTGATGGCACCGACGATCTGGGCGGCCGCGTAGACCAGCGCCTCCCGGCCGCCGAGCCCGTCGCCGCCCCTGCGCCGCGTCCACCAGGCGGTGAGGGTGACCACCGGGTTGAGGTGGCCGCCGGACAGCGGCCCGAAGAGGGTGATGATCAGGACGAGGCCGATGGCCGAGGCGAGCGAGTTGGCGATGAGGGCGACACCGGTGTCGCGGCTGAGTGCTGCGGCCTGGATTCCGGAGCCGATCACGAATACGAGGAGCGCGGCGGTCCCGATCAGTTCGGCAGCCGCACGGCGTGGCAGAGAGGTATGGGCTGTCATGGTTTCTCCCCCTGGGCAGAAGTGGCAGCGGAAAATGTATTCCGTATCTTGGAATAGCGATAGAGGGTGTCCGCCGTCGACCGTGATCGGAAAATCCCTGCCGGAAGGACGCCGGGCCGGGCACGCTGGGGCCATGAACGACAGGCGCACCGTGAAGGTGTCCAAATACGTCTCGAAACACCTGCGGCATCAGCCGGAACGAATCGGTCTGGTGCTCGACCCGCACGGCTGGGTGGAGATCGACGATCTTCTGCGCGCGGCCGCCGCCCACGGCTTCCCGTTCACCAGGGCCGAGCTCGACCACGTCGTGGCCGCCAACGACAAGCAGCGCTTCGCCGTCGACGGCACCCGCATCCGGGCCAGCCAGGGGCACACCGTCGCGGTCGACCTGGATCTCCCGGAAGCCGAGCCGCCCGCGTACCTCTACCACGGCACCGTCGCCGCCGCCCTGGACTCGATCCGCGCCGAGGGCCTGCGCCCGATGGCCCGCCACCACGTGCACCTTTCCCCCGACCGGGAGACCGCGACCAGGGTCGGCGCGCGGCGCGGCCGGCCCGTCGTCCTCGCCGTCGACGCGGCGGCCATGCGCGCCGCCGGGCACGTCTTCCGGATCAGCGCCAACGGGGTGTGGCTGGTGGATGCCGTACCGCCGGAGTTCCTCCGCTTCCGGCAGCCCGGAATTCACTGAGGAATTGTCGGACCCTCCCCCTAATCTGTTCCCACTCCGGGATCTGTGAGGGGGGGGACCTCGCGATCGCCGAACCATTCACGCACGCACGCGAGGTGACGCCCCATGACGTCCACACCCCACAGCTTCCAGGTGGATCTGCGCGGTCTGGTCGACCTGCTCTCCCACCACCTCTATTCCAGCCCGCGCGTCTACGTCCGCGAGCTCCTCCAGAACGCGGTCGACGCCGTCACGGCACGCCAGGGCCTCGATCCGGAGGCGGAGATCCGCATCCGGCTGTCCGCCGCCGACGGCCGGGTCACCATCGAGGACAGCGGCATCGGCCTGACCGCCGCCGAGGCCCACTCCCTCCTCGCCACCATCGGCCGCAGCTCCAAGCGCGGCGACGAGCACAGCCTGGAGGCCACCCGCCGGGAATTCCTCGGCCAGTTCGGCATCGGACTGCTCGCGTGCTTCGTCGTGGCCCGCCAGATCCGCGTCGTCACCCGCTCCGCCCGCGACCCGCAGGCCGCGCCCGTCGAATGGCTGGCCACGGACGACGGTTCCTACACCGTGCGCGAACTGCCCCACGAGGCCCGCCCGGAGCCCGGCACCACCGTCGTCCTCGAAGCGCGCCCCGGCGCCGCCGAATGGACGGTGGCGGCCAAGGTCGAGGAACTGGCCCGCGAGTACGGCTCCCTGCTGCCCTACGACATCACCTTCGACGACGGCGAGGGCGGCGAACCGCGCCCCGTCACCGACCGGCCCGCCCCGTGGGACCGGCCCTTCCCCACGCCCACCGCCCGCCGCGTCGCCCTCGCCGCCCACTGCTCGGGGCTGTTCGGCTTCACCCCGCTCGACAGCATCGACCTCGACCTGCCGGTCGCCGGGGTGCGCGGCGTCGCGTACGTCCTCCCCGAGCCGACCAGCCCCGCCCACCGGGCCGGTCACCGCGTGCACCTCAAGGGCATGCTGCTGACCGACCGGGCCGACAACCTGCTGCCGGACTGGGCGTTCTTCGTCCGCGCCGTCCTCGACACGGACACGCTGCGGCCGACCGCCTCCCGCGAGAACCTGTACGACGACGAGACCCTGTCCGCCGTACGGGAGGCCCTCGGCGCCCGCGTCCGGGGCTGGCTCGCCGAGCTCGCCGCGAGCGAACCGCAGCGGCTGGCCGCATTCCTGAGCGTCCACCACCTCGGCGTGAAGTCCATGGCCCGGCACGATTCCGAGCTGCTCGGACTGATGCTGCCGTGGCTGCCGTTCGAGACCAGCGACGGCACGATGAGCCTGGAGGAGTTCACGGCCGCCCACACGGACGTCCACTTCACGCGCACCGTCGAGGAGTTCCGCCAGATAGCCCCGATCGCCGCCGCCCATGGTCTCGGCGTCATCAACGCCGGTTACACCTACGACGCCGACCTGCTGGCGCTGCTGCCGTCCGTACGGCCCGACCTGAAGGTCACCGAGCTCGACGCGGGAGCCGTCACCGAGCGGCTCGACCCGGTGCCCACCGCCGCGGAACTGGAACTCGCGCCCTTCCTCTCCACCGCACGCACCCGCCTGGAGCCCCAGGGGTGCGACGTGGTGCTGCGCGCCTTCCAGCCCGTAGCCGTGCCCGCGCTCTACCTCGACGACCGCCAGGCCCGCCAGGAGCGGGACCGCACCGCCGCGCTGGAGAGCGCCGACTCCCTGTGGAGCGGCATCCTCGGCGCGCTGCGCGGCTCCGCGCCCCGCGCCCGCCTGGTCCTCAACCACAACAACCCGCTGATCCGCCGGATCGCCGCCCTCCCCGACGAGGCGCTGACCGCCACCGCCGTCGAATCGCTCTACGGGCAGGCGCTGCTGATGTCCCAGCGGCCGCTGCGCCCCGCCGACTCCACCCTGCTCAACCGGGCCTTCCTCGGGCTCCTGGAATGGGCGACCCACCCCACCGAGGCCCAGGAGGACCGCAAGTGACGACGCTGACGCCCCAGGAGATCGAGCTCGGACTCGCGGAGAACCGGGAGTCGCCGAACGGCGCCGCCCGCAACGCGCACGCCGAGGCGCTCGTCGGCGCCGCCGAGGCGAGCGGCGACCGGGCCCTGTTCCGCGCGGCACTGGACAACCTCGTCGGCGCCTACCTGTTCAGCTCGGAATCGTCGAAGCTGCTCGTGCCCTTCGCCCGGCTGCTCCAGGAGTACGACAAGAACCCGGGCTCCTTCTCCAGTTGGGACGCGCATTCGCTGTTCTGGCAGTTCAAGTGGGTGACCACGGCCATTTCCGACTCCCCCGGCATCCCGCTGGAGTCGGCCACCGGCTGGCTGGACGAGATGGAGCGCCGCTACCGGCTCGCGGGTTACAGCGAACGCCCCGTACGCGAGGCCGAGCTGTGGCTCGCCGACGCGACGGGGGACGACGAGCGGGCCGACCGGGCCTTCGAGCTCTGGCTGGCGGCCGAACGCGACGACATGAGCGACTGCCTCGCCTGTGAGCTCAACAGCCAGGGCCAGTACGCCGTCCTGCGCGGGGACGACGCCCGCGCCCTGGACCTATGGGCATCGGTCCTGGCGGGCGAGAAGACCTGCGCCGAGGAGCCGCACCGGGTGCTGGCCACCTCCCTGCTGCCGCTGCTGCGGCTCGGCCGGGCCGATGAGGCCCGCTCGCACCACCTGCGCGGCTACCGCATGGCCCGCGGCAACGAGAGCCTGCTGCCGTCGGTCGGCAAGCACATCGAGTTCTGCGCACTGACCGGCAACGAGTCACGCGGTCTGGAGATCCTGGCCGAGCACGCCGCCCACGTCGGCCCGCTCGCCAATGTCGACGACCAGCTGGCCTTCCACGGCGGCATCCTCGTCCTGCTGCGCCGGCTGACCGAGCTGGGGCACGGAGCGAGCCCGGCCGTCGCCTACGAGGGCACGCCGCGCACCGTCTCCGAGCTGTACGAGGTGCTGTACGCGGGGTCGCTGGACATAGCCCGGCAGTTCGACGCGCGCAACGGAACCACCCGGGTCTCCGAACGGTTCCTGACGCGGATCGGGCGCGAGCCGCTGACCGGCCGCCTGCCGCTCGGGGTGCGCACCGCGGCGCTCGCCGCGGCGGTTCCCGTCGTGGCCGCGCCGGTGGGGGAGCCGGCCGGGTCCACCGGGTTCGCCGAGCTGGTGGAGCGGGCCCGCCGGGCGCGGGACGAGGGGCATCCGGCCGCGGACGCGCTGTGGGCCGAGGTGTCCGTACGGGCGGACGCGCAGCCGGAGCCCGATCCGCTGGTCGCGGCCGATCTGGCGGACCACCGGGCCCTGGCCGCCGCGCGCGGCGGGGCGCAGGAGGCGTCCGAGCTGCTGACGGCGGTCCGGGAGGGCTACCGGGCACTCGGTCAGGCACAGCGCGCGGCGCTCGCGGAGCTGCGTCTGGCGACCCTGGCCGCACAGTCCGGGGCCGCGCCCGCCGAGGTCAGGCGGCTGCTGGGGGTGGCCGTGCGGGCCGCCGAGGGACTCGACCCCGCCGAACCGCTGCGGACCAGGCGGATCGCGCTCGCGGAACTGTCGGCTATCCGGATGGAGTCCTACCTGCGCTCGCTCGAGGCGACCGGCGACACCGGGCACGGACACGGGCACGGGCACGGGCACGATCATGCCCAGGGGCACGGGCACGACGAGCTGGCCGCCGAGTTGACCGCCTTCGTCGCCGCCTACGCGCCGACGCTGCCGGACCTGGTGGCGGAAGCCGAGGAGATGCTGGGCAGGGTGTCCCTGTCGCAGGGCGACCAGGAGCGGGCCGTGGAACTGCTGGCCGCAGCCGCCGACCGGGCGGTCGCGGCGGGCCGGCCCTGGCAGGCGGTGGACCCGCTGGTGCTGCGCGCGGGGGTGCTCATGTCGCTGGAGCGGCCCGAGGAGGCGGAGCGGGCGGCGCGGTCCGCGCTGGAGCACTCCGCCGAGGTGACCGACTCCGAGACGCAGGGCGTCGTACGGCTGACCCTCGCCGACATCCTGCTGCGGGCCGGCGCGGCCGCGGAGGCGGCCGGGCACGCGCTGGAGGGAGCCCACTGGTTCGACCTGGCCGGTCTCACGGCGGACGGCGGGGCGCAGGCCCGGCTGGTGCTGGCCCGCGCCTACGTGCAGGACGACCGCACCGCCGAGGCGGCCGAGGTGCTCCAGTCGGCCCTGCCCGACCTGCTGGAACACGGAGACGGGCAGGCCGTGTTCGTACGGGAGTTCCTGGGCGACCTGCTGCGTCGGCTGAACGAGCCGCGCCAGGCGGCCGAGCAGTACCTGCTGGCGGCGGAGACGGCCAAGGGCTGGGAGGATCCGCGGCCGCAGGCGAGCCTCGCGCAGTCGGCGGCCGACACCCTGTCCGACGCCGGACTGGCCGTGGAGGCGGTCGCCGCCTACGAGAGGGCTCTGGAGCTGCACCGTCTGACGGGGGAGGCGCCGGTCGCCGAGGTGCGCATCCTGCGCTCCCTGGCCTGGCTGGGGCTGCGCGAAGCGGTGGACGACGCGGCGGTGACCCGGGCCCGGGCCCTGATGGACGAGGCCGCCGGGGTCCTGGAGGCCGCCCTGGCGGCGGAGCCCGGCTCCGTCGAACTGCGCTCCGAGCTCGCGCAGACCTGGCACCAGCTGGCGCAGGTGCTCGACCGGCGCGTCGGCGCGCAGGAGCAGCACGAGGACGGGGAAGACGAGGACGGAGGTGAGGACGGCTCGGCCCCGCCGGCCGAGCGATTGGGCGAGGCGGAGATCGACGCGCTGCGGCTGGAGGAGATAACGCTCTGGGACCGGGCTGCCGCGATCTATGCGGAACTGGGCCCCGGCCGTCTCCAGGACCGGTTCCAGTGCCTGAACAACGCCGCCTGGACGCAGCAGGAACGGGGCCGCGGCGAAGCGGGCGCCGCCCTGATCTCGGCCCTGGTCGAGGAGGTCCGGGAACTGCCCGAGGACGCCGTGCCGGACTGGCTGCTGCCGAACGCCGAGCGCCTGATCAAGCAGCTGACGGCGTAAGGGCGAAGCGAGCGGAGGGTTACGACCAGCCCGGCTCCAGCGGGGCGGCGAAGGACCAGCCCGGCTCCGCGGTGACCGAGGTGGTCGAGCGCTGCCCGGTGACCCGGTCGCCCGTGTTGGTGGCGATCACGGCGAGGACGGCTGCGGTGACGGCGATCAGGGTGGCGACCTTGCGACGCATGATGGAGGGGCCCAATCTCTTTCGGCTTGACACGTAGGGGTGTGTGCCGGGTTCGGCGACCCGGCATGCAGCCATCGTGTCGACCCGTCCGGGCCCCTGTCATTCGTCTGAGCTGGCACAAAACGACCTGACATATGAATGCCAGGGGTGAGACAGCGAACCGCCCCGGCGGCCAGGATGTGTCCTACCACGGAGTGAGCTGGAGGGCACCACCCACATGCCCGGCTCACCCGGCCGCCGACCCCGTCGGCGAACCGTCCGAAGTCCGAGCCGATCCACGAGCTGGGGGGGTTCACGTTGCTGCTTTCACTGGGGCTGACCGAGCGCTCCGACGCGCTCTACCGGCGCATCCTCAAACGGCCGGATGTCGTCGTCGAAGACCTTGCCGAGGAACTCGGTACGACCGTCGAGGACGTGCGCGAGGACCTGGCCGAGCTGACCGGGCTCTCGCTCCTCGCGCCCTCCTGGCGAAGCGACGGGCGGCTTCGGGTGGTCAACCCGAAGGCCGCCCTGGACTCGTTGCTCGCCCACCAGCAGGCGGAGATCGCCCAGCGGCACAAGGTGCTCGCCGAGAGCCAGGCCGCGGCCAGCGCGCTGCTCTCCCGCTTCGCCGAACTGCACCCGGCCCAGCCCACGCTGGAGGCGGAGCGCTTCGAGGGGGTGGACGCGGTCCGGGCGAAGCTCGCCGTGATCAGCGCCCGCACCCACACGGAGTCCATCAGCTTCCACCCGGGCGGCCCGGTGCCCGAGGCCCAGTTCAAGGCCAGCAACCCGCTGACCGAGGACCTGATCGCCCGCGGGGTCAAGATCCGCACGATCTACCAGGACTCCATCCGCAACGACCCCGCCAGCCTGGAACACGCCCGCTGGCTGACCGAGCGCGGCGGCGCCATACGGACCGCCGCGTCGCTGCCGATGCGCATGGTCGTCGCGGACCGCGAGTCCGCACTCATGCCGATCGATCCGCAGGACAGCGCGCAGGGGGCGGTGCTGCTGCGCGAACCGGGTGCGGTGGCGGCGTTCTGCGCCCTGTTCGAGGCGATCTGGGAGACCGCCACCCCCTTCGGGGAGCCGCCGCGCCGCCGGCTGGACGACCCCGGTTCGCAGCCCCGCGAGCTGCTGCGCCTGCTGGCGCAGGGATACACCGACGAGGCTGCGGCCCGGCGGCTGGGGATCTCCCTGCGGAGCGAGCGCAGGCTCATCTCGGAGCTGATGGAGAAACTGGATGCGCAGAGCCGCTTCCAGCTCGGCCAGCGCGCCGTCGAACACGGACTGCTGTAGCCGGCACCCGCCCTCAGCAGCCGCAGCTGTCGGCTCCCACCGGGGCGGTCAGCGGGTCCGGCGCGGACTGGCGCCGGCCGTGCTCGTCCTCGACCGTGAACCCCTCGCGCGACCAGTACTCGAAGCCGCCCAGCATCTCCTTGACCTGGTATCCGGCGACGGCGAAGGCGTGCGCGGCCCGGGTCGCCCCGTTGCAGCCGGGCCCCCAGCAGTAGGTGACCACCACGCTGCCGGGAGCCACCAGTTCGGCGGCGCGGGCCGGGATCTCGTCCGTCGGGAGGTGCACGGCGCCGGGGATGTGCCCCTGGGCCCAGGCCTCGGCGCCGCGCGTGTCGACGAGTACGAAGGCCCCGGCCCCGCCCTCCAGGTCCGCGTGGACGTCGGAGGCGTCGGCCTCGAACGTGAACCGGCGGTGGAAGTGCGCGGCGGCCTCGGCGGGGTCAGCCGGCGGAACGCGCAGCACCTTCGAGGTCTCGGTGGCGGTGGAAGTGGTCATGCTGTTGCTCCTTGGAGAGGGTGTCGAAACGGGGCCGGCGCAGGGCCGCGACGGCGATGAACAGGTAGATGGCCGCGGTGGCGCTGCCCGGGCCGATCAGCAGGACGGCGGTGCCCCAGTGGGCGAGGTGGCCGACCCCGAGCGCGCCGAGCGCGACCAGCGTCCCGGCCGCCACGCCCGTGCGTCGGGAACCCGCCGTCAGCTCCTCCCAGCGGGCGGCCGTGGCCTGGAGGTTGGTACGGCAGTACGTCCAGCAGACGGCGGCCGAGACGAGGCCGAGCACGGCCGGCACCGCCGGGTGCGGCGCCGTCAGCCAACCGGCGGGCCGCAGCAGGACCCCGTACAGTGCGGCGGCCAGGGCGAGCCCCAGGAGGGTGCCACCCAGCCGGGCCCCCGCGGCGCCGGGCCGCCGTAGCTCCGGGACCGCCGATTCGAGGCCGACCCAGCCGAACAGCAGCGGTACGGCCACCAGGGCGGCGGGCCAGTCGGCGGCCGGGGCCGCCGCCGGGCCGCCCAGCAGCCACCAGGCGGCGGCCAGGGCCAGCACCGCGCCCAGCCGGATCCTGCCGGCGCGCGGCGACAGGGAGAGCGGGCGGTACGCGGCGAAACCGGCGGCGGTGGCCAGGACGGCGACCGCCGTAAGGAGGGCGGGCCGGCCCGAACCCCCGGCCGCGAAGCCCGCCGCGGCCAGCGCGACGGCCGCCTGGCCGGTGGCGAACCCCGCGAAGTAGAGCGCGGTGACCGCGCGGGCGGGGCCCGGTCCCAGCCGGTCCCGGACGAAGGCCACCGGCCCGGCCCCGGCCGTACCGCCCGCGGCGGCGACCAGCAGGCACCAGCCGGCCAGCACCCCCGCCAGGAGCGCCCCCGTCCAGGGGGCCGGGACCGGGGCGAGCGCCGCCGGCAGCAGCAGCGCACCCAGCCCGAGCACCGACCCCAGGGTCCTGGTCGCCCAGGCGGAGGTCACGACAGTTCGTGGAAGAACAGCGGGGTGGAGCCCGGCAGGCGGGTGCCCTCGGCCAGCAGCCGGCCCTCGACACCCTCCCAGTGCGGCATCCGGGTCGCCAGGTCCACCGGCAGGCCCAGCTGCCCGGCCAGGAAGGCGGACCAGCCCGGCATCAGCGGCGCCGCCGTGACCGCGACCGCGGCCAGCAGCTCCACGTGGGCGGCGAGCTGCCCGGCGTACTCCTCGCGCGGGCCGGTCTGGCGCAGCCCGGTGAGGGTGCGCAGGTCGGCCTCCGCCCGGTCCACGACGGTGGCCAGCGCGGCGGCCGCCCGCTGCGGGGAGAACGCCTCGGCGCCGAGCGCGGCCGCGATCTCCGCCGGCAGCGCTGCCCGTTCGGCCACCAGCGAGCCGGCCGGGGCGGCGCCGGGCACCACCGAGTCGAAGTCCTGGGCGAGCAGGTCCAGTACGGTGTCGGTCCACCGCTCGATCCCGCCGGCCAGCACCGTGGAGACGGTGTCGGCGAACTCCTTCATGGAGAAGTTGTTCTGCTCCCGCTCCGGGCCGGTCAGGCACAGGTGGAAGCGCAGCGCGTCCGCGTTGACCCGGCGCAGGAACTCCCCGCCCCAGATGGCGTGTCCGCGGCTGGTGGAGAACTTGTCGCCCTCCAGCCGGTAGAACTCGTTGATCACCACCTGCGAGGGCAGCGTCAGCTCACCCTGAGCCAGCAACAGCGCGGGCCAGAGCACGGCGTGCGAGAAGGAGCAGTCGAACCCGATGAAGTTGACGATGCGGGTGTCGGCGTCGGTCCACAGTCGTTCCCATTCGCTCTTGTCGCCGTTCGCCTCGGCCAGCCGGGCCGTGCCCGCCACGTAGCCCCAGATGCCGCTGAACCAGGTGTCGAGGATGTGCCCCTCCCAGCCCGGCAGGGGGACCGGGATGCCGTAGTCCGCCTCGCGGCTGATCGCGGTGTCCGGCAGGGCGCGCTCGAACAGGCCCTCCAGGTAGGAGATCAGCCGGGGCCGCCACTCGGCGTTCGCCTGCGCGTCGGCGTAGTAGGCCTCCAGCCGCTCGCGGTAGTTCTCCAGCGGGAAGACGATGCGGCGCATGGTCTTCGTGGCGGGGGCGTTCCAGCAGGCCGTGCACTTGGGGGCGGCGAGCCCCGCCGGGTCCTGCGGCAGGCCGCACGCCTCGCAGTACACGCCGTCGGAGGGCTCGGCGCAGTACTGGCACTCGCCGCGCACCTCGGCCTCGTACAGGTACCGGTCGCAGGGCGCGCAGTGGAAGACGGGCAGCTCCCGGACCTCCAGGGCGCCGGACTCCCACAGCTCCAGGAAGAAGCGCTGCACGAACTCGGTGTGGGCGGAGTCGGTGAGCGGGCGGGTGAACCAGTCGTGGTGCATGGCGCCCAGCGACAGGGTCTCCTCCATCCGGTCGCCGAACAGCTTCGCGGTGGGGTACGCGGTGGAGCCGATCTCGGCGGCCCGCCGCGGGACGTAGCAGGAGTGCTCGTCGGAGTAGCCGACGTAGTGGACGTCGTGACCGCGCTGGCGCAGGTGGCGGCTGAGGACGTCGGCGCCGAGGAAGGGGCCGGAGAGGTGGCCGAGGTGCAGGTCGCCGTTCGGGTTCGGCGGGGCGCTGGTGACGACGTACGAGGTCATGATGCGTGGGTTCCTTCGGGGAAGCGCAGGGAGGAGGAGTCGGTCCAGTGGGCGGGCGCGGTGTCGAGCGGCGGCAGCGCGTCGGAGGCCGCGGCGACGACCCGGCTGCGGGCCGGCAGGTCGTCGAGGACGATCGAGTGGGCGCCGATCCGGCAGTCGGAACCGACGGTGACCGGGCCGAGCACGCTCGCTCCGGTGCCGATGATCACGCGGTCGCCGACGGCCGGGTGGCGGCGCGAACCGGTGGGCCGGCGCAGGTCCTTCCACCAGCCCACGGAGCCGAGCGTGACCTGGTGGTAGAGCATCACGTCGTCGCCGATCCGGACGGTCTCGCCGATCACCACCGCCGTGCCGTGGTCGATGAACAGGCGGCGGCCGATCCGGGCGCCCGGGTGGATCTCGATGCCCGAGACGGCGCGCGCCAGCAGGGACAGGGCCCGGGCGGACACCCGGTGGCCGCGGTTCCACAGCCAGTGCGCCACGCGGTACGTCCACAGGGCGTGGATGTGCGGGTAGAGCAGCACCTCGGCGCGCGAGGTGGCGGCCGGGTCCTTGGCGAGGACGGTCTCGATGTCCTCCCGCAGCTTCGCCCACAGGGACAGCCGTTCGGCGGGGGCCGTGGCCATGGCGTCGGCCTCCGGCTTCGCGTCGTCACATGTGGTCATACGGGGCCTCCGGGCGGATCGGGCGGCCCGCGAGGAACCGCTGCGGCCGGTACGGCTCCAGGAGTTCCTGGACCGCCTTTCCGGGTACGGCCCCGCCCTCGATGATCTCCTTCGCGGCGAGTTCGGCCACGGCGGGCGCCAGCTTGAAGCCGCCTCCGCTGAAGCCGAGCGCGAGGTACAGGCCGTCGGGGCCGGCCGCGCCCACCACCGGGCGCTTGTCGGGGGTGTAGCCGTCGAGCCCGGAGCGGGTGCCCGCGAGCGGGGCGGTGGCCGCGGCCGGGACGCGGCCGCTGATCGCCTTGATCGCGGACTCCAGCTCGGCCTCGCTCAGCGGCTCGACGTCGCGGCCGAGTTCGGTGTCCGGCTTGCTGGGGACGCCGAAGTAGAACCGGTCCAGGCCGTCGGGCCGGAAGTAGCTGCCGGTGGTGTCGTCGATGCAGGTCGGCACGGAGGACGCGGAGCCGCGCCGCCCGGCGCCCGGCAGCTCGGCCTGGGCGAGGCCGATCCGGCGGGCGGTGACCGGGATGTGGACGCCCAGGTACTCGGCCGGGGCCGAACCCCACGCTCCGCCGGCCAGCACCACCAGCGGCGCGTCGATCCGGCCGATGGAGGTCAGTACGCCGGTGACGGTGCCCTCGTGTTCCAGGACCTTGACGGCCCGGATGCCCTCGGAGGGCGAGACGCCGAGCCGGTAGGCGGCGGTGAGCAGCGAGGCCGAGGCGGCCATCGGGTCGGCGTAGCCGCCCTCCGGCTCGTAGGCGGCGAGGGCCACGCCCTCGGTCCGCAGGCCGGGGTAGATCTCCTTCAGTTCGGACGGGTCGATGACCTCGACCCGGCGGTAGCCGGCGGTCTCGCCGGCTCGGGCGGCGTTGTCGCGCAGGTCCTGGGCGTGGTTCTCGCCGACGATCATCACGAAGCCGGTGCGGCGGTAGCCGCAGTCCCCGCCGATGACGTCGGACCACTGCTCGAAGACGGGCATGCTGCGGGCGGCGAGCCTGATGTCGGCGAGCGAGGTGTGGTGCAGCCGCAGCAGTCCGCCGGAGCGGGAGGTGGCGCCCTGGGCGTTGACCCGGCCCTGGTCGCACAGGACGATCCGGCCGAGGCCGGCCAGCGCGAGCTGGTGCGCGATGGCCGCGCCGATCACCCCGCCGCCGACGACGACGGCGTCGGCGCGCGCGTGGACGATGGGACTCATCCCCGCACCGCCTCGCCGCACCGCGGAGCGAAGTCGTCGATGCCGAACAGGGCGGCCCATTTGGCGCGTTCGCGGGAGATGGCCTCGGCGCCGCCCCACCAGATGGTGATGAACCTCAGCCGGGTATCGCCGTCGTTGGTCAGGTCGTGGTCCTGGAAGGGGGTGATGAAGACGGTCTCACCGGCCTGGACGCGGCGGGTCTCCTCGCCGATCCGCATCAGGCCGCTGCCCTCGACGATGAAGAACATCTCGTTCTCGTCGTGGTCGTGCCGGGTGGAGGTCGCGCCGGGCGCGACATCGATCCAGGCGCCGCCCCAGTTGGGCTCGGCCACGGCCTCGGGCCACGGGAAGATGCGCCGGCCGCTGACGTTGTAGGCCTCCTCGAATTCCATGTCGTTCTCGTGGGCGGTGAATACGTGCATGTCAGGAGTCCAATCAGGCGGCGACGGGCTGGCGCAGCCGGGTACGCAGGTCGCGGTGGATGGTGTCGGCCTTGGCGGCCATCTGGCTGAAGGAGGTGGCGCTGCCGATGCCGTGCCGCCACTCGGTGAGGCCGTCGAGGTAGATGCCGACCTCGCAGTCCTCGGTGGTCTCGGCCCGGTAGGCGCGGGTGACCTCGGGCCGCCCGTCCGCGTCCAGGCGCAGGTACGGGGTGAAGGCGGCGAGCTGCCGGGGGAGGGCCGCCTCGCGGTAGCCGGTGCAGACGATCACCGCGTCGGCCTCGATGGTTCCGCGCTCCCCGGTGAACACCTCTTCGGTGCGCAGCAGCACGCGCCCGTCCGGGGCCTCCTCGACGGCGGTCACCTCGGTCCGCTTGTGCATGTGCAGCCGCTGCCGGCCGGTGAATCGGTCCTGGTAGACCGCCTGGTAGAGGGCGGTGGAGACGTCGGGGTCGACGGCGGCGTAGTTGGTGGCGCGGGCCTGGGCGAGGGCGCGTTCGCGCTGGTCGCCCTCCAGTCCGTAGAAGTAGTCGGTCTCGTCGGGGAAGTACACCTCGTTGCTGAAGTGGCCGAGCTCGTACATCCGGAAGCCCGCGTGGCGGACCACCGAGTGGATCTGGGCGTTCGGCTGCTGCGCGGCCAGGTGCAGGACGATCTCGCCGGCGGTCTGGCCGGCGCCGATCACCACGACCTCGCGCAGGGGCTTGTCCGCGAGGGCGGCAAGGCTCGGCAGCAGCCTGCTCGCGTGGAAGACCCGTTCGCCGAGGTGCGGCCGGAAGAGCTCCGGTACGTACGCCTCGTGGCCGGTGGCCAGCGCGATGTTGCGGCCCTCGGTCGTGTGCAGCGTGCCGTCGCGGGTGTCCCGGCTGACGACGCGAGCGGTCCGCACGCGGCCGTCGGCTCCGGTGACCGGCTCCACGGAGACGACCTCGCGGTCGTAGTCCACGGGGCCACGCACCTGGCGGGCGGCCCACTGCACGTAGTCCGACCACTCCAGGCGGCTGACGTAGCCGCCCATCAGCGTGAAGGGGTAGAAGCGGCCGCTCTGCTGGAGGTAGTGCGGGAAGGTGAAGCGGGAGCGGGCGTCGCGCGGGGTGGCGAAGTCGCGCAGGAAGTGGTGCTGGATGTCGGTGCCGGGCAGTACGAGGTTGGGCTGCCAGGCGGAGTCGGCGGCCTTCTCCAGGTAGCGGGCGGCGAGCGGGGCGCCGCCCGTGGCGTCGTCGTGGTCCTCGACGGCCGCGGCGAGCGCGATGCCGGAGGGGCCGAAGCCGGCGACGACGAGGTCGTGGACGGCAGCGGTGTCGTAGGTCGGGTCGGAGGAGGTCATCACACGCCCGCCTTCGTCTGCGCCGTCAGGTCCAGGGCGGTCAGGGCGGCGGCCAGCGCCTCGCGGATGATGCCACCGGCCTGGTCGATCTGCTCGGCGGTGCAGTTCAGCGGCGGCAGCATGCGGATGACGCAGTCGTCGCGGCCGCCCAGTTCGATGATCAGGCCGCGGCTGACGGCCTCCCACTGCACCCGCTTGGCCAGGGCCTCGGCGGGCGCTCCGGTCGCCGGGTCCGTCAGCTCGACACCGGTCATCAGACCGAGTCCGCGCACGTCGGCGACGTACGGGCTGATCTCGCGCAGCCCCTGGAGGTGGACCATCAGCTGGTCGGCACGGGCCCGCACGTTCTCCAGCACACGGTCGCGCTGGACCACCTTCATGGTGGCCACACCGGCGGCGAAGGCCGGCTGGTTGCCACGGAAGGTGCCGGAGTGGGCGCCCGGTTTCCACCGGTCGAGCTTCTCGTCGTAGAGGATCACCGAGGCGGGCAGGCCCATGCCGCTGAGCGCCTTGGACGCGCAGACCACGTCGGGCTCGATGCCGTACTGCTCGAAGGCGAACCAGGTGCCGGTGCGGCCGCAGCCGCTCTGCACCTCGTCCACGATCAGCGGGATGCCGAGGCGCTTGGTGACCTCGCGGATCCGCTGGACGAACTCGACCTCGGCGGGGATGACACCGCCCTCGCCCTGCACCAGTTCCATGATGACGGCGGCGGGCAGCGTGATGCCGCCGTTGACATCGGTCAGCGCCTTTTCCAGGAAGGCGGCGCAGTTGACCTGGCAGGAGTCGCGCTGGAGGCCGAGCGGGCAGTTGTGGCAGTTGGAGTACGGGAAGAAGTGCACGCCCGGCATCCGGCCGCGGACCGGTTCCTTCTGCTCGACGAGGCCGGTCACGCTGAGGGCGGCCAGGGTCGCACCGTGGAAGCCGCCCTGGAAGGTGATGATCTCCTCGCGGCCGGTGGCGGTCTTGCAGAGCTTGAGGGCGGCGTCGACGGCGTTGGCGCCGGTCGGTCCGCAGAAGTGGATGCGGGTGCGCTCGCGCATCGGCTCCGGCAGCATCCCGATGGTCAGGCTGGTGAACTCGTCCTTGACCGGGGTCGGGAAGTCCAGGCCGTGCACGAACTCGTCGAGCTGGCGGTGGGCGGCGGCCAGCGGCTCGGGGTGGTTGTGCCCCAGGGAGAGCACACCGGCGCCGCTGAGGAAGTCGAGGAAGACGTTGCCGTCCAGGTCCTCCACGTAGGAGCCCTTGCCGCGGCGGATCGCCATGGGCAGCTTGCGCGGGTAGGAGCGGGAGTTGGACTCGCGGCCGGCCTGCCGGTCGAGGAGTTCGGCGCTGCGGGGGCCGGGCAGCGGGCCGGTGATGACCGGCGCGCTGTAGACCTGTTCGACGGGCGTTTCGATGGTGGCGGTCATGGTGGTCGCGTCTTTCCGGTCAGGCGGCGGCGAGTACGGCGCTGCGGTCGGTGCGGTCGGTGGCGGCCGAGGCCAGGCGGGCGCCGAGGGCGTCGGCGAGGGAGGCGGCGCGCAGCGACAGGAGGCTGAAGGAGCCGGCGTCGCCGATGCCGTGGCTGGACTCGCACAGGCCGTTGAGGAAGAGCGGCGGGGTGCCGTCGGCCACCGCGGTGAGCGAGTAGTCGACGGAGACCTGCAGGCGGCCGTCCGGCTCGGTCGCGAAGAGCGGGGCGATCGGGGCCATCAGCGGCGGGCACAGCTCCTCGTGCGGGCCGGGGCCCATGTTGCGGAAACCGGTGGCCAGTACGGCGAAGTCCACCGACTCGGTGATCTGTTCGCCGGTGATCCGCTCCAGGAAGTCAAGCTCGATCTTGTCGCCCGCCTCGCGCAGGGCGGTGGCCTCGTGGTTGCCGCGTACGAAGACCCGCTGGTCGCCGTCGAGCTCCTGCTCGTACATGTGGACGTAGAGGTCGCGCAGCACGTCGCCGTCGGCGGAGGAGTAGTTCGTGCCGTGCATGAACGCGTCGAGGGTGTTCTTGCCGGCGCGGGAGGCACGGAAGTAGTAGTCCGTGAACTCCGGGAAGTAGCCCTCCTCGCTGAACGGGCTGGTGTCCTTCAGCTTCAGCGTGTGCGAGCGGGTGTAGGTGGTGACCTTGGTGCGCGGGAAGCGGCGGCTGAGGTCGAGGGCGAGCTCCACGGCGCTCTGGCTGCCGCCGATGACCGCCACCGACTCCGGCTCGCGGCCGGCGCCGGTCAGCTCGGCCAGGCGGGGCAGGTACTGGGTGAGGTGGAAGACGCGCGGGGTGCGCACGGAGTCGTAGGGGGCGGGGACGTACGGGGTGCGGCCGGGGCCCATCACCAGGGTCCGGCCCAGGTAGCGGCGGCCGGACATGGTGGTGACGGCGTAGACGCGCTCCCCGTCCTGCTCGACCACCTCGACGCCGGCGGCGCGCTGGTTGCAGTCGACCAGGTGCGAGAAGAACCCTGCGGCCCAGCGGATGTAGCCCGCGTACTCCTTGCGGAGCGGGAACTCGCCCGGCACGTTGAGGTGGCGCAGCAGCCGGCCCTGCTCGTGCAGGTAGTTCAGGAAGCTGTAGCGGCTGCGCGGGTTGCGCAGGGTGACCAGGTCACGGCTGGGGTGGTTCTGGATGTCCGAGCCGTCCAGCAGCATGCCGGGCTGCCACTCGGGACTGGGCCGGGCCTCCAGGAAGCGTGCCGTGAGCGGGGACTCGCGTTCCTCCAGGGCGATGGCCAGGGCGAGGTTCGCCGGGCCGAAGCCGATGCCGAGGATGTCGTACACCGGAGCCGCCGTGGGCGCAGTGGTGGCGGTCGTGGCGCTCATCGTGTGGTGCTCCTTGCCGTAACGGTGGTGAGGGTCGGGTTTCCGTCGAAGTCGATGCGCAGGCCGGTGATCCGGCCGGATGCGTGGACCCGCTGGTCCGTGCGGTACCAGAGCGGGATGAGCGCCAGATCGGCGATCGCGGCCCGGTCGGCGCGCCGCCAGCCGTCGACGCGCTCGGCGGGGTCGGTCGAGGCGCGGGCGCGGGCCACCAGGGAGTCGAACTCCGCGTTGACCCAGCGGCCCTCGTTGTCGCCGTGGGCCGTGCCCTCGGCGTCGGGCGCGGTGCAGGAGGAGTGCAGCAGCGGGAAGAGCATGTTGTCGGGCGTCGGGTAGTCGCAGGCCCAGCCGGCCCGGCAGAATCCCGTCGCCGCGATCGAGGTGCGGTGGTCGACGAGGCCGCGGGCGTCGGTGCGCAGCAGCTCGACGCGCCAGCCCAGCACCTCCTCCAGACCACGCGCCAGGGCCTTGACCCAGTCGTCGTGCCCGGCGCCGGTGTTGTAGGCGAACTCCACCCGGCTGCCCGGCGGCAGGCCGGCGCGCAGCGCGGCGGCCCTCGCCCGGTCGGGGTCGTAGGCGGTCCAGTCGGCGTCATCCGCACCGTCGGCGGCGGCGAACTCGGCGCGCGGGGCGTGGGACTTGCCGAACCACGGCGAGAGCAGCGAGTGCGCTGCGCTGCGGCGGCCCTGGAAGTAGGTGTCGATCAGCCCCTGGCGGTCGATGGCGGCGGACAGCGCCCGGCGGGCGTCCAGCGAGTCCATCGGCGCCTGGTGGCAGAACGGGATCAGGTAGAACAGGCCCGCGCCCTCCTGCTCCAGGAAGCCGGGGTGGTCGGCGGCCTCGGCGGTGCGGGCCGGGGGGATCCGGGCGTAGTCGTACGTGCCGTTCAGGAAGCGCGCGTACTCGTCGTCCAGGGCGGTGACCGGGTCGAGGATGTCGATGTGGACCTCGCGCACCTTGGGTGCGGGGCCGAACCACAGGCCGTTGCGCAGCAGCTTGATCGACTTGCCGTGCTGCCAGGGGCCGTCCATCAGGAAGGGGCCGTTGCCGATCGGCCGGTCGTTGAACTCGGGGTTGAGGGCGGGGCCCGCACAGGACGGCACCGGGCTGAAGATGGGCTGGAGCGTCTTCAGGTCGAACTGCACGTCCGGCTCGTCGAGTTCCACGACCAGCGTGGCGTCGTCGACCGCGGTGAAGGTGCGGACGCCCGCCAGGTGGTAGGCGGTCTCCGTGTTGGCCTCGGGGTCCAGGGCACGGGTCCAGCCGCGGACGAAGGAGTGCGCGGTGACCGGCTCGCCGTTGCTGAACACCGTGTCGGTGCGCAGCGAGAAGGTCCAGGTGGTGGCCGTCTCGTCACTCGCCCACGAGCTGGCGGTGGCCGGGATCAGGGCGCCGTCCTCGTCGAGGGAGAGCAGTCCGGTGAACAGGGCCTTGCAGACCAGGATTCCTTCACCTTCCTGTGCCTTGTAGGGGTCGATGGCGGTGGGCTCCGTGATTCCCATCCGGAACACGGGGTCGTTGGCGTGCACGCTGGGCTCTTTCCGCGGTCGGTCGTGAGGTACAGAGGCAGGGGGACGGGGATCAGGCGGCGGGTACGACGACCACGTCCAGGCGCTCGTCCAGTTCGGCGGCGATCTGCTCGACCCGGTCGATGTCGGCGACCGACCGGTAGGGGGCGGCCACCGCGAGCGAGCCGGCGATCTCGTACCAGCCCTCGGGCGCGCGCCGCAGCCGGTCGCCCGGCTTCGAGGCGGGGATGTACGAGCGGAAGTGCGGCGAGTGGAAGGCGTCGCCGGGGTTGTTCCGGACCAGGGTCCCGGTGCGGTAGGCGAACTTGATGCAGGTCGCGGCGCGCGGGGTCGCGGCCCGCGGCACCTCGCCGTCGAGGATCGCGGCGCGGGCCTGCTCGTCGTCGCCGGCCAGGACGGCCTTGGCGTACAGACGGACCGGGTCGATGCCGTGGACCTCGCGCAGGTTGCGGTAGTTCTGGCCGCCGCTCATCCGGGTGGCGAACTCCACGACGCGGTAGCGGCCCTCGGAGTCCTGCCGGAACTCGGCGTTGAACAGGCAGTTCTCGACGCCCAGGCCCTTGACGATGCCCTCGGCGACAGCGACCAGCTCCGGCTCCTCGGCCGGGGTGCGGAAGGGGAGGGTGTAGAAGTCCTCCTCGAAGTACGGGCCGGGCATCTGCATCTTGTTGGTGACCCCGACCAGGTGGAAGGTGCCCGCGACGACCACGCCGTCGAGGGTGACCTCCTTGCCCGGCAGGAACTCCTCCAGCAGCGCGATCTCCGGGCCCTCGCTCGGGAAGTAGCCGCCCCACTCCTCGGCGAGGCGGGCGACGTCGGTGAGCGCCCGCTCCAGGCCCTCGCGGTCCTGGACCAGGCTCACGCCGATGCTGGCGGCCAGCGCGCTGGGCTTGACGATGAAGGGGTAGGTGAAGGACTCGGCGGCCGCGAGGCCCTCCTCGACGCCGGTGACGCCGGCGAAGGCGGGGGACGGCAGGCCCTGCTCCGCGAGGAAGGCCCGCTGGAGCTTCTTGTCGCGGGACATCTCGTCGGCGGCGGGGCGCGGCCACCGGTGCCCGAGGAGCTGGTTGACCCGGGAGGTGACGGCGATGTCGCTGTCGTAGAAGGTGATCGCCGAGGCGATCCCGAGCCGGCGGGCCTCGGCCGCGCAGTACTCGGCGAGGGCCGTGCCCTCCAGCCCCTTCTCGATCGGGACGACGGAGGCGAACCGGCCGTCGTCGGTGGCCTGGGCGACGGAGGTGGCGAGGTGGATCTCCAGACCCATCCGCTCCAGGGTCTCGATGTGCTCGCGATGCCACGCGTACGTGTTCCGCATGATCAGCAGGATCTTCATGACTGGGCCTCTTCGGTGGCGTTGGTGCCGGCGGTTCAGGAAGCGGGGTGGGGGCGGGTGACGACGGTGACCTTCTCGGTCAGCCGCTCGGCGACGGCTACGGCGGCCTCGGTGTCCGGGCCGGTGACCAGCACCTGGCCGACCCGGTCCCAGTTGCCGCGCAGCTCGCCGACGACTGAGCCCGGCTGGACCGTGGTCTCGATGTCGATGACCCCGTCCAGGGCCAGCGCCTCGTCGCGGCCCTGGATCTCCGTGACGGTGCCGGGCTGGGCGGACAGGAAGCGGGTGGCGGCCGACCGGCGGGCCACGGGGCGCTCGGTCAGCGCCGGGATCAGCCCGAACTGCCAGGCCACGATCCACTCTTCGAGGTCGATGCCGAAGGCCGCGTCCAGCAGGTCGAAGATCCGGTCACCGCCCATGCGGTTGTGGCTCTCGATGATCTGCGGGCCGGAGGGGGACAGCCGCAGCTCGGTGTGGGCGGCTCCGTCGGTCAGCCCCATCGCGTCCAGGAAGCGGGCGACGGTCTCCTCGATGCGCCGCTCGTCCTGGGCCGCCAGCCGGGCCGGCAGGGCGTGGCCCAGCTCGATGAAGCCGTCCTGGCCGCCCGTGAGCTTCTCCGTCACCGAGAGCACGATGTGGCGGCCCGCGAAGGAGAAGGTCTCGACGCTGTACTCGGGGCCGGCGATGTACTGCTCGGCGATGAACCGGCCGATGGTGAAGAAGGAACCCCACTGGAGGTCCGTACGGGCCCGCAGGGCCTCGACCCCGGCCCACGCCTCGGCGGCCTGGTCCGGCCCGTCGATGCGGACGACGCCCAGGCTGGCGGTGGCGTCGACCGGCTTGAGGACGAACGGGTATCCGTGCTCGGCACCGAAGGCGACCAGCGCGTCGGCGCCCTCGACCTCGGCGGCCGCCACCGACAGCGCCCGGACGTCGGCGGAGTCCGACGCGGCCAGGTGCCGGCGCATCGCGTGCTTGTCACGCAGGAGTTCGGCGACCTGCTCGGAGGTGTTGCCCAGCCCCAGGTGGTCGCTGATCCGGCCGGCCGGCACCAGGCCCGGCTCGGTGATCGAGACGACGCGGGTGAACCCGTACGCCTGGTGGGCGGCCTCGACGAGCGGGCGGGTGATGTCCCAGTCGGTGTAGTCCGCGATCAGTACGGCCTCGGCGAGCTCGGCCGACTCGGGCACGAACTGGTCCTTGTGCTGGATCAGCACGAAGTCGATTCCGAGTGCCGCCGCCTTGCGCAGCGTCTGGATCCGGCCGCCGACGACGAGAAGCTTGTGTTCGGTCATGCCCAGAACTCTGCGCCATGAATTCCGGCCCGGGAATGGTTTTCCAGTGGCACAACCGTGCCCGGCACGAATGATGCGCGCCGCGTCCCTCAGGGCCTTCCCCAGAGCCTGTCCCACGGCCTCCGGGCAGGATTGTGCCGGGCCTCTTCATGCCAGCACCTTCCCCTTCTCACCCCCTTGACCAGCGGGTTACATGGTCACCACCACCTCACCCCCCACCACCGAGAAGGAGCCGGCCATGGCCAGCGGGGAACCCTTGCGCAAGCGATTGCGCGAACTGCCCAGAAGCGCCTGGGTGATCTTCGCCGGAATGTTCCTCATCAAATTCGGCAATTTCCTCAATGTATTTCTGGTGCTGTTCCTCGTCGCCCAGGGATTCTCCGCGTTCCAGGCGGGAATCGCCCTGGGGGTCGTCGGCGTCGGCGCCTTCATCGGCAACGCCGTGGGCGGCACGGTCGCCGACCGGTTCGGCCGCCGCACCGCCATCGCGGTGTCGATGTTCGGCAGCAGCGCCGCGACGGCCCTCGTGCCGCTGACCGACGGGCTGTTCACCACCACCGCCCTGGTCGGCCTGGTGGGCGTGTTCGCCCAGCTCTACCGGCCCGCCGCCGGCGCGCTGCTGGTGGACCTGGTCCCCGAGCAGCAGCGCGTGATGTCCTTCGCGGTGCTGCGCCTGGCCATCAACGTCGGCATGGCGGTCGGCCCGCTCGTCGGCGGCCTGCTCAGCGGGATGTCGTACACGTACGTCTTCCTCGGCGACGCGCTCTTCTCCTTCGCCTTCGGCACGCTCGCGCTGCTGACGCTCCCGGCCGGCCGACCGGTCACCGCCCCGCCGGCCGCGGACACCGTCAAGGAAAAGCGGGCCAAGGGCGGTTACCGCCAGGTGCTCGCCGACCGCCCCTACGCGCTCTTCCTCGGCTCGATGGTCGCCGCGACCTTCGTCTACGGCCAGTCCACCGTGACCCTGCCCCTGCACGTCACCGACGCCGGCTTCGACAACAAGGTCTACGGCCTGCTGCTCGGCCTCAACGCCCTGCTCTGCGTGGTCATCGAACTCCCCCTCACCAAGCACACCGAACGCCGCAACCCGCGCCGGGTCATCGCCGCCGGCCTCGCCCTGCTGGGCATCGGCATGGCCCTCACCGGAGCCGCCAACGCCATCTGGCTGCTCGCCCTGACGGTCGTGGTGTGGACGGTCGCCGAGACCATCTACACGCCGATCGCCAACGCGTACCCGGCCGAGTTCTCCCCGGCCCACCTGCGCGGCCGCTACCAGGGGGCGGAAGGCATCGCCCACACCCTCGGCGGCGCCCTCGGCCCGGCCGTCGGCGGCCTGCTCTACGGCATCTCCGCCCCGCTCCACTGGGTGGTCTGCGCGGCCGTCGCCGGCCTCGGCGCCCTGCTGGTGCTCGGCGCGAACCCCGGAAACCGGGCGGAGGTGAACGCGCCGGCTGCGACTCGCGAGGCCGAGCCCGCCGGAGCCGCCTGACCAACGACGTACCACTCCCCCGACCGGCCGACCGACCGGCCGTCCGCCCGACCCACCGACCCCCACCTATCGACCCCCACCCCACGACCACCGAAAGGGACCCCTGCATGACCCCGCAGACCGCGACCGAGACCGCCCCGGCCCTGGCCGACGCCGACGTGCACCGCATCGACATCCCGTCGGCCACCGCGGACCCCGCGGCCTACGTCCAGGCGCTCCTGGACGTGGCCGCCGACCGCGACGCGTTCGACGTCCTGGCCAAGACGCCCGTCTGGGCCGCGCAGCTCTTCGCCGACCTGCCGACCGACCTCGCCGAGACCGTCCCGGAGCCGGGCGAGTGGCCCGCCGCCTTCATCGTCGGCCACCTCTTCGACGTGGACATCGTGTACGGCTTCCGCTGGCGCCTGGTGGCCACCGAGGACAACCCGGTCTACCCGGGCTACGACGAGACGCTGTGGGCCCCGCTGCCCCGCCTGCCGTTCCGTCAGATGCTCGACGCCTGGACCGGCCTGCGCGCCTCCAACGTCGCGCTCCTCGCCGCGCTCTCGCCGGAGGACTGGCAGCGCACCGGCCGCCACGGCGAGCAGGGCGGCGAGACGATGGAGGTCATGATCCGCAAGGTCATCGGCCACGACATCGCGCACATCAACCAGATCTACCGGGCCATCCGCCTCGTCCGTCAGGCCGCCGGCCTGGAGGTGGCCGAGCTCGACGCCACGTACGCCTCGCTCGGCCTGCGCTGACCGCCAGGGGCCCGGAAGCCCCTCCCGCGGCAAGGGGGCGGCTGCACCGTTCAACCGGTGCAGCCGCCTTTCGGACGTCTTCGCGGCTCACGGACGTAGGCTCGGGGACATGAGCCTGCGTCTGAGCACAGTGATCCTGCCCGTCGACCGCTGGCACGAGGGGGGCGGCCAGAAGTGGCGGCGCGCCGAGGAACTGGGGTTCCACGCCGCCTACACCTACGACCACCTCTCCTGGCGGACCTTCCGCGACGGACCGTGGTTCGGCGCGCTGCCCACCCTGACCGCAGCGGCAACGGCGACCGAGCGGCTGCGCCTGGGCACCCTCGTCACCTCCCCGAACTTCCGGCACCCGGTGACCGTGGCCAAGGAGCTGATCTCCCTGGACGACGTGTCCCGCGGGCGGTTCACCCTCGGCATCGGCGCCGGCGGCAACGGCTTCGACGCCACCGCCCTCGGCCAGGAGCCGTGGACACCGCGCGAGCGCGCCGACCGCTTCGGCGAGTTCCTTCCCCTCCTCGACCGCCTGCTGACCGAGGACGCGGTGACCCACACCGGCACCCACTACTCGGCCGACGAGGCCCGCAACATCCCCGGCTGTGTCCAGCGCCCGCGCATCCCCTTCGCGGTCGCCGCCACCGGCCCGCGCGGGCTCAAGCTCGCCGCGCAGTACGGCCAGGCCTGGGTGACGACGGGGGACCCGAAGCTGTACGAGTCGGGAACGCCGGAGCAGTCGCTCGAGGCGATCCGCGGCCAGGTCGAGAAGCTCGCCAAGGCGTGCTCGGAGACCGGGCGGGACGTCGCCGAACTCGACAAGATCATGCTCACCGGCTTCACCCCGGACCGGGGCCGCCCGCTGGAGTCCCTCGACGCCTTCGTCGACTTCGCCGGCCGCCACCGGGAACTGGGCATCACCGAGATGGTCATCCACTGGCCTGTCCCCGATTCCGACTTCGCCGCCGATCAGAAGGTCTTCGAGCAGATCGTCACGGAGGCTCCCGCGCAGCTGCGGTGACCTACAGCAGTCGATCGATGTTTCACGTGAAACGGCGATGTTTCACGTGAAACATCGCCCCGCACCTGGTCCGGCCACCGGCGGGGCATGGGCGAAGATGGAGCGGTGACCTCGGCTCCCCAGTGCCCGGACGGGCAAACCCCCACCCCCCGGCTCATCGCCACCGACCTCGACGGCACCCTGCTGCGCGACGACAAGTCCGTCTCGCTCCGCACCGTCGCCGCGCTCGCGGCCGCCGAGGAGGCCGGCATCGAGGTCTTCTTCGTCACCGGCCGCCCGGCCCGCTGGATGGACGTGGTCAGCGACCACGTCCACGGCCACGGCCTGGCGATCTGCGCGAACGGCGCGGCGGTCGTCGACCTGCACGCCGGGCGGGAGTTCGTACAGGTCAGGGCCCTTCCGCGAGACGCCGCGCTGGCCGTCGTGCATGCCCTGCGGGCCGCGGCACCGGGCACGTCCTTCGCGGTCGAGCTGACCACCGGCATCAACTACGAGCCGACGTACCCGCCGTTCTTCCAGGACCCGGGCGCCAATGTCGCCACCGCCGAGAAGCTGCTGGTGGAGCACACCGACGAGAGCGCGGCGCCCGTGCTCAAGCTGCTCGCGCACCACACCGAGCTGGCCCCGGACGAGTTCCTGGCCCTGGCCCGGTCCGTTGCCGGCGAGTACGCGTCGATCACCCGCTCCAGCCCGACCGCCCTGCTGGAGATCAGCGGGCACGGCGTCTCCAAGGCGAGCACCCTGGCTGTGTGCTGCGCCGAGCGGGGCATCTCCCCCGCCGAGGTCGTCGCCTTCGGGGACATGCCGAACGACGTGGAGATGCTGACCTGGGCGGGCACCTCCTACGCGATGGGCAACGCCCACCCCGATGTGATCGCCGCCGCTTCCGGCCGCACGACCGCCAACAACGAGGACGGGGTCGCCGTCGTTATCGAGCGCATCGTGGCCGACCGCCTGGCCCGCCGGCAGGCCGACAGGTCCCCGTAGACGACCGGCGGCGGCTCAGAGCGGAGCCTCCCACACCAGGGTGGTCCCGCCGCCGCCCTCACCGAGGCCCGGTCCGTACCAGCTGGAGCCGCCCAGGGACTCTGCCCGCCGGCGCAGGTTCCGCAGCCCGCTGCGCCGTCCGTCCTCGGGGATGCCCACCCCGTCGTCGGCCACCTCCAGCCGGACCCCGGAACGCCCGTCGGCCAGCGTGACGGTGGAGTCCAGGACCACCTCGATCCGCGACGCGTCGGCGTGCCGGAACGCATTGGACAGGGCCTCCCGCAACGCGGCGATCAGGTTCTTGCCCACCAGCTCGCCGACCACCGTGTCGATCGGGCCGAGGAAGCGGTGCGCAGGCTTGAAACCCAACGGCACGGCCGCCATGTTGATCTCCCGCAGCACCCGGGTGCGCAGCCCCGACGGGGCCTCCGCCGGCCCCTGCTGAAGGGCGAAGATCGCGGTGCGGATCTCCTGGATCGTCACGTCCAGCTCGTCCACGGCCTTGCCTACCCCCTCCTGCACCTCGGGGACGACGGACCGGCGCTGCGCGCCCTCCAGCATCATCCCGGTGGCGAACAGCCGCTGGATGACCAGGTCGTGCAGGTCACGGGCGATCCGGTCGCGGTCCTCGAACACGGCGAGCCGCTCCCGGTCACGCTGCGCCTCGGCCATCATCAGGGCGAGCGCCGCCTGGGAGGCGAACTGCGTGGCCAGGGTCCGCTCGGCTTCGCTGAACGGTCGCGCGCCGCGGGCCCGGGGGGTGACCAGGGCGCCCAGGACCCGCCCGCCGCTGTGCAGCGGCAGCATCATGCAGGGCCCGTACTGACTGGTGAGCTTGCTGATCATGCGGGGGTCCGCGGCCGCGTCGTCGACGAAGACCGCCTCGCCCTTGAGCAGCCTGTCCACGACCGGGCTTTCGGCGGGGATCACCAGGCCGAGGGAGGTCGCCGCGCTCTCTGCGGAGACGGCGACGATCTCCATCCCGCCCTCCTCGGCCGGCAGCAGCACGATCCCCGCGGCGGAGTCGGCCAGGTGGCGGGCCTGTTCGGCCACCACCGCGAGGGCGTCGTCCGCGTCCCCGCCGGACAGCAGGGCGGTGGTGACGGCCACCGAGCCGTCGATCCAGCGCTCGCGCTGGGTGGCCGCCTCGTACAGGCGGGCGTTGCCGATGGCGATGCCCGCCTCGGTGGCCAGCACCCGGACCATGTGGACGTCGTAGTCGTTGAACTCGCCGCCGCCGTGCTTCTCGGCGAGGTACAGATTGCCGAAGATCTCCCCCTGCACCCGGATCGGGACCCCGAGGAAGGTCCTCATGGGCGGGTGGTGCGGCGGGAACCCGGCCGAGCGCGGGTCCTTGGTCAGATCGGCGAGCTGCACGGTGTCGGGGTGCGAGATCAGCGCGCCGAGCAGCCCCCGCTTGCCGTCCGGCCGGTGCCCGATCCTGCGGGCCACCTCGGAGCTGATCCCGTAGGTGACGAAGTCCGAGAGCCCGCGGCCCTCCGTGTCGACGACGCCGATCGCCGCGTAGCGGGCGTCCGCGAGCTCGGCGGCGGTCTCGCAGATGCGGTCCAGTGTGGAGTGCAGCTCAAGGCCCGTCCCGACCGACCTCATGGCCTCCAGCAGCTGCGGTACCCGGGCCGTGAGCTCGGTGGACAGACCTTGCAGACTCCTGGTGGCCTGGGTGGCGGCCTCCAGCGGGTCCGGTGTTCGCGATGACGGATCCGGCGATTCCTGCGACTCCTGCACTGACATGCCCTTGAGACTAGTTAGTCCGCTTTAGTAGGGAAAGTTACGTGTAGAGAGTCGCCGAGGCCGTCCGCTTCCCTTTCCCGCTCCAGCAGCCGGCGCAGGGGGCCCTCGACGGCCGCCAGCTCGGCGTACGCACCGCGCTGTACGACCTCCCCGCGGTCCAGCACCAGCACCTCGTCGACCGCCTCCAGCCCGGCCAGCCGGTGGGTGATCAGGACGGTGGTGCGGCCTTCGGTCGCGGCCAGCAGGTCCGCCGTCAGCGCGTCCGCCGTGGCGAGGTCCAGGTGCTCTGCCGGTTCGTCCAGGACCAGGACGGGGAAGTCCGCCAGCAGGGCACGGGCCAGGGCCAGGCGCTGTCGCTGGCCGCCCGAGATCCGCTCGCCGTGCTCTCCGACGAGGGTGTCGAGTCCGTCCGGCAGTGCGTCGGCCCACTCCAGCAGCCGGGCCGCGGCCAGCGCCTCCCGCAGCTGCTCCTCGCTCGCCCCGGTCCTGGCCAGCCGCAGGTTCTCCCGTACCGAGCTGTCGAAGAGGTGGGCGTCCTGGGCGCACAGGCCCACGAGCGCGCGCACGTGGTCGCCGTCGAGCGTGCGGGCGTCCGTCCCGCCGAGGGTGTAGGCGCCTTCGCCCGGGTCCAGGAACCGGAGCAGGACCTGGGCGAGGGTGGTCTTGCCGGAACCCGAGGGGCCGACGACCGCGATGCGCCGGCCGGCCTCCAAGGTGAGGTCCAGGCCGCGCAGCGCGTCGCGCTCCTGACCGGGGTGCCGGGCGGTGAGGCCGGTCAGCCGCAGCGGGAAGGGCGAGGCGGGGGCCGCCGCGGGCCGCTCCGGCTCGACGACGGGAGCGGGTGCGTCGATGACCTCGTAGACCCGTTCGGCACTGCGGCGCACCCGCTGGCGGTACTGGACGGCCAGCGGGAGGCCGTCCACCGCCTCGAAGGCGGCGAGGGGGGTCAGGACCGCGACCGCCATGGCCACCCCGGACAGCCGTCCGTCGTGGACGGCGTTCGCGGCGGCGGCCGCGGCCGCCACGACGGTCAGCCCGCACACCAGGGCGGACAGTCCGCCGCCCAGGCCGCTCGCGGCCGCACCCCGCGCGGCGATGCCCGTCAGCAGGCCGTCGCTCTCGCGCGTGCGGCGCTTGCGGTCCTCCAGGGCGCCGGCGACCGTCAGCTCGGCGGTACCGGTGAGCAGATCGGCCACCCGGGTGGCGAGCTCACCCCGGGCGGGGGCCAGTCGGCGCTCGGCCCGCCGCGCGCACGCGCCGCTGACCAGCGGCACGCCGACACCGGCGGCGAGCAGGCCGACGGCGAGCGCGGCTCCGGCGGCGGGCAGCAGCCAGGTGGTGAAGACGACCGAACCGGTGCCGACGAGCACCGCGGTGCCGACCGGCAGCAGCCAGCGCAGCCAGTAGTCCTGGAGCGCGTCGGCGTCGGCCACCAGCCGGGCCAGCAGGTCCCCGCGCCGGTGCTCGCGCAGACCGGCGGGGGCGATGCGCTCCAGCCGCCGGTACACGGAGACCCGTAGGTCGGCGAGCATCCGCAGCACGGCGTCGTGGGAGACGAGCCGCTCGGCGTAGCGGAAGACGGCCCGCCCCATGCCGAAGGCCCGGGTGGCCGTGACGGCCACCATCAGATAGAGCACGGGCGGCTGTTCGGACGCCCGCGAGATCAGCCAGCCGGACACGGCCATCAGCCCGACGCTGCACCCCACGGCCAGGGCCCCGAGGAACAGCCCGAGCCTGAACCGCCCCTGCCAGGCCTTGGCGGCGGCCCGCACCCGGGCGAGGGGGTGCCCACCCGGAGCCCCAACCGAAGCCCCCCTCCCCACGGCCGGGTCCCGCTCGGCTGCCGGCGCCCGCTCCACGCCCGCCACGTCGTCGGCGTCCGGGGCGGAGCCCCGACGGGAATCCGCGGAACCGGGAAGCGACGGACTCGGGGCCGGCCCCGCGGGGCGCACCTCCACCACCCGGTCGGCGATGGCCAGGAGCGCCGGGCGGTGCACGACCAGCAGCACGGTGCGACCCGCCGCGAGGCGTCGTACGGCCTCGACCACGGCCGCCTCGGTCTCGCCGTCCAGCGCCGCCGTCGGCTCGTCCAGCAGCAGGACGGGCCGGTCGGCCAGGAAGGCGCGCGCCAGGGCCAGCCGCTGCCGCTGTCCGGCGGACAGTCCCACGCCGCCCTCGCCCAGGAGGGTGTCCACCCCGCGCGGCAGGGCGGACACGAACTCCCCGGCGCCCGCGTCCCGCAGCGCCGCGGCCACCTCCTCCTCGGAGGCGTCCGGCCGGGCCAGCCGTACGTTCTCGGCGATCGTCCCGGCGAACAGGTGCGGCCGCTGCGGCACCCACGCGATCCGTTCCCGCCACTGCGCCGCCGAGAGCTCCGCCAGGTCCACGCCCGCGATCCGTACCCGGCCCGCGGTCGGTGCCACGAACCCCAGCAGCACCTGGAGCAGCGTGGACTTCCCCGCCCCGCTCGGGCCGGTGAGGGCCACGCACTCCCCCGGCTCAACGGTCAGCGATACGGGCGCGGGCGAGTCCTCGCCCCGGCCCTCGTACCGCACGGCGGCGCCGCCGATCTCGATCCGCAGGGGAGCGCCGGCGGGCAGAGCCGCCCCGGCGGCCGCGTCCACGACGGGGGTCTCCAGTACGTCGAAGATCTCCTCCGCGGCCGCCAGCCCCTCGGCGGCCGCGTGGTACTGCGCGCCCACCTGCCGCAGCGGCAGATAGGCCTCGGGCGCCAGGATCAGGATGACCAGCCCCGTGTAGAGGTCCAGGTCCCCGTGGACCAGCCGCATCCCGATGGTCACCGCCACCAGCGCCACCGACAGCGTCGCCAGCAGCTCCAGCGCGAAGGAGGAGAGGAAGGCGATGCGCAGGGTCCGCATCGTCGCGCGCCGGTAGTCATCGGTGATCTTGCGGATGGACTCGGCCTGCGCCTTGGCCCGCCCGAAGACCTTCAGGGTCGGAAGCCCGGCCACCACGTCCAGGAAGTGCCCCGACAGCCGGGACAGCAGCCGCCACTGGCGTTCCATCCGGGTCTGGGTGGCCATGCCGATCAGCACCATGAACAGGGGGATCAGGGGCAGGGTGACCACGATGATGGCCGCCGAGAGCCAGTCCTCGGTGACGATCCGTGCGAGCACCGCCACGGGGACGACCACCGCGAGGCCCAGCTGGGGCAGGTAGCGGGAGAAGTAGTCGTCGAGCGCGTCCACGCCCCGGGTGGCCAGAGCCACCAGCGACCCCGTGCGCTGCCCGGTCAGCCAGCCCGGCCCCAGGTCAGCGGCCCGCTCCAGGAGCCGGCCGCGCAGCTCCGACTTGACCGCCGCGCCGGCCCGGTGGGCGGCCAGTTCCGTCAGCCAGGCCAGCAGGCCGCGCCCGAGCGCCACTGCCGCGAGCAGCAGCAGTGGCGTCCGGAGCGCTTCGCCGTCCAGCCCCTCCTCGAAGGCGCCGACCACGATCTCGGCGATCAGCATCGCCTGACCGACGACCAGCCCCGCCCCGGCAAGACCCAGGGCCACCACCGCGCCCAGGAAGAGGCGGGTGGAGCGGGCGTACCCGAGCAGGCGCGGGTCGATCGGTTTCACGTGAAACATCCCCCAGGGCAGGGTCCGGCCGAACGGTCAGGCATCAGTGCGCGTCAACGATGTGCTGCGTGCCGATGCGCTTGCGGAACACCCAGTAGGTCCAGCCCTGGTAGAGCAGGACGAGCGGGGTGGCCACCGCCGCACACCAGGTCATGATCTTCAGGGTGTACGGGCTGGACGAGGCGTTGGTGACGGTGAGGTTCCACGCGTCGTCCAGCGAGGAGGGCATGACGTTCGGGAACAGCGTCAGGAAGAGCATCGCGACGGCCGCCGCGATGGTGACCCCGGACAGGGCGAACGACCAGCCCTCGCGGCCCGCCCGGATGCACCCGAGTGCCCCCACCAGCGCGAGCACCGCGATGGCCATCGCGACCAGGCTCTTGGCGTCGCCGCGCGTGAACTGGGTCCAGGTCAGGAAGACCAGGGCCAGTACGGCGGTGGCCGCGCCCAGCTGCACGGCGAGCTTGCGCGAGCGGTCCCTGATGTCACCGACCGTCTTGAGCGAGGTGAAGACCGCGCCGTGGAAGGTGAACAGGGTGAGGGTGACCAGGCCGCCGAGGATCGAGTAGACGTTGAGCAGGTCGAAGAGGGTGCCGACGTACTCCTTGTTCTGGTCGATCTTCACACCGCGCACGATGTTGGCGAAGGCCACGCCCCAGAGGAACGCCGGGATCAGCGAGGTCCAGAAGATCGCGTGTTCCCAGTTGGTCTGCCAGGAGTCCTCTTCTCGCTTGTGCCGGTACTCGAAGGCGACACCGCGGATGATCAGGCAGACCAGGATGAGGAGCAGCGGCAGGTAGAAGCCGGAGAAGAGGGTGGCGTACCACTCGGGGAAGGCGGCGAAGGTCGCCCCGCCCGCGGTCAGCAGCCAGACCTCGTTGCCGTCCCACACGGGCCCGATCGTGTTGATCAGGACCCGCTTCTCGGTCCGGTCGCGGGCGAGCAGCTTGGTCAGTACGCCGACTCCGAAGTCGAAGCCCTCCAGGAAGAAGTAGCCGATCCACAGGACGGCGATGAGTACGAACCAGACGTCGTGAAGTTCCATGGTGTGGTCTGCTCAGCCTCAGTACGAGAAGGCCATCGGCCGGTCGGGGTTCCTGTCGTCCCCGCCGATCTTGGTCGGCGGGTTGAGGTCGGCCTCGGTGAGCTCGGGCGGACCGGCCTTGACGTACTTGACGAGGAGCTTGACCTCGATCACGGCGAGCACGGCGTAGAGCAGCGTGAAGCCGATCATCGAGGTGAGGACCTCGCCCTGGGAGACGTTCGGGGAGACCGCGTCCCGGGTGCGCAGGACTCCGTAGACCACCCACGGCTGGCGGCCCATCTCGGTGAAGATCCAGCCCCAGGAGTTGGCGATGAGCGGGAAGCCCATCGTCCACAGGGCGACGATCCAGTACAGCTGTCCGAACCTGGGGCTGAGCGCCTTCTTGAAGAGGACCAGGTTCGGTACCTCGTCTTCCGAGGTCCGCAGCCCCGGCGGCAGCATGAACTTCTTGCGGGTCAGCCAGAGCCCCAGGACGCCGACGCCGAGCGAGGCCATGCCGAAGCCGATCATCCAGCGGAAGCCCCAGTAGGCGACCGGGATGTTGGGCCGGTAGTCGCCGGGCCCGAACTTCTCCTGCTCGGCCTTGTTGACGTCGTTGATGCCCGGGACGAACGAGGTGAAGTCGTCGTTGGCCAGGAAGGACAGCAGTCCCGGGATCTCTATGGCGACCTTGTTGTGACCCTTCTCCACGTCGCCGTAGGCGAAGACGGAGAACGGAGCCGGCGCCTCGCCGTCCCAGAGGGCCTCGGCGGCGGCCATCTTCATGGGCTGCTGCTTGAACATCACCTTGCCGAGCAGGTCACCGCTGATGGCGGTACCCATCCCCGCGATGATCATGACGATCAGGCCGAGCCGCAGCGAGCTGCGCATCACCGGGACGTGCTTCTTGCGCGCCAGGTGGAAGGCGGCGATGCCGACCATGAAGGCGCCGCCGACCAGGAACGCGGCCGTGATCGTGTGGAAGAACTGGGTCAGCGCGGTGTTCTGGGTGAGCACGTGCCAGAAGTCGGTGAGCTCGGCCCGGCCGCGCTCCTCGTTGATGCGGTAGCCGACCGGGTGCTGCATCCAGGAATTGGCCGCCAGGATGAAGTAGGCGGACAGGATGGTGCCGAGGGAGACCATCCAGATGCAGGCGAGGTGGATCTTCTTCGGGAGCTTGTCCCACCCGAAGATCCACAGACCGATGAAGGTCGACTCGAAGAAGAAGGCGATCAGCGCTTCGAAGGCCAGCGGGGCTCCGAAGATGTCACCGACGAACCGCGAGTAGTCGGACCAGTTCATGCCGAACTGGAACTCCTGGACGATGCCGGTGACGACACCCATCGCGATATTGATCAAGAAAAGCTTTCCCCAGAACTTCGTGGCCCTGAGGTACTTCTCCTTCTCGGTCCGCACCCACGCGGTCTGCAGGCCGGCGGTGAGCGCCGCGAGCGAGATCGTCAGGGGAACGAAGAGGAAGTGGTAGACGGTGGTAATGCCGAACTGCCAGCGCGCCAATGTCTCAGGCGCCAAAGCTAGGTCCACGTCGTCTTCTCCTTGTCGTCGCCGTGGTCACAGCGGGCAGTCTGCCTGGCGGGTTCCCTCCATACCGGGAGGAAGCAGGACACGCTTGTGAACGCGTTCACATTCACAAGCATTATGGCGCACTCGTTTTCGGACCCTTCAGGCGGGGTCCCCTCTAGCCAAGAATTTCAACAGATTGTTGAATATGGCCCATGAAGATTCGAATCTCCTGGCCCGCCGGCCAGCTCACAGCCACCCTCGACGAGACTCCGACCGCCAAGGCCCTGGCCGAGGCGCTCCCGATCTCCGCCAGCGCGAACACCTGGGGCGAGGAGGTCTACTTCGACACCGGCGTGTCCGTGGCCCTGGAGCACGACGCACAGCAGGTCGTGGACCCCGGCACGGTCGCGTTCTGGACCGAGGGCGACGCGCTCGCGCTGCCCTACGGCCCCACGCCCATCTCGCGCGGAGGCGAGAGCCGCCTGGCGAGCCCGTGCAACGTGCTCGGCTCGTTCGACGGCGACCCCCGCCTGCTGGCCACCGTCCGCGACGGCGACCCCATCCGCGTGGAACTCGCGTAACCACGCGGGACCCCGCGGGAGCTACAGCTCCTTGAAGAAGGCCTCCGCCGTGTGCAGGAAGAGGTCGTTCGCCTCGGTCTCACCGATCGTGACCCGCAGGCCCTCGCCCGCGAAGGGCCGGACCACCACACCGGCCTTCTCGCAGGCCGCCGCGAAGTCGGCGGTCCGCTCCCCCAGCCGCATCCACACGAAGTTCGCCTGCGTGTCCGGGACCGTCCAGCCCTGCGCCAGCAGCGTGCCGTGGACTCGCGCACGCTCGCCCACCAGCGCGCCGACCCGCCCCATCAGCTCGTCCTCGGCGCGCAGCGAGGCCACCGCCGCGTCCTGGGCCAGCTGGCTGACGCCGAAGGGCACCGCCGTCTTGCGCAGCGCCGCCGCCACCGGCTCGTGCGCCACCGCGAAGCCGACGCGCAGGCCGGCCAGCCCGTACGCCTTGGAGAACGTACGCAGCACCGCGACGTTCGGGCGGTTGCGGTAGATCTCGATGCCGTCCGGTACGTCCGTGTCGCGCACGAACTCGCGGTACGCCTCGTCCAGCACCACCAGGACGTCCGAGGGCACCCGGTCCAGGAACCGCTCCAGCTCGGCGCGGCGCACGGCGGTGCCGGTGGGGTTGTTGGGGTTGCAGACGAAGATCAGCCGGGTCCGGTCGGTGATCGCCTCGGCCATGGCGTCCAGGTCGTGCACGTCGCCCTCGGTGAGCGGGACCTGCACGGAGGTCGCACCCGAGATCTGCGTGATGATCGGGTACGCCTCGAAGGAGCGCCAGGCGTACATGACCTCGTCGCCCGGGCCGGCCGTCGACTGGATCAGCGACTGCGCCACGCCCACCGAGCCGGTGCCCGTGGCGATGTGCTCGACCGGCACCCCGAAGCGCTCCGCGAGCTCGCTCACGAGACCGGTGCAGGCCATGTCGGGGTAGCGGTTGAACGACCCGGCTGCCGAGACCGCGGTCTCCAGCACCCCCGGGAGCGGCGGGTACGGGTTCTCGTTCGAGGACAGCTTGTACGCGACGGGCCCGCCCGCGGCCGCCGGCTTGCCGGGCTTGTATGTCGGAATGCCGTCCAGCTCGGCGCGCAGCTTCGGGCTCTTCTCGCTCACCGCAGGTCCTCCTCGACCGTCCCGTCCGACGTCGCCGTCGACTCAATACTGCTCACCTTATGAGGATTCCGCCCTCCCGAGAATGGGGGCGCCTGGAATGAGGGGGAGCGCGCGCATATATGCGCGCGCCGGTGGCCTGCGCCGTGGCGCGCATCCCTCGTGCAGGTGAGTTGAGACCGGTCCGAGGCCAGACCGGTTTGGCATGCCCGTACCCGCCGACAAGCCCACCGATAGCCCCAAAGGATCAAATTCCTTTGATTCCAAGGTCATTGGGGGTGGCGAACCAAGCAGAATCGTGCCTGTCAACGCGTGCATATGCACACGGACCACCCACCCCACCGAGCCCTACTATCGGCTCGCCATGACAGCAGCAGGGAAGCATCAGGTGAGCCGGACCGAGACCACCCGGCGGGCCGCCGGCCGACAGGGCCGGGCCGGCATCAGGGACGTGGCCGCCGCGGCGGGCGTCTCCATCACAACCGTCTCCGACGCGCTCAATGGCAAGGGACGGCTGCCCGACGCCACCCGCCGCCACGTTCGCGAGGTCGCCGACCGGCTGGGATACCGCCCGTCCGCCGCCGCCCGCACCCTCCGTACCGGCAAGTCGGGCCTCATCGGCCTGACCGTGACGACGTACGGGGATGAACCTTTCACCTTCACCGAATTCGCCTACTTCGCCGAGATGGCCAGGGCCGCCACCTCCGCCGCGCTCGCCCGCGGCTACGCCCTCGTCATCCTCCCAGCCACCTCCCGACACGACGTGTGGTCGAACGTCGCCCTCGACGGCACCGTCGTCATCGACCCCTCCGACCACGACCCCGTCGTCACCGAACTCGTCCGCCAGGGTCTGCCCGTCGTCTCCGACGGCCGCCCGGCAGGCTCCCTCCCCGTCACCGCATGGGTCGACAACGACCACGAGGCCGCCGTACTGGGCCTCCTCGACCACCTCGCGGCCGCCGGCGCCCGCCGGATCGGGCTGCTGACCGGCACCACCACCGACACCTACACCCGGCTCTCCACCACCGCCTACCTCAACTGGTGCGAGCGCGTCGGCCAGGACCCCGTCTACGAGTCCTACCCCGCCCACGACCCCTGCGCCGGCGCCGTCGCCGCCGACCGGCTCCTCGCCCGCCCCGACCGGCCCGACGCCGTCTACGGGCTCTTCGACCCCAACGGCACCGACCTGCTCGCCGCCGCCCGGCGCTACGGCCTGCGCGTCCCGGAGGACCTGCTGCTCGTGTGCTGCAGCGAGTCCACCGTGTACGCCAACACCGAACCGCCCATCACCACGCTCTCCCTCAAACCCCGCCGCATCGGGACCGCCGTCGTACAGCTGCTCATCGACGCGATCGAGGGCGTGGACACCGGGCGCCCCGTCGAACAGGTCGTCCCGACCGAACTCATCATCCGCACCTCCTCACAGCGCAGGCAGCCCCGTACGACCGTCAGTCCGCCCCGCTCCCCGGCCCAGGACTGACCCGCCACACCGGCCCACCGGCGGGGCCATCGGCCCCGCCGAGGATTTCAGCAGCACCGATATCGGGATGAATCGGCAGGAACAATCGGATCCGGAAAGGATTCAACACCCCTGGTGCGTCACAGAGCGCGAGCCGCATTCCTATGATGGGCGCACGACATCACGGACCGTCCTCCCCGGAGGTCAGGAGGGTCCGCAGGTGTACGGCAGCGCGAGGTGGTGGAGGGGTCGATGACTCAGGGGGCCGGTCAGGGACCCGCGATGCGGACGGACACGCTGCGGGACTTCCGGGTTCCGGTCACCGAACCCGCCCCGTACTCCGTATCCACCGGGCATCCCGGTGAGGCCCCCGTGTACGGCGAGTACCCGGCGTACTACGACGAGGGGGCGCCGGCCGTGCCCCCGCAGCCCGGCTACGCGCCCCAGGCGAGCACTGCGCCGCCCGCCGAGCCCGGTGCCGCCCCGAGCCCCGCTCCCGTCGCGCCCGAAGACGACCTCGACGGCTACACCCCGACCCAGCGCGACCTGCCCGTCATCGGCCGCGTCGCCCCCGGCGGCCCCGGCGACACCGTCCAGGTCCAGTACGTCCCCCAGGACCCGGCGGTGGGCGGCCCCGGCCCGCTCTACGTCGTCGGCGACGTCCACGGATACCTCGACGAACTCGTCACCGAACTCCACGCCCAGGGCCTGATCGACGCGGAGCGCCGCTGGTCCGCCGGCAACGCCCGCCTCTGGTTCCTCGGCGACTTCACCGACCGCGGCCCCGACGGCATCGGCGTGATCGACCTCGTCATGCGGCTGTCCGCCGAGGCAGCGGCCGCAGGCGGCTACTGCAAGGCGCTCATGGGCAACCACGAGCTGCTCCTCATCGGCGCCAAGCGCTTCGGCGACACGCCCGTCTCCTCCGGCGCCGGGACCGCCACCTTCCAGGCCGCCTGGCTCCTCAACGGCGGCCAGCGCACCGACATGGAGCGGCTCCAGGACGTCCACCTCCAGTGGATGTCGCGCCTGGACGCGGCCGTCCTGGAGGAGGGCCACCTGCTGCTCCACTCCGACACCACGGCCTACCTCGACTACGGCGACTCCATCGAGGACGTCAACGACACCATCCACGAGCTGCTCAACCGCAACGACGCCGACATCACCTGGGACCTCTTCCGCAAGTTCACCAAGCGGTTCGCCTTCCGCGACGAGGAGACCGGCCCGCAGGCCGTACGCGAACTGCTCGGCACCTACGGCGGCAGCCGCGTCGTGCACGGCCACAGCCCCATCCCGTACCTGCTCGGCGAGGTGGGCACCGAGGACGGCGACGAGGCCCGCGGGCCGGAGGCCGTGGACGGCCCCCACGTGTACGCGGACGGACTCGCCATCGCGATGGACGGCGGGGTCACGATGGCGGGCAAGCTGCTCGTCGTGCAACTTCCCTTGAACGACTGAGGATTGTCACCAGGGGGGTATTTCCGCAAAGCCCCTGTCAACCTGCGGTGTGGGCGCTCTACCATCGCTCTATCCGTAGCAGGCTCTCCTCCGTTTGTGCCGGCGCCCGGGTCTACGCGGGCAAACCGGCTTGTACGGAGCATCGGGGGATGCACATGACCAGCGCTCCGCACCTGCTGACCGAAGACCGACCCGAGTTCGACCGGCTCCTCGACGAGGCGCTGCGCACCGCACACGAGCGGCCGGAACTCGCCGCCCTCGGCGAACGACTGAACACCGAACAACTGCGCACCATGGCCCTGGGCGCCAGCGCCCTGCTGACGGCCGCGGCCGCCGCCGAGTACGACCGCTACGTGAAGCTCCGCGAGGAGCGGCGCGACGAGGTCCTGTCCACACCCGCAGCCGGGGTCGAGGAGGGCGACGGCGGTCAGGGCAGCGCCGGCGCCGGTGTCAGCGCCGTGGTCGCGGTCCTCGCGCCCGTCCTGGCGGGCACCGCCATGCTGATCTTCCTGCTGGTGGGCTACATCCTGAAGATGATCGAGCCCGAACCGGCCTTCGCCGACACCATGCTGACGGCGGGCTGGCTCTTCGGCGGACTCACCGCGGCCGCCCTGCTCTGCGCGGTGGTGGGGCTGCTGGTGACGGCCGTACGCAACAGCGCGACCGAGGTGGCCGCGGACGAGTACGAGGCGATACCCGACGACGTCGCGCAGGCCCGGGAGGCCTGGCGGCGCGCCCTGCTGGAGCGCGGGATCATGCCGTTCCTGCGGGACGCCCTGGCCGAGCCGAACACCGGCCCGGCCCTGCCGCCTCCGCGCGGACGCGGGGGCCGGATGCCGCATCTGGGCTACACCGCGCCTGATTTCACCAGCCCGGGGTCCTCGTCAGAGGGGCCCCGGCCCGGCTATACCCCGCCGGACTTCACGAGCCCGGACTTCGGCGGCCCGGACCACCGGCCGGACTGAGGTCCGGCGGCGCTCCCCCGACCGCCGGGCACGACCCGCACGCCGTCCCGCACAGCGGACGGGCCCGCGACTCCCCCCTCGGTGTCGCGGGCCGGCCCGTGCGCGGGAGGCCGTGCGTCAGTCGGCCAGCGGCAGGTAGACGCGGTTGCCGGAGGCCGCGAACTCGGCGGACTTCTCCGCCATGCCCGCCTGGATCTCCTCCGCCTTCAGGTCACCGCCGTGCTCGCGGCGGATGTCCTGCGAGATCTTCATCGAGCAGAACTTCGGACCGCACATGGAGCAGAAGTGCGCGGTCTTGGCCGGCTCGGCGGGAAGGGTCTCGTCGTGGAACTCACGGGCCGTGTCCGGGTCGAGGGCCAGGTTGAACTGGTCCTCCCAGCGGAACTCGAACCGCGCGTCCGACAGCGCGTCGTCCCACTCCTGGGCGCCGGGGTGCCCCTTGGCCAGGTCGGCGGCGTGTGCCGCGATCTTGTACGTGATGACGCCGGTCTTGACGTCGTCCCGGTTGGGCAGGCCCAGGTGCTCCTTGGGCGTGACGTAGCAGAGCATCGCGGTGCCCCACCAGGCGATCATCGCGGCGCCGATGCCCGAGGTGATGTGGTCGTACGCGGGCGCGACGTCCGTGGTCAGCGGGCCGAGCGTGTAGAACGGCGCCTCCTCGCAGATCTCCTGCTGGAGGTCGATGTTCTCCTTGATCTTGTGCATCGGGACGTGGCCCGGGCCCTCGATCATGGTCTGGACGTTGTGGCGCTTGGCGATCGTGTTCAGCTCGCCCAGCGTCTTCAGCTCAGCGAACTGCGCCGCGTCGTTGGCGTCCGCGATGGAGCCGGGGCGCAGGCCGTCACCCAGCGAGTACGTGACGTCGTACGTCGCGAGGATCTCGCAGAGCTCCTCGAAGTTCGTGTAGAGGAAGTTCTCCTTGTGGTGCGCCAGGCACCACGCGGCCATGATCGAGCCGCCGCGCGAGACGATGCCAGTCTTGCGGCGGGCGGTCAGCGGCACGTACGGCAGCAGCACGCCGGCGTGGACCGTCATGTAGTCGACGCCCTGCTCGGCCTGCTCGATGACCGTGTCCTTGTAGATCTCCCAGGTCAGGTCCTCGGCCTTGCCGTCGACCTTCTCCAGCGCCTGGTAGAGCGGCACGGTGCCGATCGGGACGGGGGAGTTGCGCAGCACCCACTCGCGGGTGGTGTGGATGTTGCGGCCGGTGGAGAGGTCCATGACCGTGTCGGCGCCCCACTTGGTCGCCCAGGTCATCTTGTCGACCTCCTCCTCGATGGAGGAGGTGACCGCGGAGTTGCCGATGTTGGCGTTGACCTTCACCAGGAACCGCTTGCCGATGATCATCGGCTCGATCTCCGGGTGGTTCACGTTCGCGGGAAGCACCGCGCGACCTGCGGCGATCTCCTCGCGGACGACCTCGGGGGAGACGTTCTCGCGGATCGCGACGTACTCCATCTCCGGGGTGATCTCACCGCGGCGGGCGTACGCGAGCTGCGTGACGGCGGCGCCGCCACGGCCCCGGCGGGGCTGGCGCGGGCGGCCCGGGAAGACCGCGTCGAGGTTCTTGAGCCCGCCGCGCGGCGAGGTGTGCTTGATCCCGTCGTCCTCGGGGCGCACGGGACGGCCCGCGTACTCCTCGGTGTCGCCGCGACCGATGATCCAGTTCTCGCGCAGCGGCGCGAGGCCACGGCGGACGTCGGTCTCGATCTGGGGGTCGGTGTACGGCCCGGACGTGTCGTAGAGCGTGACGTCCTTGCCGTTGGTGAGGTGGACCTGGCGGACCGGCACCCGGATGTCGGGGCGGGAGCCCGCCACGTACCCCTTGTGCCAGCCCGGCTGGCGCTCGGTCTGGCCGTCGGCGTTCTGGCTGACGGCAGGCGTGCGTGCGTCCTGAATGGTCATGAGACCTGATCTCCCTACGCCGGCATTACCCGGTAACAGGTTCGGCGGTCGACGCAGCCTCTTCCCTTACGCATTACTAGTGCGTACGGTGATCAGCGCCCTCTCAGCCCGGTGCTCCGAGCTCCCGCGTTGTGCAAAGGTGCCCCCACGCTAGCGTCATCTATGGCGTGCTGAACAGTGGGCCCCCTCATCTCTTGCGATGATCTGCCGGTGACGTCCTCGCCGCAGCCCCCCAACGAGCCCAATGACCACACCGGCCACACGGGTCACGAGCACCCAGGTCAAGGGCATAGTCACGGGCACAGTCATGGGCACGGCCACGGTCACAGCCATGGCCACGGCCCGGCGGCCCCCGTCTCGAAGCACCTGCGCAAGGTCATCGCGGCCGTACTGATCCCGTTCGCCGCTGCCGTCTTCATCGGCATGGCGGTGCTCTGGCCGGGCGGCGCACCCGCCCACGAGCGGACGGGGGTCGGCTTCGACCGGCAGACACAGCAGGGCACGGTCGTCTCGCTGGAGCGTGTCGACTGCAAATCGGTGAACGCCTCACAGGTTCCGCCCACCGGCGACACGTCCACCCCCGAGGGGCGCGAGGCCCTGGCCGCGCAGACCGGCGAGTGCAAGAAGGCCACTGTCGAGGTCGGCACCGGCCCGGACAAGGGCCGCACGTTCGTGGAGATCGTCCAGCCGGGCGCGCCACGGCAGTTGACGAAGGGCCAGGGCGTCGTGGTCGCGTACGCGCCGGACGCCCCCCGCGACCTCCAGTACTCGGTGATCGACGTGAACCGCAAGTTCCCGATGGCGCTGCTGGCCGGCATCTTCGCGGTCGCGGTCGTCGTCGTCGGCCGGATGCGGGGGCTGTTCGCGCTGGTCGCGCTGGTCATCAGCTTCGGCGTGCTGACCCTCTTCATCCTCCCGGCCATCCTGCAGGGTTCGAACCCGCTCGTCGTGGCGGTCGTCGGGGCGAGCGCCATCATGCTCATCGCCCTGTACATGTGCCACGGGCTCACCGCCCGCACCTCGGTCGCCGTCCTCGGCACGCTCGTCTCGCTGCTGCTGATCGGGCTGCTGGGCTCGCTGTTCATCGGCTGGGCGTTCCTCAGTGGCAACACCGACGACAACACCGGGCTGATCCACGGGCTCTACCCGGACATCGACATGAGCGGTTTGCTGCTCGCGGGCGTGATCATCGGATCGCTCGGCGTGCTCGACGATGTGACGGTCACCCAGACGTCAGCGGTCTGGGAACTCCATCAGGCCGACCCCTCGATGGGGCCCCGGGCGCTCTACAGGGCGGCCATCCGGATCGGCCGCGACCACATCGCGTCGGTGGTCAACACGCTGGTGCTGGCTTACGCGGGCGCGGCACTGCCTCTGCTCCTGCTGTTCTCGATCGCGAACAGCAGTATGGGTTCCGTGGCCAACAGCGAGCTGGTGGCGGAGGAGATCGTACGGACGCTCGTGGGCTCGATCGGCCTGGTGGCCTCGGTTCCGGTGACGACGGCACTGGCCGCGCTGGTCGTCTCCGCAGACCGGCCGGGATCCCCGGCCGCAGTTCCGGCCTCGGGACCGGTCCGCGGCGGCCGGGGCCGGCGGCGCAAGCGCTGAATGGCGTTCCGAAGGGGTGGGGCCGGCGGGCGCTGCCGGTCAGGTCGTGCGCGGTGCCGGCCCGTGAGGGGGCGGGACGTGTCGCTCAGCGCGTCGGCACGCTGAGCCGGTCGTCCGTGGTGCGGTAGTGCCTCGGTGCGGTGGTGGTGCCGTGGTGCGGTGGTGGTTCAGCCCGCGTTCTGTTCGTTCTGCTGGGATTCGGCGAGGATCTTGCCGAGAGCCTCGTCGAGGTTCTCTTCGAAGTCGCCGAGGTTGCGCTCCTGGCCGAGCGGCACGAGCCGGTCGGTCCGGTCGAGGAAAGCGACGAGCGGAGCCGCGCTGGCGCGGAACAGGGCCCGGTCGCCACCGACCTGGAGACGGATGTGGACATCGGACAGCTCCTCGGGATCGGTCGGGGCGATGTGCACATCGCCGTCACCGCACGGCTTGTTGATGCCGTCGAGGAGGAGTTCCCGGCCGAACGCCCAGGTCACGGGCGCATCTCCGGGAAGGTGGAAGGTCAGGCGAACTGCGTAGGGGTCACGAGCGTCGTACCGGAGTTCCACCGGAATCCGGAACGAGAGCTCCTCGGAAACGAGGAAGCTCATCATGACCTCTGCCTGTACCGACTCGCGCATTGCCTACCCCGCTGTGTTGGAAGTGGCCAGGAATGATCCCCCAAGGCCCTCTTGACAAGAGTGGTGGAAGCGCTAGCAGATCACAAGGAGTGAGTTTTCAGATACTGATAGAGAAGGAGAGGGTGCTCAACAGCGCGCCTACTTCACTCCGTAGCCGATCGACCACATACAGCAATCGATCCGCCTGGTGTGCGGGAAGAGAAATCGCCATGGTTGCGGCGGTATCGCCCGCGGTGATGGGAATGGCGGCACAGACTGTGCCAAGGGCATATTCCTGGCGTTCGGTTACAGGCTGCATCCGCTCGAGGGAGCCGATCCGCTGTTCCAGGGAGCGCATGTCCCGCACGGTATAAGGGGTGATGGCCTCGACCGGATGACGGTCGTAATGGTCCCTGCGCGCCTTCTCGTCGAGCTGGCCCAGCAGGCACTGCCCGATGGCGTGTGCATGACCGGTCTCACGGAAGTCGGCCCACTCCTCGCAGGCCGGGTTGGCCGGGGTGTCCGAGACGCCCACGACCTCGATCTCACCCTCGCGGTAGACCGCGAAGTAGACGGGGGCCCCGACCGCGTCGCGGAAGTGCGCGAGGGAGTCGAGGATCATGCTGCGACGTTTCTGCTGGAGCCCTCCGCCGGCAAGCCGCCCGGCTGCGTCGCCCAGCACGAACACTCCACTCTCCCGACGCAGATAGCCCTCGTGCGTCAGTGTGCGCAGCAGGTGGTACGCGGTGGGAAGCGGGAGCCCGGCCTCTCGTGCCAGCTGTTTCGCCGGGGCTCCCTCGCTATGGGACCCCACGGCTTCGAGCAGCCTCAGCGCCCGCTGCACCGAACCGATCAGAGTCGGCACACCGGTGTTGTGAACCGAAGACAAAGCTCACCCCCAGGCGTGGCGGCAGGCCTTGGGGTGGCCCGCCCTGCGGGGGCCGCCCCCGCACATGCCGTCGCTCCTGGGGGTCGTGCTTGGCGGCTGGTTTGCGTGACCGCGGGTCAGAGCGGCGCGAAACCGACTTTCGGTGCCCAGGGAACGGCACAGATTGCCACTCTATCCGCCGATTCCCGGGCTGTGAGCGGTTTCGCGCCTCATGTTCCCTCGCCTGGCGCAATCGCGGAACGACCCGGTCCGAACCCTCTACCACTCACCGGAGGAGGACTTCGAAGCTCCGCCGGTCACCTTCTTCACGACGAAGATCAGTCCGGCGACGAGGCCGACGAAGAGGAGCACCTTGAAGACGAACCCGATCAGGGCGCCCAGGATGCTGGTGATCACGCCCCCGAAGACGAAGAGCGCCAGCAGGGGAACGGCCACCCACTTGACCCACCAGGGCATGCCCGCGAATACCTCTCGGATGCCGTCCATGTCCTCGACCTCTTCCTCGTCGTCCTCGTCGTCGCCGACGCTTTCGTCCGTGACTTCCTGCTCTCGATGCTAGGAGTCCGCCTTCCCGGACGGGCACCCGTGAGCCCCCGGAGTCCCCTGATCCGCCCCCTAGGGGGATCAGGGGCGCGACCCTCAGCCGGCCGGGCCGCTCAGCCCTCCGGCGGGGAGAACACCACCATCACCCGCAGGTCCTCGCTGATGTGGTGGAACTTGTGCGGCACCCCCGCCGGAACGTAGACCACGCTGCCCCGCGCCACCGTGGTCGTCTCCTCCCCGACCGTGATCGAGGCCCGGCCGCTCACGACGAAGTACACCTCGTCCTGGCCGTGCGGCTGCTGCGGGTCGCTCTGGCCGGCGTCGAGCGCGTACAGCCCGACCGACATGTTCCGCTCCCGTACGAACTGCAGATAGGCGCCCTCATTGGCGACCCGTTCCGCTTCGAGCTCGTCAAGCCGGAAGGCTTTCATCGTCCTTGTGCCCCTTGTACTCGATCGTGCCCGCGCATCCGCTGATCTGCGGATGTCCCACCGGGATCTTCTCTGCCACGATCAGACACATGACGAATTTCGTAGTCAAGACGCTCGCCAACGCGGCAGCCCTGGCCGTCGCCATCTGGCTGCTCGCCGGCATCACCCTGGACGACGGCAGCAGCATGGGCCGCCGGACGCTGACCCTGATCCTGGTCGCCTTGGTGTTCGGCCTGGTCAACTTCATCGTCAAGCCCATCGTGAAGCTGCTCTCGCTGCCGCTGTTCATCCTCACCCTCGGCCTGTTCACCCTCGTCGTGAACGCCCTGATGCTGCTGCTCACCTCGTGGCTGGCCAAGCAGCTCGACCTCAGCTTCCACGTCGACGGCTTCTGGACCGCGGTCGTCGGCGGTCTGATCATCTCCGTCGTCTCCTGGGCCGTGAACATGGTCCTGCCCGACAAGAACTGAACGGCCCGCCCATGTACCGCGTGTGCTTCGTCTGCACGGGCAACATATGCCGCTCGCCCATGGCCGAGTCCGTCTTCCGCGCCCACGTCACCGAGGCCGGGCTCGACGGCCTGGTCGAGGTGGACAGCGCCGGAACCGGCGGCTGGCACGAGGGCGACGGTGCCGACCCGCGCACCGTCTCCGTCCTGGAGGCCGCCGGATACGAGCAGGACCACCGGGCCCGGCAGTTCAGGGCCTCCTGGTTCGACCGCCTCGACCTCGTCATAGCGCTCGACGCCGGGCACCTGCGGGACCTGAAGGCACTCGCGCCCACCCCGCACGACGCCGCCAAGGTCCGGCTCCTGCGGTCCTACGATCCGGCGGCCACGGCCGCGCGGAGCGACGTACCGGATCCCTACTACGGCTCGCTCGACGGGTTCGAGGAGTGCCTGGAACTGGTCGAGGCGGCAAGTCCCGGCCTGCTGGAGGCCGTACGCGACGCCATCAAGGAGCACAGCGCGTGAACCACGACAACGACGGCGCACGGGACACACGAGGCGCCCGCGGGGGCCGGGGAGACGGCGGGGGAGCGGCGGACGGGTTCGGCGACGGCACCCGGGCCGTCCGCGCCGGGCTGCCCGAGCCCGTCAAGAACGAGCCGCCGCTGCCCGGACCGGTGTTCGCCGCCCACTTCCACCTCCCCGGCGAGGTCGAGGGCCCGTACACCTACGGCCGCGACACCAACCCCACCTGGACCCTGCTCGAACGGGCCATCGGTGAACTGGAAGCCCCCGGCCAGGACGTGCACACCGTCGTCTTCGCCTCCGGCATGGCGGCGATCTCCGCCGTCCTGCTCTCCCAGGCGCGCACCGGCGACACCGTCGTCCTGCCCGACGACGGCTACCAGGCCCTGCCGCTGCTGCGGGAGCAGCTCCAGGAGTACGGGATCCACGTACGCACCGCCCCGACCGGCGACGACGCCCAGCTCACGGTCCTCGGGGGAGCCCGGTTGCTGTGGATCGAGACCCCCTCCAACCCCGGACTCGACGTGTGCGACGTACGGCGCCTCGTGGACGCCGCGCACGCCGACGGGACCCTGGTCGCCGTCGACAACACCCTCGCGACGCCGCTCGGCCAGCGGCCCCTCGAACTCGGCGCGGACTTCTCCGTCGCCAGCGGGACCAAGGGCCTCACCGGCCACGGCGACCTGCTGCTCGGGTACGTCGTCTGCCGCGATGCCGAGCTCGCCGCACGCGTCAAGCAATGGCGCAAGATCGTCGGCGCCATCCCCGGCCCGATGGAGGCCTGGCTCGCCCACCGCTCGCTGGCCACCATCCAGCTGCGCGCCCAACGCCAGTGGGCCAACGCGCTGGCCGTCGCGGAGGCCCTGGCCGGCCGTGCCGAGGTCACCGGACTGCGCTATCCGGGCCTGGCCACGGACCCCTCGCACAAGACGGCCGCCCGCCAGATGCGGGGCTTCGGGTCGGTGGTCTCCTTCGACCTGCCCGACCGGGCGCACGCCGAGCGCTTCATGACGGCCCTGCGGCTGGTCGAGGACGCCACGAGCTTCGGTGGAGTACGGTCCACCGCCGAGCGGCGCGGGCGGTGGGGCGGCGACGCGGTGCCGGAGGGATTCATCCGCTTCTCCGCGGGGGCCGAGGACACCGAGGACCTCGTCGCGGATGTCCTGCGGGCCCTCGACCACGCCGGTGACGGCAGCTGAACACAGCTGTGGAAAGCGGTCCGAGCCTCCCCCCTAGTGGCTCGGACCGCCTCGGGTTCCGCGCGCGAAGAACCACGCGACAAGGCTAGTTGACTCTGCGTCAGAGTCCAATCACGGTAACGACAGGGGGGTATCGGCATATTTATAGTTGAAGGCCCCCACCGAGAGGGGCCTCCATGGACCTGGCCCTGTTGCGCACCTTCGTCGCCGTTCACCGGGCGGGCTCCTTCACCCGGGCCGCCGCGCTCCTGGGACTCTCCCAGCCGGCCGTGACCTCTCAGATACGCACCCTCGAACGCCAGTTGGGCCGACCGCTCTTCCACCGCCGCGCCCGGGGGGTCACCCCCACCGCCGTGGGCGACGAACTCGCCCACAAGGCCGCCCCACACCTCGACGCCCTGCTGCGGATCACCGAGGCCGGGCGGGAGGCCGCCGGCGGGTTGCGCACCCTCCACGTCGCCGGGCCCCCCGAGTTCCTGTGCCTGCGCGTGCTCCCCGCCCTCGCGCCACTCGTCGGACAGGGCCACACCCTGCGCGTGGCCCTCCAGGCCGACGCCGAGGAAACCCTCGACGGGCTCGCCGCCGGGCACCACGACCTCGTCGTCACCACCGCCCGCCCACGCGGCGGCCTGTTCAGCGCCTCCGCGCTGTGCGACGAGGAGCACGTCCTGGTCGCCGCGCCCTACTGGGCCGCCCTCGTCGACCCGGACCACCTGCGGGAGGAGGGGCCCGCCGCGCTGGACGGCATCCCCCTCGTCGAGGTCCACGAAAGCCTCCCGCTCGTCACCCGCTACTGGGCCACCGTCTTCGAGACCCGGCCCGATGCGGGGCGCGCCACCGCCACCGTCGTCGCCCCCGATCTGCGGGCGGTCCTGGAATGCGTCCAGGCCGGTGCCGGGCTCGCCGTCCTGCCCCGCTACCTCTGCCAGGACGCCCTCGCCGCAGGCCGCATCGTGGCCCTCGCCGATCCCGCCGTACCGCCGCTGCGCACCTGGTTCGCGGTCGTGCGGACCGGCAGCCTCGCCCTCGCCCACCTCGCCCGCGCCCATGACCGGCTGCTGCACGCCGCCACGCTCTGGTGAACCACCGTTTCCGGCCCGTCTTTCCGGTCCGTGGCGCGTTTCAGAAGCGGAGCGGTGGGCCACTCTTCTCCCATGACCGAACGTCCCGTGGTCAAACGCACCGCCCGCGCGATCCTGCTCGACGGTGACGACCTGATCCTCATCAAGCGCACCAAGCCCGGCGTCGATCCCTACTGGCTCACCCCCGGAGGGGGAGTGGAGGCCTCGGACGCCACCGTCGTCGACGCCCTCCACCGGGAGATCCACGAAGAACTCGGCGCGAAGATCACCGATGTGGTCCCCTGCTTCGTCGACACCGTCGAACACATCGCGGACGGGGGAGTGACCGGCGTGAAGGTGCAGCACTTCTTCGTCTGCCACCTCGAATCGATGGACCCCAGCCAACGTCACGGCCCCGAGGTCGACCAGCCCGAAGGGGAGTACGAGATCGTCCGCGTGCCCTTCAGCCGCGTCGGCATCGCCGCCGTCCACCTCGTTCCCCTGTCCCTGCGGCACTACCTCGACGGGAACATCGAGGGCGTCCGCGCCATGCACGCCCCCGACCTGGGCTGAGGATCCCGGGCGAGATCCCGGCTGGTACCGGTGGCACCCCCGCCGGTCTCAGCCGGCGACGCCCGCCAGCTCCTCCACCGCGTCGTGGCGGATCCGTTCACCGGGGATCCCGATCCTCTTGAGCTCGTCGACTCCGCTGCGGATCATCGCGGGCGGCCCGGAGATGAACGCGTCGTACGAGCTCCACGGCCCGTGCTCGCCGATCGCCTGCGGCAGCTGCCCGGCCAGCCCGTCGCCGACCACCGGGCGCACCGACAGCCACGGATGGGAGCGCTGGAGGCCCAGCAGGGTGTCCTTGTCGTAGAGGTCGTGGTCGCTGCGCGCCCCGAAGAACACCTCCACCGGCCGCCGCTCCCCGTGCTCGGCAACGTCCTCGATCAGGGCCTTGATCGGGGCGATTCCCGTGCCCCCGCCCAGGCAGAGCATCCCGTTGTCCGTCGTGTGGTCCACCACCATCGAGCCGGCCGGCGGGCCGAGGCGCAGCACGTCGCCCGGGCGGGCGTGGCGCACCAGCGCGTTGGAGACCCAGCCTGCGGGAACGGCTTTGACGTGGAAGGAGAGCAGCCCGTCGGCACGCGGGGCCGAGGCGAAGGAGTAGTGCCGCCACACGCGGGGCCACCACGGGGTCTCCAGGCTCGCGTACTGGCCGGCCAGGAAGGCGTAGGGCTGGTCGGGACGGACCGTCAGCACCGCGATGTCCGAGGTGCGCAGCTCGTGGGAGACCACCTCCGCCTGCCACCAGGCGGGGGCCTTCGCCTCGTCCTCCGCCGCCGCGTCGATCATGATCTGGGAGATCGCGGTGTAGGCCCGCACCCATGCGGCCTCGGTCTCCGGTCCCCAGGTCTTCTCCGCGTAGCGGGCCAGCGCGCCGATGAGGGCCTCGCCCACCACCGGGTAGTGGCCGGCCATGGTGCCGTACTTGCGGTGCCCGGTGCCCAGCCTGCGCAGGTACGGGGTCAGCACCTGGGGATTGTCGATGTGCTCGGCGGCGGTCAGCAGCGCCTTCAGCAGCCGGTCGCGCTGCGCGTCCATGGCCACCGGGAACATGCCCCGGACATCCGGGTGCCCGGTGAACACCAGGGCGTAGAAGTACGAGGTCACCTTGTCGGCGACCGGTGCGATCTCCCCGAGGGTCCGGCGGATGAGCACCGCATCCGGCGAGGGCTCGGTCGCGCCGCCCTCGCCGGATATCCGGGTCGTATCCCGTCTGGCCGATCTGGTGGGCGGAGCGTCCATGCGGTGCCTCGCTTCGAGCAACTCGGTCGGTCTGCACACGCCACGGCCTGTGAATCCGTGGTTCCGGGTTCTACAGCGTGCCAGCCCGCCCAGAGGCCTGTGGGGAAATGCAGAAAAACCGCGTTTCGAACCCACTTTCCTCTTAAGATGCCTCAACTCCCGGGCGTGCCACCCCTGCGAGCTGATATGCCTCCCGCAGGTCCCGGCCCTCGTAGACGTGGGTCGCACGCGCCGCCAGATGCGGCCGCGCGTTGACCGCCACCGAGACCCGCACTGCCTCGAAGAGCACCGCGTCGGTCGCCGAATCCCCGTACGCGACGCAGTCGTCCCGGCTCACCCCGAACTGTGCGCAGAGCCGGTCCGCCACCGTGACCTTGCCCTCGGGCGTCAGGATCCCGGACACGTCCATGGCCCGCGTGAAGGGGACTTCCGGGAAGACCGACCCGTGCGCAGCATGCGCGCCCCACTCCAGCAGCAGTTCCACGAAGAAGGACGGCGACAGGGAGATCACCGCGCAGTAGTCCCCGCGCTCGCGGATCTCCCGCCACACCTCCTGGATGCCCGCGAGCCACGGCGAGCCGTCGAATGCCGCCCGTACGTGCGCCGGCGTCAGCTCCGCCCACAGTGCGTGCGCGGCCACCGAGAACTCCTGCGGCCCGATCTCCTGTGCACCGAAGGACCGCTCCAGCTCGGCGATCTCGGCGCTCAGCCCGAGTTGTCGGGAGATTTCGACGGGCGCCGCAGAGCCGAACATGAGCGTTCCGTCGAGGTCGAACAGGTGCAGGAGAGTCATAAAGGTCGAGGCTAGCTCTTCCGTTTCACGTGAAACAGCGTGTTTCACGTGAAACCGCGTCTCTGTTTCACGTGAAACAACGGCGGATGTTTCACGTGAAACATCCGCCTCCGCCCAAATCCCCTGGACGCCCCTCACGTCATGATCCAGTCTGGGCCGGTGACACCACCACACCTCCACGATCTGCCGATCCGGGCGCTGACCGCGGACGATCTCCGCCACTGCGCCGACCTGTCCGAGGACCGCGGCTGGCCCCGCGAGGACCACAAATGGGGTCTGCTGCTGGCCGCCGGAAAGGGGTACGGGGTCGACGCTCCGGACGGACAGGGACTGGCCGCCGCCTGCGTCGTCACCCGGTACGGCTACGCCCCGGCCGAGCCGGACCTCGCGGCCATCGGAATGGTCCTCGTCGCCGACCGCTACGCCCGCCGGGGGCTGGGACGCCGTCTGATGACCTACATCTGCGACGACGTACTCAAGGGTGTCCCGCTCACCCTGCACGCCACCCCCTACGGCCGCCCCCTCTACGAGGAGCTCGGCTTCGAGACCACGGGCCGGGCGGAGATGGTCAAGGGCACCTTCCTGCCACAGCCCGACGAGGCCACCACCGAGGCCCTCGCAGGCACGGGCCGCGTCCGTCCGGCCACCGCCGAGGATCTCCCGCGGATCGTCCGCCTGGACACCGAGGTCTTCGGCGCCGACCGGACACACGTGATCACCAGGCTCCCCGCCTTCACCGACCGGCTGCTCGTCGCCGAGGACCGCGCGGGCGACCTCACCGGCTACGCCGCCCTGTGGCCCAATATGGACACCCATGTCATCGGCCCGCTGATCGCCCGCGACACGGCCGGCGCCCAGGCCCTCGTCACCGCCCTCGCCGCCACCACGGACCGGCCGCTGCGCACGGATGTCGACGTACGCCACGAGGCGCTCCTGGCCTGGCTCAAGGACCGCGGACTGGCCTCGGTGGCCTTCAACGCGGTGATGACCCGTAACACCCCCGGCCTGCCCGGCGACTGGACCCGCCGCTGGGCGCCGCTCACCGTTGCCGCCGGCTGACCGAGAGAAGGAGGACCGGACCGTGACCGACGCCCCAGACCTGGCCTTCCGGCCGGCCACCGAGGCCGATCTGCCCGCCATCGTCGCCATGCTGGCCGACGACCCCCTCGGGGCCACCCGGGAATCCCCCGACGACCTCAGTCCCTATCTCGCGGCTCTCAAGCGCTTGAGCGAAGACCCGCACCAGCACCTGGTCGTCGCCGTCCGTGAGGACCGCGTCGTGGGCACCCTCCAGCTCACGATCGTCCCCGGCCTCTCGCGCAGGGGCTCCACCCGCTCCATCATCGAGGGGGTCCGCGTCCACGCCGACGAACGCGGCAGCGGCCTGGGTACCCGCTTCATCGAATGGGCCATCGAAAAGTCGCGGGCCGAGAACTGCGATCTGGTGCAGCTGAGCTCGGACGCGAGCCGTGCCGACGCCCACCGCTTCTACGAGCGGCTCGGTTTCAGCGCGTCCCACGTCGGGTTCAAACTTCAGCTCTGAGTGGCGGGCTCCGGGCCGGGCCGCCGTGTCGGCGGCCCGGCCTACGATCGGGAAGATGAGTACCGGCCTTCCCCTCATCAGCACCGCAGAGCGCCGCCACCGGCTCGGCCGTCGCCACCGCCTGGCTCCCTCGACCCGCGCCGCCACCGTTGCCGAAGCCGCGGACGCCGTCGTCGCCCTGCACGCGACCGACGCCGCGACCGTCTTCCTCTCCGCCCGCGCCCGGCTCACCGGGGGCGGCCCCGCCGCGATCGAGCAGGCGCTGTACGAGGACGTCGGCCTCGTCCGGCTGCTCAGCATGCGCAACACCCTCTTCGCGGTCTCGACCGACCTCGCCCCGTACGTCGACTCCTCCACCGCCCGGGGCATCGCGCTCAAGGAGCGGCGCACCCTCCTCAAGCACCTCGACGAGGACGGGCAGGGTCTGGACGCAAAGTGGCTGGCCCAGGCCGAGGCGGCGGCGCTCGAAGCCCTCGACGAGCGCGGCCCCTGCACCGGCAGCCAACTGTCCGCCGCCGTACCGGCCCTGCGCCGGAAGATCACCATCGGCCGGGGGAAGAAGTACGAGGCGGAGACCGGTGTCGCCACCCGCGTGATCCGACTGCTGGCCGCAGACGGTCGGATCCGGCGCGACCGGCCCCGCGGATCCTGGACCTCCAGCCAGTACCGCTGGGTCCACACCGAGCCCTGGCCGGCCGTGCCCCCGGCCGAGGCCCGAGCCGAGATCGCGCGCCGCTGGCTCCACGCCTACGGGCCGGCCACCGAGGCCGACCTCAAGTGGTGGACCGGCTGGAGCCTGACGGACGTCCGCAAGGCCCTCGCGGCCGTGGGCCCCGACCAGGTCCGCCTCGACGACGGGAGCACGGCCCTGGTCGGTCCCGGAGACACCTCGCCCGAACCGGCTCCGGAGCCCTGGGCCGCCCTGCTGCCGGGGCTCGATCCCAGCGGCATGGGCTGGGCCGATCGCACCTTCCACCTGGATCCCGCCCACCGGCCCGCCCTCTTCGACTACGCCGGCAACATCGGCCCCACCGTGTGGTGGAACGGCGAGATCGTCGGCGGCTGGGCCCAGCGCGGCAACGGCGAGATCGTCTGGCGGCTGCTGGGAAGCCCCGGCCGCGCCGCCGAGAAGGCGATCGCCGCCGAGGCCGACCGCCTCGCCGCATGGGTGGGGGAGGCCCGCATCACCCCGCGCTTCCGCACCCCCCTGGAGCGTGAACTCGTCGCCTGAGCAACGGAGTCAGCCGATGCCGCGCCAGCCCTGCGGGTCCACCCCGCCGGGCACCGGGGCCTGAGCGTCGTACGGCTCGCGTGTGAACACGAACGACCCGAGATCGAGGTGGCTCACCGAGCCGTCGGCACGCCGCACCGCCCGCAGCGTCTCTCCCGCGTAATAGCCGGACAGGCCCGTCCACGTGCCGTCCGGCTCCGCGCGGAAGCGGGAGGTGCGCCCGGTCGCCCCCACCGGACCCAGCTCCAGCGACCCGTCCGCCTTCAGCCGCACCACGTGCGGCGAGGTGCCCCAGTACCAGGGGCCGCACACCTCCAGCGGGACCGCATCGGCTTCCGCGAAGGGACGCCACGGCTGCGGGAACCGCGGCTCCGTGTCGGCCACGATCGCCAGCAGGTCCACGGCCACCGTGGAAGCCGGCAGTCCCGAGGTGCAGTTCGCGAGCACCACCGCTGCCACGTCGTCCGCCTCGCTCAGCCACAGGCCCGCGACGAACCCCGGCAGCGAACCGCTGTGCCCCGCGAGCCGGCGCTCGCCCTGGGCCGTCAGCTGCATCCCCAGCCCGTAGCCGAGCTCGGCGAGGCCCGGCTCCGGCGGCGCCGCCGAGGTGCGCATCTCCCGGACGGACCCGGCACTCAGCACGCGCTCGTTCCCACGCAGCAGGAAGTCCGCGAAGCGCGCCAAGTCCCTTGTCGTCGACCACAGCTGGCCGGCCGGCGCCATCAGACCCAGGTCCTCCAGCGGCTCGGGCAGCATCACGTCCGCCCACGGGTGCACCGCCCAGCCGCCCGCGTGCGGGGCCTGCGGCAGCCCGCTCGTACGGTGCAGGCCCAGCGGCTCCAGCACCTCGGCCCGCAGCACCTCTTCCCACGGCTTGCCGCGCAGTGCCTCCACGAGCGAACCCAGCAGTGTGTAGCCCGGGTTGGAGTAGTGGTGCCTGCTTCCCGGAGTGTGCCGGAGCGGCTCGTCCCCCAGGACATCGGCGAGCTCGGGCCGCAGCGAGCCGGGCGTGCGCTCCCACCACTCGCCGGGGGTCTCCGCGGCCAGACCGCCGGTGTGGGCCAGCAGTTGGGCGATGGTCACCTCGCCCACGCCGGTGCCCGGCAGGTGCTTCTCCAGCGGATCCGCGAGCCCGAGCAGTCCCTCGTCCCGCAGCCGCATCACGAGGACCGCGGTGAAGGTCTTGCTGATCGACCCGATCCGGTACTGGACGTTCCCGTTCGGGCCGTGCCCGGCCACGGAGGTCCTGGAGCCTTCCCAGACCACGTCCCCGCCCCGTACGACGGCCGCCACCACGGACGGCGCCCGCCCCTCGCTCTGCGCGACGGCGATCCGGTGATTCAGCGCACGCCGGGTGCCGGGGAGAAGGTCCAGGTCCTCAGAAAGCTCATCCATGATCGTGTAGGTACCACAAGGGGGAACGCAGCGCGGAACTTCGGCGCGATCCGCTTCCCGTGTAGGATCCTGCGGTTCGTGTCATAGAGCATCGCGTTGACCTGCAGCTTCTCTTTGAGTCTCACAGCGTGACGAGCTTGATCAATCTCACGGACGTGGCAGATTCCTCAGCACGAGGGAGACTGCCTCGGTGACCTCGAACGCGACACCCCCTGCCCGGCACGAGCCACTCCCGGCCGACGCTTCCTTGTATCCAGACCTGGCGTCCGCCGGCAGCTTCGCCGGAGCGCTGGAAGCCGTGGCTGCTGAGCTCGGTCTCTCCCTAGGCAGGCTTCTTGTGGATGATTCGAACCCGCTCCGGACGGCAGGCGTCGAGAGCACGGTGGCTGACCGTGAGGCGTGCTGGATCAGCCTGGGTTCTGTGGAGCGGTGGTTCATCTTCAGCGGTTGGTCCATGGGGGTGCAGTTGGTCTCGGGCGCGACTCAGGACTTGGGCGAGATGGCACGGGCCCTGGAGGCATGGCGGAACGGCCTGAGGCTCAAAGAGATCCGCGAGGTGAGCCCATTCGTCAAGGTCACCGAGCTGGCCGAAGCCCATGAAAAGGGTCCGGCCGAGGCGGTCGCGGTGAAGTGGCGCTTGCTCCTTGAAGGCCTGCGCCGAGATTCGGACCGCCGGGAGCCCGCCCATCGGACGCTGAAGGTTGCCGAGCTTGCGCATGCCGAACCACAGCTGCGCCAGCTGCTTCCGTTCACCAGCCACTGGTCGCTTCATTTCACAACCTGCACTGGGTTCCCGTACTCATGGGACGTGCCGTTCATCGATCCGCTGAGCGACGGACGATATCGAGTCTGCGGCCCTTCACGAGGAAGAGTGATCGGTGAGGCGGACACCGCTGAGCACGCGATCGCTTTGGTAGTGGGCGGGCTTCCGGCGAACTGCGGACCAGCAGTCGCCGGCACTGTCAACGATCAACAGTCTTTGTAGTTCCTCCTCCGCCCGTCCGATCTCATGACGGCCGGGCTGCGATCTGCCGACGGGCGGAGTTCCAGACCTCCTCGAACCCGTCGGAGGTCAGCTGCTCCGGATCGTGGCCTTCCCACTCGGAGACGGGCTGTTCGGCTGTGATCCCGAACCTGTTGTCGTACTCGTCGAGGCGGCCTGCGTCGCGGGCCCGCTGCCACTCGGCGAGGGAGGCAGCTGCGATCGGAGTCAGCTCAGGCCCTTCGAGTTCGACCTGCCGGATCACCCAGCCTTCGGCGTCGACCTCGAAGTAGAACCAGGTGTCTTCCTCGTCCCAGTAGCAGCGCATCCAGGTGGTCACCAGGCCATGATGACGGGCCAGGTGCACCGCGCTGCTCCGCTTCGCCTCATGACTGGGCGATGAATCCTGCGGATCGATCGAGCTGGAAAGGAGAACCGACCCGGGGGGGATCCCAGCCCTGATGCCGTGCCGCTCGAATGCCGGCAGCAATGTGTGCTGGGCGAATGGGCTCCGTCTCGACGCCCACCCAGTTGCTGGGATGGGCCTGGCCGCTGGTGACGATCAAGGTCGTGCCCGGCCGGCTGCCGCCGGCCGCTTCGACCGCGTAGGTCATCGGTGTCCAGCAGAGTCCCTGCATGTAGGAGGGCTTCCTGCGGATCCGCCAGCGGTACTCGATTCCGTCAACGGTTATGCGCCGGGAACCCTTCTTGTTCAGCGCCATCTTCGCCTCCTCCGCTGTTGGACTGTGCTGTGTCGCCGCGGGCGCGAAAAGCAGGTTGCACGCGAACGTACCGAACGTCATCGCCGACAAGTACCTTCGGGACTACGGATGGGTTGATCAACCCATAAGTTGGTGTCAGTGCCGAGCGACCCGGCGCATCGCACCCACCCCGGGTGCACTCACCGCGATCGGAGAGCACCGTGAAGAACAGCCCGTTGTGGCGAGTGGTTGACAACGAGAGTGGTAGCCAGTCCATCGTTAGCACGCCCTCCGAGGCGGTCGCGTTCGTCAACAGCCGGTTCGGCACCGATGACGACGACGAGCCGTTCAGCATCACCGAGGTCGGTCCTCTCCTTCCGAAGCCGCTCGGGGTCATCACCGCATGGGCCGCCGAGAAGGACGGCGAGCGAACCGACGGGCGTACTGCCCCGATCACCATCAGGCCGGTTGTGACGGACAACGCCAGCGAGTGCGATGACGTCGTGCTCTGGGGCGACGTGTACGTCTCCTGGGACCACGACATGTACACCGTCGAGGGGCCGGACGGCTCCGAGTACAGCGAGGCTTACAGCGCAACCGAGTTGAGTGCGATCCTTGACGAGTACGCCGACGACTATGAGTACGCGCCTGAAGGGCCCGACAGCCACAGGTGGCCGAAACCGGAAGAGTTGATCACCTACGGCGCCCAGGAGTGTGCCAAGCGGTTCGGGCACCTCGACGACGACGCCCTGCTGTGGCTCGCTGCCACCCGCATCACGCTCGCCGTGTGGCGCAACACACCCGTCGAGAACTGGCATGCCGGGAAGAGTCCGCTGCACGACGGCACGATGATGCGGATCAACACGGCAACCACCCGACTCGTGCGCTCGATGCTGTCGTTCGACCATGTCGACTGGATCGGTCTCGGTCTCGCGATCGTCAACCCGTCCCGGGTTCTACCGACAGGGCAGTCCGTACTCGAGCTCGGGCTGGCCTGCCACAACCCTGACGACCCGGCGCACGAGGTTGATCCGCGAGAAGAACTCGCGGAGATGGCGCAGGTCGCGATCTCATGGGGGCGAAGGCACTGCCTTCACGAGAAGGAGTTCGGCCTGCGAACCCTGATCGAATCCTTCTGTACGTCCGACAACAGCTGGTTCGGAGCACCGAGTTGGGGGCGCATCGTCGATCGGTTCCTTACGGCTGTCGACGACCGGGAGAATGCGCACTGGGGCATATACCAGGACAAGCCTTGGTTCAACGAGTGGTTCACCAACCGGCCGGCCGACATTGCGGATACCACGGAATTTCGTCGGCTGCTCCTTGCCGGGCCCGACCTGCTTTCCGAGGAGGCCGCCGAATGGTGCGTGGATGGTGCCATCGGCTACGTCTGCCAGGACGACCACGCGAACGACTGCTGGCGGTGCGGTATCCCGCTGGCAACGGAATCCCCCAACGAGTGAATGTGTGCATCAGCATAGAAAAGCAGCAATCCACTGAGCCCTACAGGAGTGTCTGGGTCCGCTTCCACAGTCCGTCGGGTCTTTGACATCAGTATCACCGGCCTGCTGGTTTCTTGATAACCACGGCTTCCACGACACGGAGGTCGAGCAGGTCGCCGGACCTCCGGGATCATGACGCCATGCAACTCCGATATTTCAATCAGACCGGATGGACCGCCATCTTCAATGGCACTGAGACCGAGATCGGTCGCATGGTGCGCGTGGAGGGATGGGATCCCGCAACCGGGACAGCCTTGGTGGTCGACCCGCAACGAGGGGCACTGCGCCAGGTCACGGACTACGTGGACTTCTCCCACTTGGAGCGGGCCGATCAGGTGGTCGCCGCGATACCCGGTGGGGGATGGCGGGCACACTGGACGGATGAAGGGCCGGGTGGATCACCTCTCACGGAGCAGGTGCTGGCCTGGTTGATCACTTCGCAGGGCCGGGCGACTGCCATCACAGTCGATGCTCAGGGACATGTGGAGGACGCCGACAGCGCCGACGCCTTCATACCGCCGGGTGAGGAACTTCAGTGACGGCGTCGATGCCGCAACAGGCGGGCCCGGCGTCCGAGGGTCGGGCTTCTGATGCCGACTGGGAGGCTCCCTACTACCGGGTTCGGGCCGCCGGCTTCCAGGTGCTCTTCCTCGTGGAACCGGACGAGGCGATCGAAGAGGTCTGCAACGTCGATGCCGAGGTTCATCTTGCCGACGGGTCGCGCTGGAGTTCCACGATCTTCACTCTCGCCGAGGTGGATCGGCTCATGCGGAGCTGGGAGGCAAGCGGAGAGGCGGTCTCCGGGCAGTGCTTCTTCTGCGCGGACGGGCTGATCGTGCGGAATCCCGGCATCGGCAGCATGGTGCGCGTGATTGCCGGGCTCGTGGCCTCCGGCGAGTTGGACGGGGTGTTCCGACGCATTGCCGACCCGGAATGATCATGCCGCGTCTCAGGGCATCGTGTTGTCCTGCATCTTTCGAATGGCCTTGAGCACTTTCTTCCCCAGGGGAGTGAGCGTCATGGGCCTACCTCGTTCCGCCCGGACCAGGAGTGGTCCACCGAGTTCTCGTTCGATCCGGTTGATCTGTGCGACGAGGGTGAACGTGTTGAGGCCGAGGCCGCTCGCTGCGGCACCGAGGCTGGGGTAGGGAGATGCAGCCGCGAATCGGCTCAACCGTTCGCTGGCCCCCTGGCCGCCGAGTGCCGGCCGAAGGATGCTTGGTGCTCGGCTGGCCTGGTCGATTGCCCGAAGTACCTGGCTGTGACTGGACCCTCCGCGTGGTCGCAGCGGAACGTTGTGGGTCTTGGCCCAGCGGGCCATGTTCGCGGTGCTCATGCCAGCTTCTCGGGCGAGGTCCGGCAGGGTCCGGCGGCGGTGGACGTACTGCTCGATGAGCCAGGCCCGTTCGACAGTGCCGCGGCGCTTGTAGTCCTTGGGGCCCTCGCGGAGCGGGATGCCGTACTCCTTGGCAAGGTCGGTCAGCACTCTGCGGGAGAAGCCGGTGAGGGTGGCGATCTGCTGGAGGGACCGGTGTTCGTCGAGGTAGAGCCGGGTGAAGCGCTCTGCCGGAATGGCTTGCCGGGCCTGCTGCCGGATGCGGCCGGTGGCCCTGGCGGTGCTCTTCGTCAGCGGGGGTGCGGGGGCTGGATGCTCGTCGAGGGCATGTCGGATGGCCTCGACGGTCGTGCCCAGGACCTGGGCGGCGTGCTGAACGGGGTGCTGGCGTTCGCGGACAAGCTGGTGCAGGCGGGGTAGGTCGACGTGTGCCGGGTCGGGGCCGGGAAGGGAGAGCCCTGCCAGCAGGGTGGCGGGCGGCTGCCAGGTCATGGGCTCGTCGTGGATGTGGTGTGAGGCCAGGAAGGTGAGGGCTTCCTGCTGGAGGGCATGCACGAGTTCAGGGGTCTGAAGCGCGGTGAACCGCAGGGACGTCGCCCGGAACTCTGCACTGTCGGGCCCGCCCAGGTCGTCGGGGGCAGACTCGGCGGGCAGGCCGCTGAGACGTTGGAAGAGCTGGCTGCGTGCGATGCGTTCGCGCCGTCCGGTTCCCGGTGGTGTTCCGGTGCGGCGGCAGATCTCCAGCCAGCGGTCATGAGGAAGCAGGCCGGTGTAGTCGAGGAGTCGGCGCCGACCGTAGTCGATGGGGGTGCTGTTGGCACCGAGGCAGTCCGCGAGCCGGTCCAGAGCAGTGGCGATGTCCGGCCATTGCGGAAGGTCGTCGACTTCCTGGAGGAGGCGTGACACCTCAGTGCCGTCGATGACGTCACCGATCAGCCCGGCTGCCTGGTCCAGGGATGTGCGGCTGTCGGGAATCAGCAACAGGGCGGCGAGAACGGGAGCCAGAGCCCGCGCATGGATTCCTTCAGGTGGTGCGAGGCGGATCGTCCAGGGCGGCCAGAACATCGTGGGGATCTTCCTGGCTCGCTGCTCGATGTCCCGAGTGGTCCGGGTCGGCCGGCGGGGGGTCTCGGTCATGATGCGGTAGCGGACGTATTCGCTGGGGCGGAGGGAAGGGGCGAGGGCCGCCAGGTGCACGGACTGCAGCACCGGGCTGATGCCCCTGCCCCAGCTGTCGATGCTGGTCGCCGAGATCTGCGTGAGTTCCTCGCGTACTGCTTCCAGCAGGCTCCGCAGGGCCTCGCCGGCCGGGTGGATTCCTGGTTGCTCCAGGATGCTCAGGGCCATGGTGACCGCGACGGCCGTGTCCGCGGCTCGGGGCGGGGCCATGAACCCCGGACGTTCCATGGCCTGTCCGGTGTGCGGGGAGACCGCATCGGTGCTGAGGTGAGCTTCTGCGATGTCAGCCGGGATCTGCTCTCGTAGGACAGCTGCGGGCAGGTCGCTCAGGACGCGTATGCCCAGGGCCCGGATGTCGGCCAGCACCGCCGAGGCCAGCTGGGGAGAGGTTCGGTAGGGGCCGAAAGCTGCCGTTGCCCCGTCGATGATCTCCATCACTCGGTCCTGCGCCGTGAGAACCGGATGACCAGGAGGCAGGAGGAGCGTCGAAGCGCGGGTCAGATCGGTGCCGCAGCCCGCCGAGAACGGGCGGGTGGGGCGGGTCGGTGGATTGCCGCAGAGTTCAGGCCGGGGGACGGACCGGCCGGAACGGGGCCGCTGCCGCGGCACCCTCCCGCAGTGCGGGCAGCAGTCCGCCAGCAGCCTGCGGTGCCGGGTGCAGGCGAAGGAGAAACCGAGCCTCCAGGACAATTGCCATCGCCCACCAGTGGCATGAAGGCACTCCGGACAGAACCGGGATCCCCCTCCGCGGCCCCAAAGGACGTGCCGTGACACGGCCCGGCCCCCGGCACTCAGGTGGAGGGCCCGTCCGTCGTAATGAGCCAGGGTCAGGGCAGCGACTGTCTCCGGGGACGTCCCGGTGGCGTGTGCGACAGCGGCGGCCAACCGCTCGTCGAGGACGATCGCCCAGTCTGCCGGGATGCCCCTGAACTGGTTTCCGGCCCGGTGCCGGACCGGGAAGCCGAAGTGCAGCAGGACATCACCGAGCGCGGTGTCCATCCGTCTTGCTATCGCCTCCAGCCATGAGTCCAGGGCCTCGCCGGGCAGTGGAGGCAGCCGGATCGGCAGGGTGCGGGCCGGCGTTCTCATGCGGGTCGCCGGCTCCGGGGCCGCGGGCGGCTGGTCAGCCGTTTCTCCAGCGCGGCCTGCAGTTCGAGGCGGGCGGCCTCGGATGCCTCGTCGTTCTTCACCCGGTCCATGAGCTCCTGGTCAAGACGTTCGGCGCCGGTGCGGACCGCCCGCTGGCAGCTGCGGTTGATCAGCGTCATCAGCGAGCCGATGTGTCCGGTGCTGCGGGCGAAGAGGTAGTCCGACAGGTCGTCCGCGAGCATGCCGGGATGCTTGTCGGTGAGCACGACTCGCTGTTCGAGGGCCAGCAGCATCTGCCGCCACTCCCGGCGCCCGGCCTCCATATCGATGGTGAACGGACGAAGCCCGAGGCGGGTGGTGCGGCGGCCGGTCTGGGCCAGAGCGGTGTCGCGCCCGTTCGTTCCTTCGCCGAACAGGCCCTTCTTCGCGAGCTCGACCCCCACCATCAGCAACGTCACCGGGAACTCGTTGGCGATCCACTTCAGGTGGTTACTCACCTCGATGCCGCTCTTCTGTCCCCATTTCAAAAAGTGCAGATCGTCCAGAACCACCAGGCGGACATCACAGGACAGCACGCAGTCCAGCACCCGCCGTCCGAACTGGGCGGTGGTCCCCCGCATCTGTCCGGGGTGGCCGAAGAACTCCAGCATGGCCCGGTTGAGATCCTTCATTCCGGTGTTCCCGGTCAGCCCGACCCGGCAGACCGGGATCCGCTCGTGCCCTTGGCTCGTGAACGCGCCCGACTCCTCGATCTCCCGCTGGTGGAAGTCGCGGGCGAAGGCCAGCACCGAGGTCGTCTTGCCCAGACCCGGGAACGCGTCGACGGCCACCGCCCCCTTGGCCTTGTCGCCGTCCTGCTCGTTGCTGTCGACGATGTCCCATAGGTTTTCATGGAGCTCTGTCAGTTGCGGCGTCTTGACCGGGCCGATGTTCGCGTGCCACTGCCGGCGCTGACGGTCGTAGTCCGCCCGCGCCTGTGTGGGCAGGGACTTCAGCTGCTTGCGGGTCAGCAGGTCGGGAGGGCTGCGGCGAGGGCTCTCTGCGAACGCCTTGAAGTCCTCCTTCCGCGACAAGGCAAGACTGCCTGGCTGCGGAACGCTGCCGTCGTTCACACGTCCTCCAGGGCATCGGCGTAGAAGTCGTCCTCCCCGGCGAGGTCCTCCAGATCGGCCTCGTCGTCATCCCCGGTCTCCGTCACCACGTCGGGCTCCCGCAGTTCCGCGGTCTGCTCGTCCTGGCCGAGGGCCTTGCGTACGGACGGAAGCAAGACGACCGTCTCCGCCTCACTCTCCGGAAGCTCGATGGCGGCCTGCTCGCGCGAGAGCCGCAGGGCCATGCGCCGCTCGGCGATCGTGGTGCCCAGCCCGAGATTCCACCGCTCCAACAAATCAGCGACGGCAAGCCGGTCGTCAGGAAAGCGATACTTCGAGGCCGCCAGCTGCCGGGCGAACGTCAACGCGTCCTCGCTCAGCGGCATCTCGGCCGATGGCGCGTGCTCCCAGACCAGCGTGCGCCAGGCCCGAGTAGCCGGATCGCGGAAGTAGATCCGGGTGATGTCGTCGGGGTCCACCTGGAAAGGCCAGCCGTTCTTGACCGGACTGTCGTAGGGGCTACGGACTCCCGGCTCGGGCAGGCCGGGGCCGCTGTAACGGCGGCGGCCGATCTCGACCCCGTAGTGCTGGACCGTGCGCCACTTCGTCTGCAGGAACTCGTAAGCCAGGTCCCGGTCACGGGGCGCTTCGATGTAACCCGCCCGCGCCATGCCGTGCTCGAACATCTTCGCTGGGGACATCCGCAGACCCGGCAGACCGGGATCGACCAGACTGGAATGCGGCCGGCAGTGATAGACCGCCGCGGTCCACTCCCGGATGATCGCCTCAAGCTCGTCGAGGAAGAAGAACGCGTCGCCCTCCGGGCTCTCACCCCGCGAGTGGATGTCGGGGCCCTTATAGCCGGGCAGCACCTGCAGCAGCCCCTCCCGCAAAGTCCGGAAGTAGCGCTCGACCGGCCCCTTATCGCGGCCCGTCCGCAGCCGGGCCGGCTGGATGGAGATGCCCATCCGTCGGCAGACACTGGTCAGGTGCTCCGAGACATAGACCTTGCCGTGGTCGACGACCAGCGTCTCGGGAACCAAAGGCGGCGAGGCCAGCCCCGGTCCGGTGGCGCCTTCGACATCGACCAGGACGGTGCGGGGGATGCCATGCTCGGGCCAGACCGCGTGCCGCGGCCAGTCCCGCCCCGCCAGCCGCGGCCGAAACGACTGGAACAGCACCGCACTGACATCCACCGCCTTCGTCGAGACCGGAGTCAGCCGGATCCCCGTGATGCAGCGGGAGTACCAGTCCATCCCGACACTCAACTCGGCCTGAACCCACTTCAGCGTCAACGGGTCGAACGCAAAGACGTCCAAGCGGGTGGAGTCCATCAGCAGATACTCACCCGGACGCGTCGGCCGCAGCTTCCCGTACGGACCCTCCGGCCGACCGGCGATATCCCGGTTCCGCTTCGTACTCAGCCGGAACAGCGGATGGCGTCGCTCCAGCTCCTCCAGAAGGCGAAAGGCCGTCGCCCGGCTCGGCTGCCGAACCACCCCCTCACCGAACCGCGCTATTACCCGAGCCCGGGTCCGCTCGATCACCATCGTCCGCGACGGCCGCGACTGGTCGGTGTGCTCGACCATCACCTCTACCGCGGTCTCCACCCACCGATCATCAACTCCTGAGTGGGGTCTTTCTGTTGTCTTCTTCGGCGCGAGCCCGGCCTCTCCGCCACGACGAAAGTCAGAGACCCATTGCTTCACGGCACGAGGTGATACCCCCAGCTCAGCCGCCTTTGCCGTGTATCGAGCCTCCCACGGTTGCTCCGGGCGATAGGCCGGTCGGGGCTCACCATCGCGTGCCAGTTCCGGAGCTCCAGACCGGTATCCCGTCAGAACCTCCCGGACGTGCTCAGCGCGTTCAAGGACTTTCGCCCGTGCAGAGCTGTCGAGCTGCCCAAGTACGATCGAAGCGATCTCCTCTTCGTCGTCGGCTGACGGTCCCGGGCCGTCTGGACTTACAGCGGCACGGTCCGAGAACAGAAGTTCTTTGAGTGACAGGCGCAGCAATCGCCCCCGGCCATCCTTCAGGACCACTTCGTTGCCTGCCGTGGTCGCAGCCATCTCCACCACCTCGACGGATTCCCCGTCGTAGCGGAAGCGCGTACCGACCCCGACCCGAGCCCCTGCTCTACTCATGCCACCCACCTCAGAACGTGTGAAGGGCCCAGCGGCCGATTGAGGTCGGTAACGAGAGACTGCATCCAGAGCAAATGATGGATGGCAGAGCGGACTTGGGACTCCGGACGATTCGGCAGACAGCGCGCGGCCTGCCTCAGAGAGACACCATCGAGCTCAGCTCCCCGAAGGTCTTCCAGGACCTCTGGGCTGAACAGCCAGTCCCGTCGGTAGCCCGCCAGGAACCGGATGTTCTCCAGCTCCACGGCCGGAGGCTCGCTCCAGACCTCGTACTTCCATCCCCGCAACTCCACCGCCTGCCGGGTCCAATCGAAGGTGATCGCCACCTCTGGTTTGGACAACCGATGCAGCGGCTTGACGTCGACGACCACCGGTGCCTGCTCGGTGAGGAGGAGATAGTCCGGTATGTGCCGACGGACCTTCCCCTCCAACACCGTCTTCAGCAAGAAGGGCTGGGCCACGATGCCGCGTACGGCCGGATCGAAGTCGGCGAAGAGCAACCGCGACAGCTCCAGTCGCGACTCGTAGATCACGTGATCCCGCATCGTCGCCGACCAGTAAGTGCCGGAGTAGTGCTTCTGGCCCTTGTGCCAGCGGAACGTCCGCCACGGACAAGCCGACTGCAGGAGATCGGCAGGCACCGTACGCCAGTCTTGGTCCTCTACGAGAGCACCACGTTGATGACGGATACTCACCGTCGCAGCGACGTCCACCGCACCCCCAGCCCACGAGTGACTGCCCGTGTAGCCAAGGTGTCAGCGTTCGCTCCCCGCATGGAGAGGTCGCCCCTTACGCCACCCAGAAGAGTGAACGATCCGAGCTGCGAGTCTCATGATGGCTGCATAAATGCCATCCATATGCAGCGGGCGCTGAGATTATGAAGCTGGATTTGAGACCCTACATCCCGTGGGGCTACGTGTTGGCCATGTCCACGAACCGCGAGTAGTGGCCCTGGAAGGCCACGGTGATTGTCGCCGTCGGGCCGTTGCGGTGCTTGGCCACGATCAGGTCGGCCTCGCCCGCGCGGGGGGACTCCTTCTCGTACGCGTCCTCACGGTGCAGCAGGATCACCATGTCGGCGTCCTGCTCGATCGAGCCCGACTCACGCAGGTCGGAGACCATCGGCTTCTTGTCGGTGCGCTGTTCCGGGCCACGGTTCAGCTGGGAGAGCGCGATCACGGGGACCTCGAGCTCCTTGGCGAGCAGCTTGAGGTTTCGGGACATGTCCGAGACCTCCTGCTGGCGGCTCTCGGGACGGCGGGAGCCGCCCGACTGCATCAGCTGGAGGTAGTCGATGACCACGAGCGAGAGGTCGTTGCGCTGCTTGAGCCGACGGCACTTGGCCCGGATCTCCATCATCGACAGGTTGGGGGAGTCGTCGATGTACAGGGGGGCCGCGGAGACGTCCGGCATCCGGCGGGCCAGCCGGGTCCAGTCGTCGTCCGTCATCGTGCCGGAGCGCATGTGGTGCAGTGCCACGCGGGCTTCCGCCGAAAGCAGGCGCATCGCGATCTCGTTGCGCCCCATTTCGAGGGAGAAGATCACGCTCGGCAGGTTGCTCTTGATCGAACAGGCCCGGGCGAAGTCCAGAGCCAGCGTGGACTTGCCCATCGCGGGACGGGCGGCGATGACGATCATCTGGCCGGGGTGCAGGCCGTTGGTCAGCGAGTCGAGGTCCGTGAATCCGGTCGGGACGCCCGACATCTGGCCGCTGCGCGAGCCGATCGCCTCGATCTCGTCGAGGGCGCCCTCCATGATGTCGCCGAGCGGCAGGTAGTCCTCGGAGGTCCGCTGCTCGGTGACGGCGTAGATCTCCGCCTGGGCGCTGTTGACGATCTCGTCGACGTCGCCGTCGGCGGCGTAGCCCATCTGTGTGATCTTCGTACCGGCGGCTACGAGGCGACGCAGGACGGCCCGCTCGTGGACGATCTCCGCGTAGTACTCGGCGTTCGCCGCGGTCGGGACGGACTGCACCAGCGTGTGCAGGTACGAGGCCCCGCCGACCTTGCCGATCTCCCCGCGACGCGTCAGCTCGGCACCGACGGTGATCGGGTCGGCCGGCTCGCCCTTGGCGTACAGGCCGAGGATGGCCTGGTAGATCGTCTCGTGCGAGGGCCGGTAGAAGTCGTGCCCCTTGAGGACCTCGACCACGTCGGCGATCGCGTCCTTGGACAGCAGCATGCCGCCGAGGACCGACTGCTCGGCGTCCAGGTCCTGCGGGGGGACGCGCTCGAAGCCACCGCCGCCGCCGTCCCAGGAGCCGCCCTCGCGCCCCCGGTCGTGCTGCTCGTCCCCGCGGCCGCGGCCCTCACCGTTGCGGCGGGGACGGGGGGGCAGACGGTCGCCCGGACCACTGTCGGCCCAGGGGTCGTCCATGGGCTCGGGCATGCTCACCGGGCCGCCTCCTCACGTCCGCAAGGCGGACCTCGCCGTGTCACTCTTTCTACGACACGGCTCTGACATTTGGGGCACCCGAATCCGCCGTCGGCGAGTCGGGCAACGCACCACGGTAGGCCCGCGGACGGCGTCAGCCAATCTTGTTATCCACAGGCTGTGTGGATGAGATGTGGATGACGGCACCAATGCTGTGGGTAACTCGCCGGAAGCTGTGCACGGACCGGGGGACGACGCTGTGGACAAAATCACCTGACCCACCCCAGCACCCCACCTGACCTGGGATTTCACCCTCCGGGGCAGGCGCGCCGGAAAATTCTTGGCCACTGTCTCAAGATCACCTCCAACGGGTCGGGAGGAACGCCCAAGTCAGGGGCCGAGTAAGGATCCAAGGGCCCTTGCATCCATTACCTGTGGAAGATTAGATTGAGCACATGACACAGGCCCCCGCAGCACCGAAGGCTGCGCCGAGACGGCACGACCGCGAGATCTTCGCACTCGCCGTCCCCGCCTTCGGCGCACTCGTCGCCGAACCCCTCTTCGTGATGGCCGACAGCGCCATCGTCGGACACCTCGGCACCCCTCAGCTGGCGGGCCTCGGCATCGCGGCCGCCCTGCTCACCACCGCCGTCAGCGTCTTCGTCTTCCTCGCCTACGCCACCACCGCGGCCGTCTCCCGACGGGTCGGAGCAGGCGACCTCCAGGCCGCGATCCGGCAGGGCATGGACGGCATCTGGCTCGCCCTGCTGCTCGGCGCGGCCGTCATCGCCGTGGTCCTGCCGACGGCGCCCTCACTCATCTCGCTCTTCGGAGCCTCCGACACCGTCGCCCCCTACGCGATCTCCTATCTGCGGATCTCCGCGCTGGGTATCCCGGCCATGCTCATGGTCCTGGCAGCCACCGGCGTCATCCGCGGCCTCCAGGACACCCGTACCCCGCTCTACGTCGCCGTCGGGGGCTTCGCCCTCAACGCGGGCCTGAACGCCCTCCTCGTCTACGGCGCCGGCCTCGGCATCGCCGGCTCCGCCTGGGGCACCGTCATCGCCCAGTGCGCCATGGCCGCCGCCTACCTGGTCGTCGTCGTGCGCGGGGCCCGGCGGCACGGGGCCTCCCTGCGGCCCGACCTCGCGGGGATCCGGGCCTGTGCACAGGCAGGCGCGCCCCTGCTGGTCCGCACCCTGTCCCTGCGGGCCATCCTGATGATCGCGACCGCCGTGGCGGCCCGGCTCGGTGACGCCGACATCGCGGCCCACCAGATCCTGCTCTCGCTGTGGAGCCTGCTCGCCTTCGCCCTGGACGCCATCGCTATCGCCGGGCAGGCCATCATCGGCCGCTACCTGGGCGCGGGCGACACCGAGGGCGCCAAGGCGGTCTGCCGCCGCATGGTGCAGTGGGGGATCGCCGCCGGCGTCGTCCTCGGTCTGCTGGTCGTCCTGGCCCGCCCGGTGTTCATCCCGCTCTTCACCAGCGACCCGGCGGTCGAGGACGCCCTGCTGCCCGCCCTGCTCGTGGTGGCCCTCTCCCAGCCCGTCTCCGGCATCGTGTTCGTTCTGGACGGGGTCCTGATGGGCGCGGGCGACGGCCGCTACCTGGCCTGGGCGATGCTGCTCACGCTGGCCGTGTTCACACCTGCGGCGCTCCTCGTCCCGACCGTGGGAGGCGGCCTGACGACGCTCTGGTGGGCGATGACGCTCATGATGCTGGTCCGGATGGCCACCCTCCAGCTGCGGGCCCGCTCGGGCCGCTGGCTGGTCGCGGGAGCCACGCGCTGAACCGGGGGATGTTCCACGTGAAACGTCCCCCGCTCCGACGTCAAACCGATGTTTCACGTGAAACACGGGCGGCGGACGAAACGACGAAGGGCCGCACCCCATGGGGTGCGGCCCTTCACGTGCAGCCCTTAGGCGGCGACGACCTCGATGCCCACGTTCGCGGCCACGTCGGCGTGCAGACGCACGGAGACCTGGTACGAACCGAGGGTCTTGATCGGGGAGCCCAGCTCAACGCGGCGCTTGTCGACCTTCGGGCCACCGGAAGCCTCGATCGCCGTGGCGATGTCGGCCGGGGTCACGGAGCCGAAGAGACGACCGGCGTCACCCGCGCGGGTGGCCAGACGGACCTTCACGCCCTCGAGCTTGGCCTTGACCTCGTTGGCCTGCTCGATGGTCGCGATCTCGTGGATCTTGCGGGCGCGGCGGATCTGCGCCACGTCCTTCTCGCCACCCTTGGTCCAGCGGATCGCGAAACCACGCGGGACCAGGTAGTTGCGAGCGTAACCGTCCTTGACGTCGACGACATCGCCGGCGGCACCGAGGCCAGAAACCTCGTGGGTCAGGATGATCTTCATTAGTCGGTCACCCTTTCCTTATCGCGCGGTGGACGTGTAGGGCAGCAGCGCCATCTCACGGCTGTTCTTCACGGCCGTGGCGACGTCACGCTGGTGCTGCGTGCAGTTGCCGGTAACGCGGCGGGCACGGATCTTGCCGCGGTCGGAAATGAACTTCCGCAGCATGTTCGTGTCCTTGTAGTCCACGTACGCGGTCTTGTCCTTGCAGAACGCGCAGACCTTCTTCTTAGGCTTGCGCACAGGCGGCTTCGCCATTGTGTCTCTCCTGTGTGATCAAGAAGTTTGGATGCGAGCTGCCCTAGAAGGGCGGCTCATCCGAGTAGCCACCGCCGGAGCCGCCGGAGTTTCCACCCCAGCCGCCCCCGCCGCCGCCCTGCTGCTGGCCACCGGCCGGCGCGCTGGACGCCCACGGGTCGTCGGAGGGAGCTCCGCCGCCCTGCTGGCCGCCGCCGCTGGGGGCTCCGCCCCAGCCACCGCCGCCACCCTGCTGCTGACCGCCGCCGCCGTATCCACCCTGGCCACCGCGACCGGTGGTCTTGGCGACCTTGGCCGTGGCGTTCTTCAGGCTGGGGCCGACTTCCTCGACGTCCAGCTCGTAGACCGTGCGCTTGACACCCTCACGGTCCTCGTACGACCGCTGCCTCAGCCGGCCCTGCACGATGACGCGCATGCCCCGCTGAAGGGACTCGGCGACGTTCTCCGCCGCCTGCCGCCACACCGAGCAGGTCAGGAACAGGCTCTCGCCGTCCTTCCACTCATTGGTCTGACGGTCGAAGGTGCGGGGGGTGGACGCGACACGGAACTTCGCGACCGCCGCACCCGAGGGGGTGAAGCGCAGCTCGGGGTCGTCGACGAGATTGCCGACGACCGTGATGACGGTCTCGCCTGCCATGGATGAACCTCTCGGCGGGGATTGCTGCTGGGCTGCTGTGCTACTCGATCCCGATTACCGCTGAACCGAAGTTCAGTGGGTCTCGGGGCGAAGGACCTTGGTCCGGAGAACCGACTCGTTCAGGTTCATCTGTCGGTCAAGCTCCTTGACGACCGCAGGCTCGGCCTGAAGGTCGATGACCGAGTAGATGCCCTCGGGCTTCTTCTTGATCTCGTAAGCGAGACGACGACGGCCCCAGGTGTCGACCTTCTCGACCTTTCCGTTGCCCTCACGGACGACGGAGAGGAAGTTCTCGATCAGCGGGGAGACAGCGCGCTCCTCGAGATCGGGGTCGAGGATGACCATCACTTCGTAGTGACGCATGTGGAACCCACCTCCTTTGGACTCAGCGGCCACGGTCGTTCCGTGGCAGGAGGGTCGTGATGCGTGCGCACGGCGTCCGCAGAGCAGACACCGCGCAGCTGTACAGACTACCTGCTCGCGTCCTTCCGGTTGAAATCCGACGGCAGGGGGACACAATCTGTATCCATCGGGTGTGCTCGGTGCTATGCCCCCGGCTCCTCGGGAGGCGGCCCCGCAGCACCGCTCTAGCCAGGAGGTGCCTCCGATGGCACAGGCAATGCGACCGCAGTCCCAGATCTCGCTGTTCGCGACCGACGGCAAGCCCCACCCGCTGCAGGACACCCTGATGGCGGTGACCCTGGTCCTCGGTGCCGTGGCGTTCATCACGGCTTTCTTCCACAACCTGCACCTGCTCAGCTCGTGGACGGGGCTCATCGGAATCCTGACCGGCGCGTACGGGCAGTTCATCTCCGTCACGACACGCGAGCGCTTCGCGCTGATCATCGGCCTTGGCGCTGCTGCCATCGGCTTCTTCCTCGGAATGGCGCACGGCGGCCTCTTCGGCGGCTGGCTGGGCTGACCGGGGGAACCTCCGCGAAGGGGCGCCGGCCGACCACCGGCCCGGGCACCGGCCCGTCCCCCAGATGGGTGGCGCCCCTGTCGCAGTAGGCTTCGCGCCATAGCCAGCGAAGCCGCCGGAGGAGACACCCCGCATGAGCCTGTCCCTGAGCACCATCAGCCGAGAGCAGCATCTGGCCTACCTCCAGAGCCTGCCTTCGGCTAGCCACTGCCAGGTCCCGGCATGGGCCGACGTCAAGAACGAGTGGCGCTCGGAGAACCTCGGCTGGTTCGACAAGTCCGGCGAACTCGTCGGTGTCGCGCTCGTGTTGTACCGCCAGCTGCCCAAGGTGAAGCGGTACCTCGCGTACCTGCCCGAGGGCCCGGTCATCAACTGGTACGCCCCGAATCTGGAGGAGTGGATCCAGCCGATGCTGGCCCACCTCAAGAACCAGGGCGCCTTCACCGTGAAGATGGGCCCGCCGGTCGTCATCCGCCGCTGGAACTCGGCCGCCATCAAGGCCGGCATCCAGGACCCCGAGGTCAAGCGCCTGCGCGACGTGGAGGCCTCGGTCATCGAGCCCCGCGCCTTCGAGGTGTCCGACAAGCTGCGCCGCATGGGCTGGCAGCAGGCGGAGGACGGCGGAGCCGGATTCGGCGACGTCCAGCCCCGCTACGTCTTCCAGGTGCCCCTCGCCAACCGCTCGCTGGACGACGTCCTCAAGGGCTTCAACCAGCTGTGGCGCCGCAACATCAAGAAGGCCGAGAAGGCCGGCGTCGAGGTCGTCCAGGGCGGCTACGAGGACCTGCCGACCTGGCAGCACCTGTACGAGATCACCGCCGAGCGCGACAAGTTCCGCCCGCGCCCGCTCAGCTACTTCCAGCGCCAGTGGACGGCCCTCAACTCCGAGGACCCCAACCGGATGCGCCTCTACATCGCCAAGCACGAGGGGGAGCCGCTGGCCGCCGCCACGATGCTCACCGTCGGCCAGCACGTCTGGTACTCGTACGGCGCCTCCGCCAACCACAAGCGCGAGGTGCGGCCCTCGAACGCCATGCAGTGGCGCATGCTGCGCGACTCCTACGCGCTGGGCGCCAGCGTCTACGACCTGCGCGGCATCTCTGACACGCTGGACGAGAACGACCACCTGTTCGGTCTGATCCAGTTCAAGGTCGGCACGGGCGGCGAGGCCGTCGAGTACGTCGGCGAGTGGGACTTCCCGCTCAACAAGGTGCTGCACAAGGCGCTCGACATCTACATGTCGCGTCGCTGACCCCACCCCCACCCACCCACCCACCCACGCACCGCTGCACCCGCAGCTTTTCAGGAGAGGTTCCGGACGGGCATGGCGCTCACGCTCTACGTCGACACCGCGCGCTGGCGTGCGCACCAGAAGCAGATCCAGGACCAGTTCCCCGGGATGATCCCGGTCTGCAAGGGCAACGGCTACGGCTTCGGCCACGAGCGGCTGTGCGAGGAGGCGACCCGGCTGGGCGCCGATGTGCTGGCCGTGGGGACGACGTACGAAGCGGCGAAGATCAAGGACTGGTTCGGCGGCGACCTGCTGGTCCTGACCCCGTTCCGGCGGGGCGAGGACCCGGTGCCCCTGCCGGACCGGGTGATCCGCTCGGTGTCCTCGCTGGACGGGGTCCGCGGCCTGGTGGGCGCCCGGGTGGTCATCGAGTGCATGAGCTCGATGCGCCGCCACGGCATCTCCGAGCAGGATCTGGGGCAGCTCCACGCGGCGATCGAGGACGTCCGGCTGGAGGGCTTCGCCCTGCACCTGCCGCTGGACCGCCCGGACGGCTCGGACGCCGTCGAAGAGGTCATCGGCTGGATGGACCGGCTGCGCGCTGCCCGGCTGCCGCTGCACACCATGTTCGTCAGCCACCTGCGGGCCGAGGAACTGGCCCGGCTCCAGCAGCAGTTCCCGCAGACCCGGTTCCGTGCCCGCATCGGCACGCGGCTGTGGCTGGGTGACCACGAGGCCACCGAGTACCGCGGCGCCGTCCTCGACGTCACGCGCGTGGCCAAGGGCGACCGCTTCGGCTACCGCCAGCAGAAGGCCGCGTCCGACGGCTGGCTGGTCGTGGTGGCCGGCGGGACCTCGCACGGCGTCGGCCTGGAGGCCCCCAAGGCCCTGCACGGCGTCATGCCGCGCGCGAAGGGCGTCGCCCGGGCGGGCCTGGCCACCGTCAACCGGAACCTGTCGCCGTTCGTGTGGGCGGGCAAGCAGCGCTGGTTCGCGGAGCCGCCGCACATGCAGGTGTCGATCCTGTTCGTGCCGTCGGACTCGCCCGAGCCGAAGGTCGGCGACGAGCTCGTGGCGCACCTGCGCCACACCACCACGCAGTTCGACCGGGTGCTCGACGCCTGATCCGCTCTATGACGGCCGGCCCGGTCAGTGACCGGGGCTCGTGCCCCAGTCGACCCGCTGTCCCTCCGAGGGCGTCGCATCCTGCGGCGCCCTCGCCGTGTCCGACAGCACGAACACGTCCTCGGCCCCGTCCAGGACACCGCCGGAGGGGTCGTCCGAACCGTCCTGCCGTACGACGTCCCGCTCGGGCATCAGGATGTCCCGGACGATGACCGCACACAGGTAGACGGTGGCCAGCAGATGGGCCGCGATCGCCAGCTGGTAGCCCTCGACGGGCAGTCCCTGGTGCTTGTCCCCGCTGGTCGTGTAGGCGAGGTAGAACCAGATCCCGAGGAAGTACAGCACCTCGCCGGCCTGCCAGATCAGGAAGTCCCGCCAGCGCGGCCGGGCCAGCGCGGCGAGCGGGATGAGCCACAGCACGTACTGCGGCGAGTAGACCTTGTTCGCCAGGATGAAGACGGCGACGACCAGGAAGGCCAGCTGCGCGAAGCGGGGCCGCCTGGGGGCGGTCAGGGCGAGCAGTCCGATCGCCCCGCACAGCAGGAGCGTCAGCCCCGTCGCGTACGTGTTGGCGTCTTCCAGAGGGTTCCCGGAGCGCTGGGAGATCAGCAGCCACACGGATCCGAAGTCGATGGGTCGTTCCTGGCTGAAGGTGTAGAACTTCGTCCAGCCCTCCCAGGCGAAGATCATGACGGGCAGGTCCACCACCAGCCACGCCCCCGCCGCACCGAGGACGGCGGCGCCGAAGGCCCGCCACTTGCCGGCCCGCCAGCAGAGCACGAACAGCGCCCCGAGCAGCAGGACGGGATAGAGCTTCGCGGCGGTGGCCAGGCCGATGAAGACGCCGAAGAGGACCGTCCGGCCGCGCGACCACATGAGCATGCCCGCGGCGGTCAGGGCGATGGCCAGCAGGTCCCAGTTGATCGTCGCCGTGAGCGCGAAGGCCGGTGCGAGGGCGAAGAGCAGGGCGTCCCAGGGGCGGCGGCGGTGGGTGCGGGCCACGCACACGGCGATGACCGCCGTGCAGGCCATCAGCATGCCCGCGTTGACCATCCAGTACATCTGTTCGCGGTGCTGCATGGAGCCGCTGCTCGGGGTCAGCCAGGAGGCGATCTCCATGAAGAGTCCGGTGAGCACCGGGTACTCCAGGTACTCCATGTCGCCGGGCAGCCGGTCGAAGTAGGGCGTGAGGTTGTCTGCGAAGCCGCGTACCGCGTACAGGTGGGGGATGTCGGAGTAGCAGGCGTGGGTGTACTGCGAGCCCGCTCCCCGGAACCACGCCCAGTCGTAGCAGGGCAGTTTCTGCACCATGCCCAGGGCGAACATGCCGATGGCGACGAGGGCCACCACGCGGACGGGCCCCAGCCAGTGGCCGCCCAGCCGGGCGTAGCGGCCGAGCGGGCCGCCGATGAACTCACTGCCGGCCGCCGCGACCTCGTCCTGCCGAGTGGGCAGTACGGGGCGGTCCTCGTGCACCTTGGTCATGGGCTCATCCTGCCGTACCGGGCCGTACATGGGGGAAGGCCGTCGCACGAGGTGCGACGGCCTTCCGTCAGGGGCCGGCGGTCCGGCTACTCGCTCGGTCCGAAAGTGGGCCAGCCGGTCGGGCGGCCCGGTTTGCCGCTGGGCGTCGGAGAGGGCGATCCGCTGGGCCCGCCGTTGGTTCCGGTGTTGGCCCCGCCGTTGTTGCCTCCCTGACTGGTCCCGGAGGTGGTGCCGCCGGGGTCGCAGTACAGCTCCCACGGCTTGCACGACGGCTTTCCACCCTTGGACGGGGTCGGGGACACCGGCGGGGCGGAGCTGGTCGGGGGCATCGAGGGCGTGGCCGACGGCGACGGAACGGCCGAGGGGGTGGGGGAGGGGGCCCCTGCGGAGTCGGCGGTGACGCCGTACGGCTCGGCCTCCGGGAACTGCTTGATCGGGGAGTCCTTGAGCGCTTCGCGCATGTACTCGGTCCAGATCACGGCCGGGATGTCACCACCGTGGATGGAGTCGGTGCCGCCCACGCCGTTCATGGAGATCAGCTTCTTGTCCGCCGAGTTGGGGTCGTTGCGGAAAAGGGTGACGGACGTGGAGAGCTCGGGGGTGTAGCCCACGAACCAGGCCGACTTGTTCTGGTCGGTGGTACCGGTCTTGCCCGCGGCGGGCCGGCCCAGCTTCTTGACCTTGGTACCGGTGCCGTTCTGAACCACGTTCTCCAGGACCTTGGTGACGTTGTCGGCGACGTCGCTGTCCATGGCCCGCTGGTCCTTGGGCGCCTCGAAGCCGCTCAGCTCCTCGCCGTCCTTCTCGACCTTCGTCACCGAGAACGGCTCGCGGTGCGTACCGGAGGCCGCGAAGGTGGCGTACGAGTCGGCCATGCGGATGGCACTCGGGGTCGAGGTGCCGAGCGCGAACGAGGCGGTGTTGTCCTTGTCCATCGAGTCCTCGAGGATCCCCGTCGACTTGGCGACGTCACGCACCTTGGTGTGACCGACGTCGAAGACGAGCTGGGCGAACGGGACGTTGATGGACTTCTCCATCGCCTCGTTGAGGGTCACGTAGCCGTAGGCCGTGGGGCTCTCGTTCTTCTGCCGGAACGGCTTGCCGTCGGGGCCCATCAGGGGCTTGCCCGCACGGTTCTTGATCACGGTCAGGTCGTCGGCCATGTACTTGCTGTCGGTCGAGATGCCCTGGCCGTTGGAGTTCTGGGTGCCGTACTGCATCGCCGCCGCCAGGACGTACGGCTTCCAGGTCGAGCCGACCGGGACGCCGATGGTGTTGGCGTTGTTGCTGAAGTGCTTCTGGTCCCAGCCGGGCCCGCCGTACAGGGCCACGATCGCGCCCGTCTTCACATCGACGGAGGCGGCGCCGAACTGCACGAACGTGTCGTACTCGGGGCGCTTCTTCTCGTCGAGGAAGTCGTTGCGGGTGTCCTCGACGGCCTTGGCCAGCGCATCCACCCGCGGCTTCTGGAAGGTGGTGTGGATCTGGTAGCCGCCCAGGGCCATCTGCTCGGCGGTGATGTTCTTGGTCTTCATCACGTACTGCTTGGCCGTCTCGACCAGGTAGCCGATCTGGCCGGACATGCCGCGGGCCTGCTCGGACTCCACGCGGGCCGGGAAGTCGGTGGGCTTGTACTTGGCCCGGTCCTCCTTGGACATCCGGCCGACCTCGACCTCGCGGTCCAGCACCCAGGCCCAGCGCTTGCGGGCCCGCTCCTCGTTGAGGACGGGGGTGGCCGCGGCGCCGATGCCGCCGTCCGGGTTGTACAGGTTGGGGCCCTTGAGCACGGAGGCCAGGAAGGCGCACTCGGAGGGGTTCAGGTCCTGGGAGTTCTTGCCGAAGTAGGCGCGGGCCGCCGCTTGGATGCCGTAGGCGTCGCGGCCGTAGTAGGCGGTGTTCAGGTAGCCCGCGAGGACCGTGTCCTTCTCCTCCGAGACGCCCAGCTTTATCGCGATGAAGAGCTCGGTGACCTTGCGCTTGAGCGTCTGGTCCGAGTCCAGGAAGTTGTTCTTCACGTACTGCTGGGTGATCGTCGAGCCGCCCTGGGTGGAGCCGCCCGTGGCCATGTTCCACACGGCGCGGGCGATGCCCATCGGGTCGACGCCCTTGTCCGTCTCGAAGGACTGGTTCTCCGCGGAGATCACGGCGTCCCTCATCGACCGGGGGATCTTGTCGATGGTCACGATCTGCCGGTTCATCGAACCGCCTGTCGCGACCATCTGGCTGCCGTCCTGCCAGAAGAAGACGTTGTTCTGCGCCTGGGCGGCCTTGTTCGGGTCGGGCGTGTTCACCATGGCGATGCCGGCGCCGGCTCCGGCGATGATGATCGCGAAGAAGCCCAGGGCCGTACCGCCGACGAGCTTCCACGACGGCACGAAGCGCTTCCAGCCGTCCCTGTCGGACCGCGGGTAGTTGATCAGCCGCTTGTCCTGACGGCCCGAACCGCGAGCAGCCTTGGCGGAGCCGCGTCCACGGCCCGTGGAACCTCTCTGGGCGGCCCGGCGGGCCCCGGCTCTGCTGCCGTGCGCGGAAGGTTCCGCATGGGGTCCGCTGGGCGACGCGGTGGGCACGTCACGTCCGGCCCCGGCGCCCCGGCCGGGGCGCTGCTGGGCGGCCCGGCGGGCCGAGGCTCGCCCACCACCTTGGGGCTGCGGCGGTTTACGGCGGTGCTCGCTCATCGAACGACTACTCCTCGGGCAGGCGAGTGGCCTGGAAGCGGCAGATGAATTCCGGTTCCCCCGGTGTCATGGCGCACAGACTACGCACGGTCAAAACCCGAACAGTGCCGAAGTTCACCCCAAATCAGGCAACCTGCCTCGTACGAATTGGTGATGTGACGCCGGTCACCTGATCGCCACTTGTCGCCGGACCCAGCCCGTTCTATCGTCTGGATGTATCGAGCCGATACATCAGCTCGGTATAAAGACACAGAGTCGGAGGAGAGGCAGGCGGATGAGCAGACGCTCAGGCATCCTCGAATTCGCCGTCCTCGGCCTGCTTCGCGAATCCCCCATGCACGGCTACGAGCTGCGCAAGCGGCTCAACACGTCACTGGGGGTGTTCAGGGCCTTCAGCTACGGCACGCTCTATCCCTGCCTCAAGACGCTGGTCGCCAACGGCTGGTTGATCGAAGAGCCGGGCAATGCCCCGGAAGACGCTCTCGCCGCTTCACTCGCAGGGCGCCGCGCCAAGATCGTCTACCGGTTGACGGCCGCGGGCAAGGAGCACTTCGAGGAGCTCCTCTCCCACACGGGCCCCGATACCTGGGAGGACGAGTCCTTCGCCGCCCGCTTCGCCTTCTTCGGCCAGACCGAGCGAGAAGTGCGCATGCGTGTGCTGGAGGGCCGTCGCAGCCGGCTTGAGGAGCGCCTGGAGAAGATGCGCGCCTCACTGGCCCGCACGCGGGAGCGCCTCGACGACTACACGCTCGAGCTGCAGCGGCACGGCATGGAGTCCGTGGAGCGCGAGGTGCGCTGGCTGAACGAGCTCATCGAGAGCGAGCGGGCGGGACGGGATCAGAGACGACCCGGTCCGTCCGACGAAACCGCAAAATGAGGCCTGCACCTCGCAGGCCTCGTACGAGAACAAACAGGGAGCAACCGGAATGGGTTCGGTTCGCGTAGCCATCGTCGGCGTGGGCAACTGCGCCGCCTCGCTGGTGCAGGGCGTCGAGTACTACAAGGACGCCGACCCGGCGGCCAAGGTCCCCGGTCTGATGCACGTCCAGTTCGGCGACTACCACGTGCGTGACATCGAGTTCGTCGCCGCGTTCGACGTCGACGCGAAGAAGGTCGGCCTCGACCTTTCGGACGCCATCGGCGCCAGCGAGAACAACACCATCAAGATCTGCGACGTCCCGAACGCCGGCGTGACCGTGCAGCGCGGCCACACCCTGGACGGCCTGGGCAAGTACTACCGCCTGACCATCGAGGAGTCCGCCGAGGCTCCGGTCGACGTGGTCCAGGTCCTCAAGGACCGCCAGGTCGACGTCCTGATCTGCTACCTGCCCGTCGGTTCCGAGGACGCGGCGAAGTTCTACGCCCAGTGCGCCATCGACGCCAAGGTCGCCTTCGTCAACGCCCTCCCGGTCTTCATCGCCGGCACCAAGGAGTGGGCGGACAAGTTCACCGAGGCCGGTGTCCCGATCGTCGGCGACGACATCAAGTCGCAGGTCGGCGCCACCATCACGCACCGCGTGATGGCGAAGCTGTTCGAGGACCGCGGCGTCCGTCTCGAGCGCACCATGCAGCTCAACGTCGGCGGCAACATGGACTTCAAGAACATGCTCGAGCGCGACCGCCTCGAGTCGAAGAAGATCTCCAAGACGCAGGCCGTCACCTCGCAGATCCCCGACCGTGAACTCGGCGAGAAGAACGTCCACATCGGTCCGTCCGACTACGTCGCGTGGCTCGACGACCGCAAGTGGGCCTACGTCCGCCTCGAAGGCCGTGCCTTCGGCGACGTGCCGCTGAACCTCGAGTACAAGCTCGAGGTGTGGGACTCCCCGAACTCCGCCGGTGTCATCATCGACGCCCTGCGCGCCGCGAAGATCGCCAAGGACCGCGGCATCGGCGGCCCGATCCTGTCGGCGTCCAGCTACTTCATGAAGTCCCCGCCGGTGCAGTACTTCGACGACGAGGCCCTCGACAACGTCGAGAAGTTCATCAAGGGCGAGGTCGAGCGCTAGTCGGACCCCGGGAGTCCTGTCGACACCCGGACTTCGGCTGTTCTTCCGCGGAGGGTCCCCGGGCAATGTGCCCGGGGACCCTCCGCGTATGTGACCCTTGCCCACATGCCTGTCGTACGTGATCTGCGCGTACTCCTGCGCCTGCGGGACTTCCGCAACCTGCTCGCCGTACGGCTGCTGTCGCAGGCCGCGGACGGCGTCTACCAGGTCGCGCTCGCCACCTACGTCATCTTCTCCCCGGAGAAGCAGACCTCGCCGGCGGCCATCGCCTCGGCCATGGCGGTGCTGCTCCTGCCCTACTCGGCGGTCGGCCCCTTCGCCGGCGTGCTGCTCGACCGCTGGCGCCGCCGCCAGGTCTTCCTCTACGGCAACCTGCTGCGGGCCTTCCTCGCCTGTGTCACCGGCATGCTGATCGTCGCGCAGGTCCCCGACTGGCTCTTCTACGCCTCGGCGCTGTCCGTGACCGCCGTCAACCGCTTCGTCCTGGCCGGGCTGGCCGCCTCCCTGCCCCACGTCGTCGACCCCGGGCAGCTGGTCACCGCGAACGCACTGTCCCCCACGGCCGGAACCCTCGCAGCGACCGCCGGCGGGGGACTGGCCTTCCTCGTCCGGCTGCTCGCCTCCGACTCCAACGCCCTCGTCGTCCTGCTCGGCGCGGGGCTGTACCTGTGCGCGGCTCTGGTGTCGCTGCGGCTGGCCCCCGACCTCCTGGGGCCCGCCCATCCGCCCGGCGCGCTCCACCCGTCGGTCGGGGAGGCAGTCGCCCTGACCGTCCGGGGCATGGCCGAAGGCCTGCGGCACCTGGCCTCGCGCCGGGAGGCCGCGCAGGCGCTCACCGCGATGACCATGATGCGTTTCTGCTACGGGGCGCTCTTCGTCACGCTGCTCATGCTCTGCCGCTACGCCTGGTCGGACAACGAGGCCGACGGGCTGGCCCTCCTGGGCGTCGCCGTCGGGGTCTCCGGGGCCGGGTTCTTCACGGCCGCCGTGATCACACCCTGGATGGTGGAACGGCTGGGCAGACTGGGTTGGATCACCGCCTGCTCCGCGGGCGCCGCGGCCCTTGTCCCGGCGCTCGGGCTGTCCTTCGCCCCCGGACCGATGCTGGTGGCCGCCTTCGTCCTCGGCCTGGCCACCCAGGGCGCCAAGATCTCCACCGACACCGCCGTGCAGTCCCGCGTGGACGACGACTACCGCGGCCGCGTCTTCTCCGTTTACGACGTGCTCTTCAACGTCGCGTTTGTCTGCGCGGCGGCGGTGGCCTCCCTGATGCTCCCCGCCGACGGGCGCTCCGTGACCCTGATCCTCTGCGTCGCCGCCCTCTACGCCGTGACCTCGGCGCTGCTGGCACGACAGGGGCGACGTTTCACGTGAAACATCGACTCCGCCAGATACGCCGGTGGCGATGTTTCACGTGAAACATCGCCACCGGAGCCCGCGTGTCAGGCCTGGGCGGCCCACCACTCCTTGAGAGCGGCAACGGCCGCGTCGTGGTCCATGGGACCGTTCTCCAGCCGCAGATCCAGCAGGAAGGCGTAGGCCTTGCCGATCACCGGACCGGGGCCGACGTCCAGGACTTGCATGATCTCGTTGCCGTCCAGGTCGGGCCGGATCGCGTCCAGCTCCTCCTGCTCCTTGAGCTGGGCGATGCGCTCCTCCAGCCCGTCGTAGGTGCGGGAGAGGGCGTTGGCCTTGCGCTTGTTGCGGGTGGTGCAGTCGGACCGGGTCAGCTTGTGCAGGCGCTCCAGCAGCGGACCGGCGTCGCGGACATAGCGCCGCACGGCCGAGTCGGTCCATTCCCCGTCGCCGTAGCCGTGGAAGCGCAGGTGCAGCTCCACCAGCCGGGACACGTCCTTGATCATGTCGTTGGAGTACTTCAGGGCCGTCAGCCGCTTCTTGGTCATCTTCGCGCCCACCACCTCGTGGTGGTGGAAGGAGACCCGGCCGTCGCTCTCGAAGCGGCGGGTGCGCGGCTTGCCGATGTCGTGCAGCAGGGCGGCGAGGCGCAGCACGAGGTCGGGGCCGTCCTCCTCCAGGGCGATGGCCTGCTCCAGCACGATCAGCGAGTGGTCGTAGACGTCCTTGTGCCGGTGGTGCTCGTCGCTCTCCAGCCGGAGCGCGGGCAGCTCGGGGAGCACCCGGTCGGCCAGGCCGGTGTCCACGAGCAGGCCCAGGCCCTTGCGCGGGTTGTCGGAGAGGATCAGCTTGTTCAGCTCGCCCTGGACCCGCTCCGCCGAGACGATCTCGATCCGGTCGGACATGGCCTTCATGGCCGCCACGACCTCCGGGGCGACCTCGAAGTCCAGCTGCGCGGCGAACCGCGCCGCCCTCAGCATGCGCAGGGGATCGTCGGAGAACGAGTCCTCCGGGGTGCCGGGGGTGCGCAGGACGGCGGCGGCCAGGTCCTCCAGACCGCCGTGCGGGTCGATGAACTCCTGCTCCGGCAGGGCCAGCGCCATGGCGTTGACCGTGAAGTCACGCCGGACCAGGTCCTCCTCGATCGAGTCGCCGTAGGAGACCTCGGGCTTGCGCGACGTGCGGTCGTAGGCCTCCGACCGGTACGTCGTCACCTCGATCTGGAAGCTGTCCTTCTGCGCCCCGACCGTGCCGAAGGCGATCCCCACGTCCCACACCGAGTCCGCCCACGGCCGGACGATCTTCAAGACCTCTTCGGGCCGGGCGTCGGTGGTGAAGTCGAGGTCGTTGCCGAGACGCCCGAGCAGCGCGTCGCGGACGGACCCGCCGACCAGGGCGAGGCGGAAGCCCGCCTCCTGGAACCGGCGGCCGAGCTCGTCGGCGACAGGGGCGACCCGCAGCAGTTCACTGACCGCGCGGCGCTGCACCTGACTCAGGGCACTGGGGTTGTCTTCGTTGGCGTTCGGCACAACAGAAAAGGGTACGTGTCCCGCCCGGCCGGAGCCGCCCCGTTTCCCGGCGACCCCGGTACACCGGCGCCCCGGGGCTGAGCCGATCATGTGGAGCAAGGCGCGGCACTCGCGCACAGCGGGCCTCGTTACCATGCGTGGACGCACAGACGACGACCACTGACACTTCGAGGGACGGGCTAGCGCGTGGCCGAGGCGGCAGACAACCTGGGGGCGTCCCCCGCCCCTGTCCGACGCCGATGGCTGCGGAGGGCGGTGGTCCTGCTGGCCGGGACGCCCGTGCTCGCCGCTCTCGTCTACTCGCCCGCCCCCAAGGCCCAGGCCGCCCAGGCGACCTCCGTGGACGTCCAGCTGACCTCCCTGGCCCCCGCCGCCCCGGTCAAGGGCGACACCCTGACCATCTCCGGGACCGTGGTGAACACCGGCTCCGAGACGATCAACGACGCGCACGTGGGACTGCGGGTCGGGCCGGCGCTCTCGGACCGGTCGTCCATCGACGAGGTGGCGGAACGCAGCGGCTTCCGGGCCGGCGCCGACCCCGGGGAGATCGATCCGGCCTACGCCGTGAAGATCGCCTCGCTGCCGTCGAAGGTCCGCCAGGAGTTCACCCTGACCGTCCCGGTGAACAAGCTGGAGCTGGACAAGGACGGCGTCTACCAGCTCGGCGTCTCCCTGTCCGGGGCGACCGAGAGCCGCCCCTCCGAGCAGGTCCTCGGCATCGAGCGGACGTTCCTGCCCTGGCAGCCGGAAGCCGCCTCCAAGCGGGCCCAGCTCACCTACGTGTGGCCGCTGATCTCCACCACCCACGTGACCGCCGAGACGGGCTCGGACGAGACCCAGACCCCGGTCTTCCTCGACGACTCCCTCGCCGAGGAGCTCAAGCCGCAGGGCCGCCTGGGACAGATGGTCGCGCTCGGCAAGGAGCTGCCGATCACCTGGGTCATCGACCCCGACCTGCTCTACACCGTCGACGCCATGACGAAGGGCTACCGGGTCCGCAGCCCCGACGGGAAGTCCGTCCAGGGCAAGAACAAGGCCGTCGCCGAGCAGTGGCTGAGCTCCCTGGAAGCGGCCGTCCAGGGCAAGAAGGTCGTCGCGCTGCCCTTCGCCGACCCCGATCTCGCCTCCCTCGCCCACCACGGCAAGGACGTCTCGGGCACCCTCGGCCAGCTGCGGCCCGCCACCGACAAGGCGAAGCAGGCCGTCGAGACCGTCCTGCACGTCCCGGCGTCCACCGACTTCTCCTGGCCTGTGGACGGCGCCATCGATCCCTCGATCGTCAACGTCGCCACCTCGGCCGGCGCGCACAACGTCCTCACCCGGAGCGACAGCCTGGGCGAGACCGGAAGCCTCGGCTACACCCCCTCGGCCGCCCGGCCCATCGGTGCGGGCACCACGGCCGTGGTCGCGGACGCGGAGCTCTCCACCGCCTTCGAGGGCGACATGCTGAGCGCCGGGAACTCCACACTCGCCGTCCAGCAGTTCCTCGCGCACAGCCTCGCCCTGAACCTCCAGAAGACCGACGAACAGCGCAGCTTCGTCGTGGCCCCGCAGCGGATGCCGTCCCTCAGCCAGGTCAACAGCATGGCCATCGCCCTGCGCGCCCTCCAGGCCGGCCGCTGGACCCAGCCCGGGGACCTCGAAGCCGCGGCCGCGGCCAAGCCCGACGCGCGCGCGGCCACCCAGGTCCCCGGAGCCGGCCAGTACCCCGAGGCCCTGCGCAAGCAGGAGCTGCCTGTGTCCGCCTTCGAGAAGATCCGCACCACCCAGAACACCCTCGACCACTTCAAGGTGATCCTCGCCGCACCCGACCGCGTGGAGATCCCCTTCGGGAACACCACCAACCGGGAGATGTCCACGTCCTGGCGGGGCCGCCCGGACGAGGCGCGGGTCTACCGGGACCAGGTCCAGAACTACCTGATCGACCTCACCGAGAAGGTCAAGGTCATCCCCAAGTCCGACGCCACCCTGTCGGGCCACAGCGCCACCATCCCGGTCAGCGTCCAGAACAGCCTCGTCCAGGACGTCCACGACCTGGTCCTGCGGGTGCAGTCCGCCAACCCGACCCGCCTGATGTTCGGCGACAGCGGGCAGGCCGAGCAGCAGGTCACCGTCCAGGGCGACCACACCCAGACGGTCAAGTTCACCGCCAACGCCACCGCGAGCGGACCCGTCGAGGTCACCGCGCAGCTCTTCACCAAGGACGGCGTCGCCTACGGCAAGCCCCGTAAGTTCACCGTCGAGGCCACCGAGATCACCCCCACCGTCATGCTCGTCATCGCCGGCGGTGTGCTCCTCCTCGTCCTGGCGGGCATCAAGATGTACGCCAGCCGCAAGCGCGTCGCGGCACGCGCGGCCGCCGAGGACGGCACGCAGCAGAGTGACGAGACCCCGGACACCGGACCGCAAAGCACCGACGGGTCCGGCACGGGTGAGACAGTGGACCGTTGAGCGATGCCGTGGCCGGTCGGCCTGGGGACGATGAGGTGGGGTTTCGATGAACGCGCCGTACGACGGTGACCGCGCGCAGGGCACTGGTGGGCCCGCGCCCTCCCAGGGCACTGCCCCGGGCACCCCGGTGCCCGGGCAGGTTCCCGTGCCTGCGCCCGCGCCGGACCGCGACCCGTATGTCCAGGACGCCTACGACCACGACCCGTACCGGTCGCAGGACCTGTCCGCCCAGGATCCCGTCGCCGAGGTCCTCTACGACCGCGCCTCGCACCCCCCGCCGCCGCCCGGCACCTACCAGGAGCCCGGCCCGCTCTACGCGGCGCCGTCCGCGCCCGCGTACTCGCCGGACCCCCGGGTCTGGGCCCAGACCCCGCCTCCGGAGCCGGACGGCCCCTCCCGCCACCTGCCGTACGGCGACCACGCCACCACCACCGAGTTCGTCGGCGTGGACTCCCTCGTCACCAAGGCCGCGGACGAGCAGCCGGAACCCGACGCCTTCGCCCACCTCTACCGGGACCAGGAGGCGGCGCCCCGTACCCCCGCCGAGGACGCCCCCGTGGCCGCCCCGGCGCCGAGCAAGCCGGCCGGCCGCGCCTCCAGCCTGCTGAAGTCCAGCGCGCTCATGGCCGCCGGCACGATCGTCTCCCGCATCACCGGCTTCCTGCGGACGCTCGTCATCGCCGGTGCCATCGGCGTCGGCACCTTCAACGACACGTACCAGATCGCCAACACCCTGCCCACGATGATCTACGTGCTGGTCGGCGGCGGCGCCCTCAACGCCGTCTTCATCCCGCAGCTGGTCCGAGCCATGAAGAACGACAGCGACGGGGGAGAGGCCTACGCCAACCGGCTACTGACCCTCGTCGTGGTGCTGCTGGCCGCCATCACCACCATCTGCGTGCTCGCCGCACCGGTGTTCATCACGATGATGTCGCCGAAGATCGCCTCCGACCCGCACCAGATGGACGTGGCGGTCGCCTTCGCCCGCTACTGCCTGCCCACCATGTTCTTCATGGGCGTCCACGTGGTGCTCGGTCAGATCCTCAACGCACGCGGCCGGTTCGGCGCGATGATGTGGACCCCCGTCCTCAACAACATCGTCGTCATCGCCACGTTCGGCGCATTCATCTGGGCCTTCGGGGGCTTCACCACCTCCGGCGTGAACGCCACCACCGTCACCGCCGACGGCGTCCGCCTGCTGGGCCTCGGCACCCTGCTGGGCCTCACCGTCCAGGCCCTCGCGATGCTGCCCTACCTGCGCGACGCCGGCTTCCGCCCCCGCCTGCGCTTCGACTGGAAGGGCCACGGACTCGGCAAGGCCGCCCGCCTGGCCAAGTGGACCTTCTTCTTCGTCCTGGCCAACCAGATCGGGCTCGTCGTCGTCACCCAGTTCGCCACCTGGGCGGGCTCCGTCGCCGAGAAGCAGGGCCACCCGGGCACCGGCATCACCGCCTACAACTACGCGCTGCTGCTGTGGCAGATGCCGCAGGCGATCATCACCGTCTCCGTCATGACCGCCGTCCTGCCGCGCATCTCCCGCTCCGCGCACGACGGGGACGCGGCCGCCGTCCGCGACGACATCTCCTACGGCCTGCGCACCTCGGCCGTGGCGATCGTGCCCTGCGCCTTCGCGTTCCTCGCCCTCGGCGTCCCGATGGCGACCCTGCTCTACGCCGGCTCCGGCGCTGGCGCCCAGAACATCGGCTACGTCCTGATGGCCTTCGGCCTCGGACTCATCCCGTACTCGGTGCAGTACGTCGTCCTGCGCGGCTTCTACGCCTACGAGGACACCCGGACGCCGTTCTACAACACCGTCATCGTCGCCGCGGTCAACGCGGCGGTCTCCGCGGCCTCCTTCTTCGTGCTTTCCGCCCGCTGGGCCGTGGTCGGCATGGCCGCCGCCTACGGCCTCGGCTACACCGTGGGCGTCGGCGTGGCCTGGCGACGCCTCAAGACCCGCCTGGGCGGCGACCTCGACGGCGCGCACGTCATGCGCACCTACGCCCGCCTCGCCGGCGCCTGCATCCCCGCGGCCGCCGTGGGCGGCGCGGCCGCCTACGGGGTCACCCAGTGGCTGGGCAGCGGAGTCGCCGGCTCCGCCGCCGCCCTCGTGGCCGGAGGCATCGCCCTGGCCGCCGTGTTCCTCATCGCCGCCAAGCGCATGCGGATCGAGGAGCTCAACTCGATGGTCGGAATGGTCCGCGGACGTCTGGGGCGCTGATGCGCACAACCGTCACCCCCCTTCGTGTGTCGTGCATAGCGGCGGACTGTGGGCACAATTGGCATGGCTTCGCAGACTGGCCGACAGCGCGCAACGGATGGGGAGGCGGGAACGACGGTGGCGGAACGTAGCACGGCTGCCGTCGACGTGGCCGACAACAGCGGCGACGAGCCGCTGGCCGCAGGAGCGGACAAGGTCACGGCCGACGGGGTGGACACCCAGAACGGACGAGCCGCGGACGGACCCATGCCCGACAAGGACGGCGAGCGCACGGCAGCGGCCCCCGCGGCAGCACCCGAGCTGCACAGCGGCCACAAGCTCGCCAGACGCTACCGGCTCGAAGAGTGCGTCACCCGTGTGGACGGATTCAGCAGCTGGCGCGCGATGGACGAGAAACTGCGCCGGGCCGTGGGCGTCCACCTGCTGCCCGCCGACCACCCGCGGGCCCGCTCCGTGCTGGCCGCGGCCCGTTCCTCCGCCCTGCTCGGCGACCCCCGGTTCGTCCAGGTCCTCGACGCCGTGGAGGAGAACGACCTCGTCTACGTCGTCCACGAGTGGCTGCCCGACGCCACCGAACTCACCGCGCTCCTCGCCGCGGGGCCCCTGGAGGCCCACGAGGCCTACCAGCTCGTCAGCCAGGTCTCCCAGGCCATGACCGCCGCACACCGCGAAGGCCTCGCCCACCTGCGGCTGACGCCCAGCGCGATACTGCGGACCTCCACGGGCCAGTACCGCATCCGGGGCCTCGCCGTGAACGCCGCCCTGCGCGGGATCACCAGCGAAACCCCGCAGCGGGCCGACACCGAGGCCATCGGCGCGCTCCTGTACGCCGCCCTCACCCAGCGCTGGCCGTACGAGAGCGACGCCTACGGGCTGACCGGCCTGCCCAAGGGCGTGGGCCTGATCGCCCCCGACCAGGTCCGTGCCGGGGTCCACCGGGGCCTGGGCGAACTCGCCATGCGCGCACTCGCCAACGACGGGGCCACCGCCTCCCGCCAGGAGCCCGCCTGCACCACCCCCGAGGAGCTGGCCAAGGCCGTCGCCGCGATGCCCCGCATCCGGCCGCCGGAGCCCGCCTTCACGGCCCCGCCGGAGTACCAGCACACCACGTACCAGCAGGGCAGCTACGGCCGTCCCACGCCCCCCGGTACGCCTCCCACCCCGTCCCTGGCGGTGGTTCCCCCGCCGCCCCCGCTGAACAGCCGCACGGGCCGGGCTCTGAAGTGGGGCGTCGCCGCCCTGCTCATCGCCGCGCTCGGCCTCGGCAGCTGGCAGCTGGCCGACGCGCTCCTGGACCACGGCACCCAGGGCGACGGCGGCAGCAGCAACACCCAGCCCAAGGACAACGACGCCCCGAAGGAACAGAAGCCCGGCACGAATCTGCCCATCAAGCACGTCTCGGTCCTCGGCAACTCCGTCAAGCCGGAACTCGCCGAGAAGACCATCGACGGCGACAACGCGTCGGCCTGGTACACGCCCCGGTACGTGAACTACGCCAAGTTCGGCAACCTGGAGCAGGACAACGACGGCAGCGGCATCATCGTCGACCTGGGCAAGGTCGAAGACGTCTCCGGGATCGACGTGGACATGTACGTCGCAGGACAGACCGCCGAGGTGCTCGCCGCTGCCCCGGAGGCCGCCAACCCCGCCTCCATCAGCGGCTTCACCCATCCCGTCGTCAAACTGGGACGCACCGAGCGCAGGCTCCAGACCACGCTCGACGCCCCGATCCGCACCCGCTACCTGCTGATCCACATCAGCGAACTGCCCTCCGATGGCACGGGCGGCTACCGCGGGGGCATCAGCGAGATCAAGGTGCTGGGCCCCGGCTCCTGAGGCCGACGGCCCACCGGGGGCCACCGCACGGAACGGCCCCCGGAACCCGTCTCGCGCTGCGCCGGGCGCACCCTCGCGCCCCGAGCCGTTCAGGCCCTAATCTCCATCGCGGAAGGAAGTAGGGTGCGATGCCAGACGGATCCGCGAGCAGCCACAGCGACCAGGAACTCCTGGCGCTGCATGCCGGCGGGGACCCCGATGCCTTCGGGGAGCTCGTGCGGCGCCACCGGGACCGGCTGTGGGCCGTGGCCCTGCGCACGCTCGGCGACCGCGAGGAAGCCGCCGACGCCGTGCAGGACGCCCTGGTCTCCGCCTACCGTGCCGCCCACACCTTCCGTGGGGACTCCGCCGTCACCACCTGGCTCCACCGCATCACCGTCAACGCCTGCCTCGACCGGGCCCGGAAGGCCGCCTCCCGCAGGACCGCACCCCTCGACGACACGGACCGTCTGGAGCGCCTTCTGGAGCCCCACGAGTCCGCCGAGGCCCCGGCGGAGCGCCAGGACCTCCACCGCCAGCTCCTGGCCGCCCTCGGCACCCTCCCGGCCGAACAGCGGGCCGCCCTCGTCCTCGTCGACATGCAGGGATACCCCGTCGCCGAAGCCGCCCGCATCCTCGACGTCCCCACCGGCACCGTGAAGAGCCGGTGCGCGCGCGGCCGGGCGAAACTCCTGCCGATGCTCACTCATCTGCGCACGAATGCCGGGGATAACACCACCGCCGGGCGGGGAAGGAACCGGACGCCGGGGACAGCCGTCCCACCAGCGGCAGAACCGAGTCATCCAGACCCAGACGCAGTGAAGGGCGGAGGTGGACGACCATGACCCCGGCGACTGGCATGCCCGGCACGACCGGAACGATCCGGCACCCGGACGTCTCGGAGATCTCCGACCTGACCGAAGGGCTCCTCTCCCCGTCCCGTACCGCCGAAATCCGGCGGCACCTCGGCGACTGTCCGCTGTGCGCCGATGTCCGCGCATCCCTGGAGGAGATCCGCTCCCTCCTGGGCACCCTCCCCGGGCCGGCCCGGATGCCCGCCGACATCGCGGGCCGCATCGACGCCGCCCTCGCCGCGGAAGCGCTCCTCGACGCCACCACTCCCCGGCCCCGGAACCCGTCGGCTCCCCGGACCCGCACCGCCGCCGACGATGTTTCACGTGAAACACCTCCGCCGCCCACCGCGGCAGGGGCCCTCCGGCCCTCCGGTCACCCGACCGGCCCAAAGGGACCCGGCCGTCGTCGCGCCCGCCGCAGGATCGCCGTACTCACGGGCCTGGCCGGCGCCGCCGCCTGCGCGCTCGGCATCTTCCTGTTCAGCGACCTGTCGGACACCCCCGCCCGCACCACGGCGCGGAGCGAAGCCCCGAGCTCCGCGGCCCAGCCCTCCGCCGAAGCAGGCGCCTACACCACGCAAGGCCTCGAGAAGAACGTCCGGCAGCTCCTGGCTTCCGCGGAGATCACCGGAACGGACTCCGGAGAGCAGAACAACACCTACGGGCTGGAGAACACCCCTCCCGGGCAGGGCGTGGCTCCGGGCGACCGCCGGGCAGCCACCGTGCCGGCGTGCGTCCAGGCAGCGACCGGACGTCCCGAAACACCGCTCGCCACCGAACGCGGCCGCTACCAGGGCGCAGCCGTGTACCTCCTCGTCCTGCCGCACCCGGGTGACTCCTCCCGCGTGGACGCCTTTCTGGTCGACACAGGCTGCGAGAACGACACGTCAGGAGCCCCCGGAAAACCCCTGCTGATGAGCAGCTATCCCCGAAGCTGACGCGTGGGGACCCGCACGGGGACAGGTGGGGAATGCATGCGCCGTAGGATCCGTTGGGTGGGGTGAGAGTCCGCACCGGCCCCCGGTAGGCAGCACGCAGTCCGCAGAGACGAGGAAGAAACCCGTGAGCGACGTCCGAAACGTGATCATCATCGGCTCCGGGCCGGCCGGTTACACCGCCGCCCTGTACACCGCACGCGCTTCGCTCAAGCCGCTGGTCTTCGAAGGTGCCGTCACCGCCGGTGGCGCCCTGATGAACACCACCGAGGTGGAGAACTTCCCCGGGTTCCAGGACGGCATCATGGGCCCGGACCTCATGGACAACATGCGCGGCCAGGCCGAGCGCTTCGGCGCCGAGCTCGTCCCCGACGACGTCGTCTCCGTCGACCTCACCGGTGAGATCAAGACCGTGACCGACACCGCCGGCACGGTCCACCGCGCCAAGGCCGTCATCGTCACGACCGGCTCCCAGCACCGCAAGCTCGGCCTGCCCAACGAGGACGCCCTGTCCGGCCGCGGTGTCTCCTGGTGCGCCACGTGCGACGGGTTCTTCTTCAAGGACCACGACATCGCCGTCGTCGGCGGCGGCGACACCGCGATCGAGGAGGCCACCTTCCTCTCCCGGTTCGCCAAGTCCGTCACGATCGTCCACCGCCGTGACAGCCTGCGCGCCTCGAAGGCCATGCAGGACCGCGCCTTCGCCGACCCGAAGATCAAGTTCGCCTGGGACAGCGAGGTCGCCGAGATCCACGGCGAGCAGAAGCTCTCCGGCCTCACCCTGCGCAACACCAAGACCGGTGAGACCTCCGAGCTGCCCGTGACCGGCCTCTTCATCGCCGTCGGCCACGACCCGCGCACCGAGCTGTTCAAGGACCAGCTGGAGCTCGACGCCGAGGGCTACCTCAAGGTCGACGCTCCCTCCACCCGGACCAACGTGACCGGCGTGTTCGGCGCCGGCGACGTCGTGGACCACACCTACCGTCAGGCCATCACCGCCGCGGGCACCGGCTGCTCCGCCGCCCTCGACGCGGAGCGCTTCCTCGCCGCCCTCGCGGACACCGAGAAGGCCGCCGCCGCCGCGGTCTGACCGGCCTGACCCCCGAACCACCCCACCCCACACCCCGCAGGTAGAAGAAGAAGGAGGCCGCTGTGGCCGGCACCCTCAAGAACGTGACCGACGCTGACTTCGACGCCGAGGTCCTCAACAGCGACAAGCCCGTACTGGTGGACTTCTGGGCCGCCTGGTGCGGACCGTGCCGCCAGATCGCGCCGTCCCTCGAGGCCATCGCCGCCGAGTACGGCGACCAGATCGAGATCGTCAAGCTGAACATCGACGAGAACCCGGCCACGGCCGCCAAGTACGGCGTCATGTCCATCCCGACCCTGAACGTCTACAAGGGCGGCGAGGTCGCCAAGACCATCGTGGGCGCCAAGCCGAAGGCCGCCATCCTGCGTGACCTCGCGGACTTCGTCGAGGTCAAGACCGCCTGACGGGTTCGATGTTTCACGTGAAACGGGCCGCCCCCCTCGCAGGGGGGCGGCCCGTTTCACGTTTCTGAACGGATCCGACTCACAGGGGCCGCAGTGCGGGCTCCTTGCGTGCCGCGCCCAGCAGCCGGTCCAGCGCCAGCTCCACGTCTTCCTTCCACGACAGCGTCGAGCGCAGCTCCAGCCTCAGCCGCGGGTGCACCGGGTGGGGGCGCACCGTCTTGAAGCCCACCGCCAGCAGATGGTCCGCCGGCAGCAGACATGCCGGTCCCTCCCACCGCGCGTCCCCGAACGCCTCGATGGCACGGAACCCGCGCCGCAACAGATCCTTCGCCACCGTCTGGACCATCACCCGCCCCAGACCCTGCCCTTGGTACCCCGGCATGATCCACGCGGTGATCAGCTGTACGGCGTCCGGTGAGACAGGGCTGGTCGGAAACGCGGTGGCCCGCGGCACGTACGCCGGTGGTGCGTACAGAACGAACCCCACCGGGACCTCGTCCACATAGACCACGCGGCCGCACGATCCCCACTCCAAGAGGACGGCGGAGATCCAGGCTTCCTTCTCCAGCGCGGGCGTACCCGCCTTCACCGCGGCCTCACCGCTGACCGGGTCCAGTTCCCAGAACACACAGGACCGGCAACGACGTGGCAGGTCCTGGAGGTTGTCCAGCGTGAGCGGTACCAGCCGACGACCCATGAACGCATCGTATCCACTGTCCCTCGCTCTTTCGACAGCAAAAGGGCGGACCGTACCGGTTCGCACCGGCACGGTCCGCCCTTCGGCGGCCGAGGATCACTCCCCGGAAAGACCCTGCTCCAGCACCCGGCCTTCGCCCGGCGCCAGCGTGCCCAGAATCCGCTCCAGATCCTCCATCGACGCGAACTCGACGGTGATCTTGCCCTTCTTCTGACCCAGATCCACCTTCACCCGCGTCTCGAACCGGTCCGACAGGCGGGTCGCCAGCTCACTGAGCGCCGGAGCCACCCGGGCACCCGCACGCGGACCCTTCGGCTTCACCGTGCTCGTGGGCTCCGACGCCATCAGCGTCACGATCTCCTCGACCGCACGCACCGACAGCCCCTCGGCCACGATCCGGTGCGCCAGCCGGTCCTGTTCCTCGGAGTCCTCGACCGCCAGCAGCGCCCGCGCATGCCCGGCCGACAGCACCCCCGCGGCCACCCGGCGCTGGACCGAAGGCGACAGCTTCAGCAGCCGCAGCGTGTTCGACACCTGGGGACGCGACCGACCGATGCGGTCGGCCAGCTGGTCGTGCGTGCAGTTGAAGTCCTGGAGCAGCTGGTCATAAGCCGCTGCTTCTTCCAGCGGGTTCAGCTGAGCCCGGTGCAGGTTCTCCAGCAGCGCGTCCAGCAGGAGCTTCTCGTCATCCGTGGCCCGGATGATCGCCGGAATGCTCTCCAGACCGGCCTCCCGGCAGGCCCGCCAGCGCCGCTCGCCCATGATGAGCTCGTAGCGGCCGGGGCTCGACTGTCGCACCACCACCGGCTGGAGCAGACCCACCTCCTGGATGGAGGTCACCAGCTCGGCCAAGGCGTCCTCGTCGAACACCTCACGCGGCTGCCGCGGGTTCGGCGTGATGGCGTCCATCGGAAGCTCCGCAAACGTCGCTCCCGCCACCACATTGGCCTCCGGCGCCGCCGACAGCGACTCTTCGACCGGCGCGACGAACGATGTTTCACGTGAAACATCGGCCTGCGCCAGCGAAGCGAGCTTCGCCGCCGCACTCCCGCGCTCCGCGGTCAACACCGGCACCGCCGACGGGGACGTCGACCCGGCACCGATCACCGGCGGTGTCTTCTCCTGCGGAGCCGCGGGAATCAGCGCACCGAGCCCCCGCCCCAGACCTCTACGTCGCTCGCTCACTGGATCCCCTCCACCGCATTCTGCGTGCTGTTCATACCCGCGCCCAGATGGGCGTGCTGGGCGTCGTACTGCATTCCGACCCCGCGATACGCGATCTCCCGCGCAGCCTCCAGGTAGGAGAGGGAACCACTGGAACCCGGGTCGTAGGTGAGCACCGTCTGCCCGTAGCTCGGCGCCTCCGAGATGCGCACCGACCGCGGGATGCTCGTCCGCAGCACCTCCTTGCCGAAGTGGCTGCGCACCTCCTCCGCCACCTGCGAAGCCAGGCGGGTCCTGCCGTCGTACATCGTCAGCAGGATCGTCGACACGTGGAGGGCCGGGTTCAGATGGGCCCGGACCAGATCGACGTTGCGCAGCAGCTGACCCAGGCCCTCCAGTGCGTAGTACTCGCACTGGATCGGGATCAGCACCTCCGCGCCGGCCACCAGCGCGTTGACCGTCAGCAGTCCCAGCGACGGCGGGCAGTCGATCAGGATGTAGTCGAGCGGCTGCTCGTACGCCTGGATCGCCCGCTGGAGCCGGCTTTCACGGGCCACCAGGGACACCAGCTCGATCTCCGCGCCGGCGAGGTCGATCGTGGCCGGCGCGCAGAAGAGCCCTTCCACGTCCACCACCGGCTGGACCACCTCCAGCAGCGGCCGGCTGTCCACGAGCACGTCGTAGATCGAGGGCACATCCGCGTGGTGGTCGATACCCAGAGCGGTCGAGGCATTGCCCTGCGGGTCGAGGTCGACCACCAGGACCCGCGCCCCGTGCAGTGCCAGCGAAGCCGCCAGATTCACAGTCGTCGTGGTCTTGCCCACGCCGCCCTTCTGGTTGGCGACCACGATGACCCGGGTCTGCTCAGGTCGGGGCAGCCCCTCACCGGCGCGCCCCAGCGCCTCGACCGCCAGCTGCGCGGCTCGGCCGATGGGGGTGTCGTTGTCTACAAGGGGCGGGGGCGATGTTTCACGTGAAACATCGTCGCCCGCCGATTCAGAGCGGGGACCGGGGACCGGGTCGGCCATCGGCCCCGCGAGGTTGGCGTCGGACCGCACGGTGTCACTCTCCTCGACATCAGGCTCGCGATGAACAGAGCCTGCCATGTCTCCGGGGTCGCGAACCAGCGGGGCCCGTACTCCTGTGGATGAATCCACCGATGTGGACAACTCCGTCCCCCTCTCATCCTTGCGGTGGCGGGGGGACGCAGCCGCACGACCGCGGCTGATGATTCCGTGCAGCAGAGAGCGACGTTTCACGTGAAACACGATGCCCGGAGGGAGACTTCCGGCCGCTACGACACTCCGAAATCCATACCTATAGAGCCCAACACAGGCCAAATCCCCTCGGGAACCACGAGAGCCCCCAAGACCCGGAGCCTCAGCGGCGTCGGCGCGTACGTCCCACCCGGGCTGCCTTAGCCCGCTTGGCCGCGAACCTCACCCCACCGGGGCTCTCTCCGACCTCGACCCGCACCACCGTCGACAACGGATCCACCACGCCCTCGCCCACCTGGAGCACGGAGGTCTTCACCACACCGAGCTTGGTCAGCGCCGTCTTGGCCGCCACCAGCTCTTCCTCCGCGGTGTCACCCTTCAGCGCCAGCATCTCCCCGTAGGGACGCAGTAGTGGCACACCCCAGCCGGCCAACCGGTCCAGCGGAGCCACGGCACGCGCCGTCACCACATGTACCGGCTGGAACTTGCCGAGAACCTCCTCGGCCCGGCCGCGCACCACGGTGACGTGGTCCAGGCCCAGCAGCTCCACCGCCTCCTGGAGGAAGTTCGTCCTCCGCAGCAGCGGCTCCAGCAGGGTGATCTTGAGATCGCGACGCACGAGCGCCAGCGGGATGCCTGGCAGACCCGCGCCCGAGCCCACGTCGCACACGGTGACGCCCTGGGGCACCACCTCCGAGAGCACGGCGCAGTTCAGCAGGTGCCGCTCCCACAGGCGCGGCACCTCACGCGGCCCGATCAGGCCACGCTTGACTCCCGCGTCCGCCAGCAGCTCCGCGTACCGCACAGCTTCCGGGAAAAACTCACCGAACACCGCGCGCGCCTCTTCAGGCGCCGGGGGAAGCTCAGCTGCTTCCGTCACGGGGACCGTCCTTCCGTACCGCATGGTTGTTCACATGCAAGGCTGACAAACATCGGCCCCGCCTGCGAGACAGACGGGGCCGAACACTCGCGCTAACCGGTCAGGCCGGAAGCACAACGACGAAGCGCTGCGGCTCCTCGCCCTCGGACTCGCTCCGCAGGCCGGCGGCGGCTACGGCGTCGTGGACGACCTTCCGCTCGAACGGGGTCATCGGGGCCAGCTTCAGCGGCTCGCCGGACGCCTTCACGTCCGCCGCAGCCTTGGCGCCCAGCGCCGCCAGCTCCTCGCGCTTCTTCGCACGGAACCCGGCGATGTCCAGCATCAGCCGGCTGCGGTCCCCGGTCTCCCGGTGCACGGCGAGGCGGGTCAGCTCCTGAAGAGCCTCCAGAACCTCGCCGTCGCGGCCCACGAGCTTCTGCAGGTCACGGCTGGCGGAGTCACTGACGATCGACACCGCGGCCCGGTCGGCCTCGACGTCCATGTCGATGTCGCCGTCCAGGTCGGCGATGTCCAGCAGACCCTCGAGGTAGTCGGCCGCGATCTCACCCTCCTGCTCGAGGCGGGTCAGGGTGTCGCCGCCCTCAGCGGCGGCGGTGGTGGTGCCTTCCGTCACGGGAGGGACTCCTTCTTACTTCTTGGGAGAGGGCTTGCTGGGCGTCTGGCGCTTCGACTTCGTCTGCCGCTTCGGCTGCTGCCGCTTGGCGGCACCGCCGCTCGCCGCGTCCGCGTCGGCCGTGGCCTCGGAACTCTTGATCACAGAGCCGTCTGCCTGGGCGGCCATGCCCTGCTTGGTCAGGGCGGTGATGAACTTGCGCTCGTTGTCGTTGCGGTCCGGGCCCTTGGCCACGATCGCCGCGACGATCTTCTTCTTGCCCCGGCCCTTGACGTCGCCGTGCGAGCTGATGTGCTTCAGCAGGCGGGTCAGGTACTGGTCCTGCGCCTTGCTGCCCGGCGTCGGGTTCTGGTTGATCACGTACATCTGCTGACCCATGGTCCAGACGTTCGTGGTCAGCCAGTAGACGAGGACACCGACGGGGAAGTTGATGCCCATGAAAGCGAAGATCAGCGGGAAGATGTACATCAGCATCTTCTGCTGCTGCATGAACGGCGTCTTGACCGAGAGGTCGACGTTCTTCTGCATCAGCTGACGCTGGGTGTAGAACTGCGACAGCGACATCAGGACGATCATGACCGCGGTCACGATGCGCACATCGGTGATCGAGGCGTTGAGGCTCGCGACCTTCTCGCTGCTGTCCATGAACTTGGCGGCCAGCGGGGCGCCGAAGATGTGCGCCTGGCGCGCGCTCTCCAGCAGCGACTGGTTGATGACGCCGATGGTCTTGCCGTTGGCGATGCTCGCGAGCACGTGGTACAGCGCGAAGAAGAACGGGGACTGCGCCAGGATGGGAAGGCACGAGGAGAGCGGGTTGGTACCCGTCTCCTTGTACAGCTTCATCATCTCTTCGGACTGACGCTGCTTGTCGTTCTTGTAGCGCTCCTGGATCGCCTTCATCTTCGGCTGGAGCGCCTGCATGCCACGCGTCGCCTTGATCTGCTTCACGAAGAGCGGGATCAGGCAGATACGGATCAAGATCACCAGGGACACGATGGACAGGCCCCAGGCCCACCCACTGTCCGCACCGAAGATCGCTCCGTACAGCTTGTGGAACTGGACGATGATCCACGAGACGGGTGTGGTGATAAAGCTGAACAGACTGGCAATCGTGTCCACTAATCAGGCTCCTTGAGCATTGCGAGATCTACGCAACGCACTGCGCAGCTGCTCGTGCCAACGCGGGCGTTTACGAGGTGGGACATGGTCCACACCACCCGGGGACCACGGGTTGCACCGCAGGATCCGCCAGGCGGTCAGAACCGTCCCCTTCACCGCACCATGCCGGTCGATGGCCGTGTACCCGTAGCGCGAACACGACGGGTAGTAACGGCACACCGGCCCGAGCAGCGGACTGATCGTCCACTGGTACAGCTTGATCAAAGCGAGCAGCGGGTACTTCATCGAGCCACGCCTCCCAGGAGCCGCACCAGAGCGGCATCCAGGTCCCGGGCCAGTTCGTCGTGGCCGGCGTCACCCGCGCCGGGCAACGCACGTACCACCACCAGGCTACCGGCGGGCAGCTGGGACAGCCGCTCCCGGACGAGATGGCGCAGACGGCGCTTCACCCGGTTACGGACGACGGCGCCGCCGACAGCCTTGCTGACGACGAAACCCGCACGCGTCGAGGGATCGATCTCCCCCGGCTCGTGCGGGTCCGTTGCACCGCTTGTACGTAGGTGGACGACGAGGAGCGGGCGACCAGCCCGACGCCCTCGGCGCACCGCGCTCGCGAAGTCCTCGCGCCGCCTCAGCCGATTTTCGGGAGACAGCACGACGTCACGACCTGCGTGTTGTTACGCGGAAAGGGCGGCGCGGCCCTTGCTGCGGCGGTTCGCGAGGATCGCGCGACCGGCACGGGTACGCATCCGCAGGCGGAAGCCGTGGGTCTTGGCACGACGGCGGTTGTTCGGCTGGAAGGTGCGCTTGCTCACTCGGGGGCTCCAGAGAATAAATCGTTGTGGCGGGACATCGCCTGGCTGTCACCGTGCGCCCACGAGGAAACTCGCGTGTTCGCCCGAGTGGCACCGCTAAACGATCACAACCAGTGATCTTCGCCCATCGGTAGGCAGGCGGCAGCAGCCATCGACAACTCGACCTCGTTACGGTACGCGCGGCTACGCCATCCGGTCAAACCGAGCCTATGCCGCCCCCCACTGTGCACAGCCTGTGGACAACGACTTGAACCGTACCCACTGGCCTGACTACCGTTGCCTGATCCCGGATTTTTTTGTCCCGACCGTCCCAAAGAACCACACATTCGTGGGACCCCTGTGAGAGAGCGTGCTCTGTGGCTGACGTACCTGCCGATCTTGCCGCAGTGTGGCCAAGGGTGCTCGAAAAGCTCCTCGGGGAGGGACAGCCGGGGATCGAGCCCAAGGACAAGCAGTGGGTCGAGCGGTGCCAGCCCCTGGCGCTCGTCGCCGACACCGCGCTGCTGGCCGTCCCCAACGAATGGGGCAAGCGTGTCCTCGAGGGCCGTCTCGCCCCCCTCATCAGCGACGCCCTGAGCCGGGAGTGCGGCCGCCCCATCCGGATCGCCATCACCGTGGACGACTCCGCCGGCGAGCCCGCGCCTCCCGCCCCGCCCGTCCAGCAGCGCGACGCCTACGAGCCCTACCCCGGCCAGCGCCCGGGCGGCCCCGGCGGACCGGCCGACGACCAGCTCCCCACGGCCCGCCCCGCCTACCCGGACTACCAGCAGCAGCGCCCCGAGCCCGGCGCCTGGCCCCGCGGCGGCCAGCAGGACGACTACGGCTGGCAGCAGCCCCGCCTTGGCGGCTTCCCCGAGCGCGACCCGTACGCCACCCCGCAGCCGGGCTACCTCCAGCAGTCCGAGCCGGGCGGCTACGAGCAGGGCTCCTTCGAGCAGCAGCAGTACGAGCAGCCGCCGTACGAGCCGTCGCCGTACGAGCCCCAGCAGTCGCACCAGCAGCATCAGTACGAGCAGCAGAAGTACGAGCAGCCGTACGAGCAGCCCGCCCCGCGCCCGGCCCCCGGCCGGCCGGCGGCGGCGCCCCCGGCCCCGTCCGGCGGCTCCACCTCGGGCCCGCTCGAGCCGACCGCCCGGCTGAACCCCAAGTACCTCTTCGACACCTTCGTCATCGGCGCCTCCAACCGCTTCGCGCACGCCGCCGCGGTGGCCGTGGCCGAGGCGCCGGCGAAGGCGTACAACCCCCTGTTCATCTACGGGGAGTCGGGCCTCGGCAAGACCCACCTGCTGCACGCCATCGGGCACTACGCGCGGAGCCTCTACCCCGGTACGCGCGTGCGGTACGTGAGCTCCGAGGAGTTCACCAACGAGTTCATCAACTCCATCCGCGACGGCAAGGGCGACGCCTTCCGCAAGCGCTACCGCGAGATGGACATCCTGCTCGTCGACGACATCCAGTTCCTCGCGAGCAAGGAGTCGACGCAGGAGGAGTTCTTCCACACCTTCAACACGCTCCACAACGCCAACAAGCAGATCGTCCTCTCCTCCGACCGGCCGCCCAAGCAGCTCGTCACCCTGGAGGACCGGCTCCGCAACCGCTTCGAGTGGGGCCTGATCACCGACGTCCAGCCGCCCGAGCTGGAGACCCGTATCGCGATCCTGCGCAAGAAGGCCGTCCAGGAGCAGCTCAACGCCCCGCCGGAGGTACTGGAGTTCATCGCCTCCCGCATCTCGCGCAACATCCGCGAGCTGGAGGGGGCGCTGATCCGGGTCACGGCCTTCGCGAGCCTGAACCGGCAGCCGGTCGACCTGGGCCTCACCGAGGACGTCCTCAAGAACCTGATCCCGGGCGGCGAGGACAGCGCGCCCGAGATCACCGCCAGCGACATCATGGCCGCCACCGCCGACTACTTCGGCCTCACGGTGGACGACCTGTGCGGCTCCTCGCGCAGCCGCGTGCTGGTGACCGCACGGCAGATCGCCATGTACCTGTGCCGGGAGCTCACCGACCTCTCGCTGCCCAAGATCGGGGCGCAGTTCGGCGGCCGCGACCACACCACCGTCATGCACGCGGACCGCAAGATCCGCGCGCTGATGGCCGAGCGCCGCTCCATCTACAACCAGGTCACGGAGCTCACCAACCGCATCAAGAACGGCTGAGCCGAAGGCTCGGCAGCTGCGGCAGAGCCCATATAAACGCGTTCAGAGGGCGCTCCCGGGTCACCACGGGGGCGCCCTTCTTCGTCCGCGCGCCCCTGACCTGTTCGAATACGCCCCCTACGGAGCAAGTCATCCACAGATTCCCGGACTTTCTTCCGTCCACACCCTGGGGACGGGTTCCGTCACCCACAATCTGTCCACAGGGGTGCATGGTGAGGGACCATCAGAGCAGGTCACACCCCTGGGGATTTGTGCGCAAGCGTCATCCACAGCCTGTGGACAGAGAATTCGTCCACAGCCCTGTCCACCACGTTGTCCACGGGCCACCCACAGGTTCCCCGATCCTGTGCACAGGATCTGATCTCTTCTCCACACCGTTGTCCACTGTTCGGCAACGCGGCGGCCCTCCTCACCGCCCGGAGTGAAAGCCGTCACACCGAGGTGGACGTTTGGGCTGTGGAGTACCGGGGGAAAGCTGGGGACACACCTGTGGAGTAGTCGGGGTCCCCTGGGGACGGCCTGTGCAGAAGTTTTCGTTCTCCACAGAGACACCGTGTTGTCCACCGGTGCCACCCACAGGGTGTGGGGATAAAAAACGCTTGCTGACCTGCGAGAACAGCGTTATCCACCGTTTCCACAGGCCCTACTACTACCCCCATGGAGAGTTAGGCCGGTTTCGGTTTTCAAGCAGGTCCTGTGCACAACTCGGTGGGCAGGCCTCCCCGACACCTCGCTCCCGACTTGACCGCCGGCAGCACCGACTGTCGGTGCCGTGCGTCAGACTGGTCCCCGGCATCGGTCGAGGCATCGACGACCGACGACGAAGGCCGGCAGACGAGCGAGCAACAGCAGGAGGCGGTTCCGGTGAAGATCCGGGTGGAGCGCGACGTACTCGCGGAGGCGGTGGCCTGGGCTGCCCGCAGCCTCCCGGCCCGGCCGCCGGTGCCCGTTCTCGCGGGCCTGCTGCTGAAGGCCGAGGAAGGGACCCTCTCCCTCTCCGGCTTCGACTACGAGGTCTCGGCCCGCGTCTCCGTCGAGGCGGACGTCGAGGAGGACGGCACCGTCCTCGTCTCCGGCCGGCTGCTCGCCGACATCTGCCGCGCCCTCCCCAACCGCCCGGTGGAGATTTCCACAGACGGTGTACGGGCGACCGTGGTCTGCGGCTCCTCGCGATTCACACTCCACACCCTGCCTGTGGAGGAGTACCCCGCGCTGCCGCAGATGCCGACCGCGACCGGCACCGTGCCCGGTGAGGTCTTCGCCTCCGCCGCCGCCCAGGTCGCCATCGCCGCCGGCCGCGACGACACGCTGCCCGTGCTGACCGGCGTCCGCATCGAGATCGAGGGCGACCGGGTCACCCTGGCCTCCACCGACCGCTACCGCTTCGCGGTCCGCGAGTTCCTGTGGAAGCCGGAGAACCCGGAGGCCTCCGCCGTGGCCCTGGTGCCCGCGAAGACGCTCCTGGACACCGCCAAGTCCCTGACCAGCGGTGACACCGTCACCCTGGCGCTGTCGGGCTCCGGCGCGGGCGAGGGCCTCATCGGCTTCGAGGGCGCCGGCCGCCGCACCACCACCCGCCTCCTCGAGGGCGACCTGCCGAAGTACCGCACCCTCTTCCCGACGGAGTTCAACTCCATCGCCGTGATCGAGACCGCCCCGTTCGTCGAGGCCGTCAAGCGCGTGGCCCTCGTCGCGGAGCGCAACACCCCGGTCCGCCTGAGCTTCGAGCAGGGCGTACTGATCCTGGAAGCCGGTTCCAGCGACGATGCACAGGCTGTGGAGCGTGTCGACGCCACGCTGGAGGGCGACGACATCTCGATCGCCTTCAACCCGACCTTCCTGCTCGACGGCCTGAGCGCGATCGACTCGCCCGCCGCACAGCTCAGCTTCACCACGTCCACCAAGCCGGCGCTGCTCAGCGGCCGTCCGGCGGTCGACGCCGAGGCCGACGAGGCGTACAAGTACCTGATCATGCCGGTGCGTCTGTCCGGCTGACGCCCTCGTACGTCGGGCCCGGTCTCGCAGGCTGCGGACCGGGCCCGACGGCTTTTCCCCGGGCCCGCGGAGCGCAATTCCGTACGCCCGTCCCGGGAGCGCCCATGGGGCCGGCCGGTGCCGCCCGGCGTAGGCTCGGAGCCTGGATACCCCGGAACCGGGGAATCCGGCACAGACGGTCACAACGCTTAAGGAACCACCTGATGGAGCTTGGTCTCGTCGGTCTCGGCAAGATGGGCGGCAACATGCGCGAGCGCATCCGCCGCGCAGGCCACACCGTCATCGGATACGACCGCAACCCGGACCTCGCCGATGTCCACAGCCTCCGGGAACTTGTGGACAGCTTGCAGGCCCCCCGCGTGGTGTGGGTGATGGTCCCGGCGGGAGCGGCGACGCAGTCCACCGTCGACGAGCTGGCGGAGCTGCTCTCGCCCGGCGACATCGTCGTCGACGGCGGCAACTCGCGCTGGACCGACGACGAGAAGCACGCCGAGGAGCTGAAGGCCAAGGGCATCGGCTTCGTCGACTGCGGTGTCTCCGGCGGCGTGTGGGGCCTGGAGAACGGCTACGCGCTCATGTACGGCGGCGACAAGGAACACGTCGCCGCGGTCCAGCCGGTCTTCGACGCCCTCAAGCCCGAGGGTGACTTCGGCGCCGTACACGCCGGCAAGGTCGGCGCGGGCCACTTCGCGAAGATGGTCCACAACGGCATCGAGTACGCCATGATGCAGGCCTACGCCGAGGGCTGGGAGCTCCTGGAGAAGGTGGACTCGGTCACCGACGTCCGCGAGGTCTTCCGCTCCTGGCAGGAGGGCACGGTCATCCGCTCCTGGCTGCTGGACCTGGCCGTGAACGCGCTGGACGAGGACGAGCACCTGGAGCAGCTGCGCGGCTTCGCCCAGGACTCGGGCGAGGGCCGCTGGACGGTGGAGGCGGCGATCGACAACGCCGTGCCGCTGCCCGCGATCACGGCCTCGCTCTTCGCGCGGTTCGCGTCCCGTCAGGACGACTCGCCGCAGATGAAGATGATCGCCGCGCTGCGCAACCAGTTCGGCGGCCACGCGGTCGAGAAGAAGTAATCCACAACCGCTCCACAGCAGGACAGCAGCACAGAGCAGAGCAGCAGGAAGCCGGGGGAGGTCGGCGCCGTATGCATGTTTCGCATCTCTCATTGGCCGACTTCCGCTCGTACGCCCGGGCCGAGGTTCCCCTCGACCCGGGCGTCACGGCTTTCGTGGGACCCAACGGCCAGGGCAAGACCAACCTCGTCGAGGCGATCGGCTACCTGGCGACGCTGGGCAGCCACCGGGTCTCCTCGGACGCGCCCCTCGTACGGATGGGCGCGGACCGGGCGATCATCCGCGCCGCCGTCACCCAGGGCGAGCGGCAGCAGCTGGTCGAGCTGGAGCTGAACCCGGGGCGGGCGAACCGGGCCCGGATAAACCGGTCCTCGCAGGTCAGACCTCGGGACGTGCTGGGGATCGTACGGACGGTGCTGTTCGCGCCGGAGGACCTGGCCCTGGTGAAGGGCGACCCGGGGGAGCGGCGCCGGTTCCTGGACGAGCTCGTCACCGCGCGCTCCCCGCGGATGGCGGCGGTCCGCTCCGACTACGAGCGGGTGCTGAAGCAGCGGAACACGCTGCTGAAGTCGGCGGCGATGGCGCGCCGGCACGGCGGGCGGTCGATGGACCTGTCCACGCTCGACGTATGGGACCAGCACCTCGCGCGCGCGGGCGCGGAGCTGCTGGCGCAGCGTCTGGACCTGATCGCGACGCTGCTGCCGCTGGCGGACAAGGCGTACGAGCAGCTCGCGCCCGGGGGCGGCCCCCTGGGGCTCTCGTACAGGTCCTCGGCGGGCGAGCCGGTGGACAGCGGGGCGGCGCGCAGCCGCGAGGCGATCTACGAGGTGCTGCTGGCGGCCCTGTCGGAGGTGCGCAAGCAGGAGATCGAGCGGGGCGTGACCCTGGTCGGTCCGCACCGGGACGACCTGCTGCTGCGGCTGGGGGAGCTGCCGGCGAAGGGGTACGCGAGCCACGGGGAGTCGTGGTCGTACGCGCTGGCCCTGCGGCTGGCCTCGTACGAGCTGCTGCGCTCGGAGGGGAGCGAGCCGGTGCTGATCCTGGACGACGTGTTCGCGGAGCTGGACGCGCGGCGCCGGGAGCGGCTGGCCGAGCTGGTGGCTCCGGGGGAGCAGGTGCTGGTGACGGCGGCGGTGGACGATGACGTTCCGGGTGTGCTGGTGGGAGCTCGGTTCGGGGTGTCCGGCGGTGAGGTGACCCGGCTGTGAGCGATCAGGAGAAGCAGCCGCCCCGGAAGACCCCCGAGGCTCCCCCAGCCTCCGGCCGGGAGGTGCCCCCAGGCGTGGACCTGGCCCGCCAGGCGCTGGCGGCCGCGCGGGAGCAGGCGCGGGCCCGGGGGAACGCGGCGGGCGGCCGGAAGCGGCAGCAGCAGCCGGGGCTGCGGTCGGGGGCGCGGGCGGACGGCCGGGACCCGATGCCGTTGATGGCGGCGCTGGACCGGCTGCGGACGGAGCGCGGCTGGGAGATGCCGATGGCGGTGGCCGGCGTGATGGAGCGCTGGCCGGAGATCGTCGGGCCGGAGATCGCGGCGCACTGTGAACCGGAGCGCTACGAGGACCGTGAACTCGTCGTGCGGTGTGATTCCTCGGCGTGGGCGGCGCAGCTGAAGCTGTTGGCTCCGCAGCTGGTGGCGCGGCTGAACGCGGACCTGGGGCAGGGGACGGTGCGGGTGCTCCTGGTGCGGGGACCCGGGGGGCGGCCGAAGCCGTACGGGCCGTGGCGGGCGCCGGGGAGTTCCGGTCCCGGCGACACGTACGGCTAGCGCGCCGCGCGACCGGGCGATCCCTGCTGCGCAGGGACCCGGGGCCGGATGTGATCGGTCGGCCGGACGTGCTTCGGCGGGGTGTTGCGGGTGGTGTCCCTCACGGTAGTCGGAGGTTGACAGGTCGAAGGGCTGGGTGCCCGTGTGAGCCTCTTTGAGCCCCTTCCCGGATATGGGGAGTCGGAGAGTGGCGGTTCAGGGCGGCACATGCGGACTCAGGTACCGGCAAACCCCCATTCATGTCCGTGGTACCGGTAGACTGGAGGAAATCCCGCCCGTTCGCGGGATCACGCAGACAACGCAGATCGACGCGGCCGCTCCTCCGGCGCACACGCTGGTCCGGAGTACGGGCTGCGCTGTGCCAGAAAGGGCGCTTCGTGGCCGATTCCGGCGACTCCAACGAGAAGAATTACGACGCCAGTGCGATCCAGGTCCTCGAGGGCCTGGACGCGGTCCGCAAGCGGCCCGGCATGTACATCGGCTCGACCGGTGAGCGAGGTCTGCACCACCTCGTGCAGGAGGTCGTCGACAACTCCGTCGACGAGGCCATGGCCGGGCACGCGGACACGATCGACGTCACGATCCTCGCCGACGGCGGCGTCAGGGTGGTCGACAACGGCCGCGGCATCCCGGTCGGCATCGTGCCCTCCGAGGGCAAGCCGGCCGTCGAGGTCGTCCTGACCGTCCTGCACGCGGGCGGCAAGTTCGGCGGCGGCGGCTACGCCGTCTCCGGCGGTCTCCACGGCGTGGGTGTGTCCGTCGTGAACGCCCTGTCGACGAAGGTCGCGGTCGAGGTCAAGACCGACGGCTACCGCTGGACCCAGGACTACAAGCTGGGTGTCCCGACGGCGGCGCTGGCGAAGAACGAGGAGACCGACGAGCACGGCACGTCGGTGACGTTCTGGGCCGACGGCGACATCTTCGAGACGACCGAGTACTCCTTCGAGACGCTGTCGCGGCGCTTCCAGGAGATGGCCTTCCTCAACAAGGGCCTGACCCTGACGCTGACCGACGAGCGCGAGTCGGCGAAGGCCACGGCGGGCGCCGACGATCCGGACGCGGACACGGTCGAGCCGCAGGCGCGCACGGTGAAGTACTACTACGAGGGCGGCATCGTCGACTTCGTGAAGTACCTCAACTCGCGCAAGGGCGAGCTGATCCACCCGACCGTCATCGACGTCGAGGCCGAGGACAAGGAGCGCATGCTCTCGGTCGAGATCGCGATGCAGTGGAACTCGCAGTACTCCGAGGGTGTCTACTCCTTCGCGAACACGATCCACACGCACGAGGGCGGCACCCACGAGGAGGGCTTCCGCGCGGCGCTGACCGGTCTGGTCAACCGCTACGCGCGCGACAAGAAGCTGCTCCGCGAGAAGGACGACAACCTCGCCGGTGAGGACATCCGCGAGGGTCTGACGGCGATCATCTCGGTGAAGCTGGGCGAGCCGCAGTTCGAGGGCCAGACGAAGACCAAGCTGGGCAACACGGAGGCGAAGACCTTCGTGCAGAAGGTCGTCCACGAGCACCTCAACGACTGGTTCGACCGCAACCCGGTCGAGGCCGCGGACATCGTCCGCAAGGCGATCCAGGCGGCCACGGCCCGCGTCGCGGCCCGCAAGGCGCGCGACCTGACCCGCCGCAAGGGGCTGCTGGAGTCGGCGTCGCTGCCGGGCAAGCTGTCCGACTGCCAGTCGAACGACCCGACCAAGTGCGAGATCTTCATCGTCGAGGGTGACTCCGCCGGCGGTTCCGCGAAGTCCGGCCGCAACCCGATGTACCAGGCCATCCTGCCCATCCGCGGCAAGATCCTGAACGTCGAGAAGGCCCGTATCGACAAGATCCTCCAGAACACCGAGGTCCAGGCGCTGATCAGCGCCTTCGGCACCGGCGTGCACGAGGACTTCGACATCGAGAAGCTCCGCTATCACAAGATCATCCTGATGGCGGACGCCGACGTCGACGGCCAGCACATCAACACCCTGCTGCTGACCTTCCTCTTCCGCTTCATGCGGCCGCTGGTCGAGGCCGGTCACGTGTACCTTTCGCGCCCGCCGCTCTACAAGATCAAGTGGGGCCGGGACGACTTCGAGTACGCGTACTCGGACCGGGAGCGCGACGCCCTGGTCGAGCTCGGCAAGCAGAACGGCAAGCGGATCAAGGAAGACTCGATCCAGCGCTTCAAGGGTCTGGGCGAGATGAACGCCGAGGAGCTGCGCGTCACCACCATGGACGTGGACCACCGGGTCCTCGGCCAGGTCACGCTGGACGACGCGGCGCAGGCCGACGACCTGTTCTCGGTGCTGATGGGCGAGGACGTCGAGGCACGGCGCTCCTTCATCCAGCGCAACGCCAAGGACGTTCGGTTCCTCGACATCTGAGTCGGCCCGACGCTGACCGCCTGAAAGGATTTCTGACCAGCAATGGCCGACGAAACCACCCCCACCGCTGAGAACGCCGCGGAGGAGCAGCCCGTGCTGCGCATCGAGCCCGTCGGGCTCGAGACGGAGATGCAGCGCTCCTACCTCGACTACGCGATGTCCGTCATCGTCTCCCGCGCGCTGCCCGACGTACGGGACGGCCTCAAGCCCGTCCACCGTCGCGTGCTGTACGCGATGTACGACGGCGGCTACCGGCCCGAGAAGGGCTTCTACAAGTGCGCCCGCGTCGTCGGCGACGTCATGGGCACCTACCACCCGCACGGTGACACCTCGATCTACGACGCGCTGGTCCGCCTGGCCCAGCCGTGGTCGATGCGGATGCCGCTGGTGGACTCGAACGGCAACTTCGGCTCCCCGGGCAACGACCCGGCGGCCGCGATGCGCTACACCGAGTGCAAGCTGATGCCGCTGGCCATGGAGATGCTCCGGGACATCGACGAGGAGACCGTCGACTTCCAGGACAACTACGACGGCCGCAACCAGGAGCCGACGGTCCTGCCGGCGCGCTTCCCGAACCTGCTGATCAACGGCTCCGCCGGCATCGCCGTCGGCATGGCCACCAACATCCCGCCGCACAACCTGCGCGAGGTCGCGGCCGGCGCCCAGTGGGCGCTGGAGCACCCGGACGCCTCGCACGAGGAGCTGCTCGACGCGCTCATCGAGCGGATCAAGGGCCCGGACTTCCCGACCGGCGCGCTGGTCGTGGGCCGCAAGGGCATCGAGGAGGCGTACCGGACCGGGCGCGGCTCCATCACGATGCGCGCGGTGGTGGAGGTCGAGGAGATCCAGAACCGCCAGTGCCTGGTGGTCACGGAACTCCCGTACCAGACCAACCCGGACAACCTCGCGCAGAAGATCGCCGACCTGGTGAAGGACGGCAAGATCGGCGGCATCGCCGACGTCCGCGACGAGACCTCCTCGCGGACCGGTCAGCGCCTGGTGATCGTCCTCAAGCGCGACGCGGTCGCCAAGGTCGTGCTGAACAACCTGTACAAGCACACCGATCTGCAGACCAACTTCGGCGCGAACATGCTGGCGCTGGTGGACGGCGTGCCGCGCACGCTGTCGATCGACGCCTTCATCCGCCACTGGGTGCAGCACCAGATCGAGGTCATCGTCCGGCGCACGCGCTTCCGCCTGCGCAAGGCGGAGGAGCGCGCCCACATCCTGCGCGGTCTGCTCAAGGCCCTGGACGCGATCGACGAGGTCATCGCGCTCATCCGGCGCAGCAACACCGTCGAGATCGCGCGCGAGGGCCTGATGGGCCTGCTGGAGATCGACGAGATCCAGGCGAACGCGATCCTCGAGATGCAGCTGCGGCGCCTGGCGGCCCTGGAGCGGCAGAAGATCGTCGCCGAGCACGACGAGCTCCAGGCCAAGATCGACGAGTACAACCAGATCCTGGCCTCGGAGGACCGCCAGCGGTCCATCGTCAGCGAGGAACTGGCCGCGCTCGTCGAGAAGTACGGCGACGACCGGCGCTCCAAGCTGGTGCCCTTCGACGGCGACATGTCCATGGAGGACCTGATCGCCGAAGAGGACATCGTCGTCACGATCACGCACGGCGGCTACGTCAAGCGCACCAAGACCGAGGACTACCGCTCGCAGAAGCGCGGCGGCAAGGGCGTGCGCGGCACGAAGCTGAAGCAGGACGACCTGGTCGACCACTTCTTCGTCTCCACCACGCACCACTGGCTGCTGTTCTTCACGAACAAGGGCCGGGTCTACCGGTCCAAGGCGTACGAGCTCCCGGACGCCGGCCGGGACGCGCGCGGGCAGCACGTGGCGAACCTGCTGGCCTTCCAGCCGGACGAGAAGATCGCCCAGATCCTCGCGATCCGCGACTACGAGGCGGCGCCCTACCTGATCCTGGCCACCAAGGGCGGCCTGGTGAAGAAGACGGCGCTGAAGGACTACGACTCGCCCCGTTCGGGTGGCGTCATCGCGATCAACCTCCGGGAGACCGAGGACGGCAGTGATGACGAGCTGATCGGCGCGGAGCTGGTGTCCGCCGAGGACGACCTGCTGCTGATCAGCAAGAAGGCGCAGTCGATCCGCTTCACGGCGACCGACGACGCGCTGCGCCCGATGGGCCGTGCCACTTCCGGTGTGAAGGGCATGAGTTTCCGCGAGGGTGACGAACTGCTGTCCATGAGCGTTGTCCGGCCGGGTACGTTCGTCTTCACCGCGACCGATGGCGGCTACGCCAAGCGGACGCCGGTCGATGAGTACCGCGTCCAGGGTCGCGGTGGTCTGGGCATCAAGGCCGCCAAGATCGTGGAGGACCGCGGGTCCCTCGTCGGGGCCCTCGTGGTGGACGAATCGGACGAGATTCTCGCCATCACGCTCAGCGGTGGTGTGATTCGTACGCGCGTCAACGAAGTCAGGGAGACCGGCCGTGACACCATGGGCGTCCAGCTGATCAACCTGGGCAAGCGCGATGCCGTGGTCGGCATCGCTCGTAACGCCGAGGCCGGTCAGGAAGCTGACGAGGTCGACGAGATCGAGGCAGCCGAAGGACAGGCCGCCGAGGCCGCCGAGGGCACGGAGCCTTCGGCTGGGGAGCACGAGGAGTAAGTCGTGAGTGGAGCCACGGGCGCCGGACCGGCCATGACTGGAGACAACGGTGCCCGTGGCCCCGCCGCGGACTCCCAAGGGGGAATCGTGACGGACGCCCGGGAAACGCAGCCGCCGCAGGCTCAGCCGCACCACCCTCCGCAGGCCTACGCGGCGCCCTCGGGCTCCGGTGCGCCGCGGGGCGGCGGGCCGGTCGCCGGGCAGCGCAAGCCGCGTACGGGGGCCCGTATGGCGCCCAGGACGCGCAAGGCGCGGCTGCGGGTGGCCAAGGCCGACCCGTGGTCGGTGATGAAGGTCAGTTTCCTGCTGTCGATCGCGCTGGGCATCTGCACGATCGTGGCGGCGGCGGTGCTGTGGATGGTCATGGACGCGATGGGCGTCTTCTCGACCGTCGGCGGCACGATCAGCGAGGCGACCGGCTCGAACGAGAGCAACGGCTTCGACCTCCAGTCGTTTCTGTCGCTGCCGCGCGTTCTGATCTTCACGTCGGTCATCGCGGTCATCGACGTGGTGCTGGCCACGGCTCTGGCCACGCTCGGCGCGTTCATCTACAACCTGTCGGCGGGCTTCGTGGGCGGTGTGGAGCTCACGCTCGCCGAGGACGAGTGACCTGCGCAGACGCTCCTCACGAACCGATTTTGGAGCTACCGGGTGAGTGCGCTAATCTTCAGGAGTCAGCGCGCAGCGCGGATGGGGCTATAGCTCAGTTGGTTAGAGCGCATCCCTGATAAGGATGAGGCCACAGGTTCAAATCCTGTTAGCCCCACAGTGTCGAAGACCCCCAGGCCCAAGGCCTGGGGGTCTTTGTCGTTGGGCCAGTTGGTGGGCCGGTAGGTCACCGATCGGTATCGGTCGGTGTGTATTGTTGGGCGCCAGAAGTCCCCTACGTCAACGAAAGACGAGGTCGCGCGGTGAAGAAGCTGCTCCTGGTCGCACTGGCCGCCATCGGCGGGCTCCTCGTGTACCGCCAGATCCAGGCGGACCGCGCCGAGCAGGACCTGTGGACGGAGGCAACCGACTCCGTGCCCTCTGGTTCCGGCGTGTGAGACCCGAAGGCTGATCCCATGAAGCCCCGGCTGCCGCTGCGGTCGGGGCTTTGTGCTGTTCTGTGACAAAAAATTGCATTATGCAAAGATTTGGCTTGCGCTAGCAAAACTCGGGGTGGGCGTGATGGGTCGGGTACGGAGAACTGCGCTCGCGGGGGCGGCCCTCGGGCTGGCGGCGGCCGCGCTGCCCGTGGTGGCGCACGCCGAGGACAAGGCGCCGCAGGCGGTGCCGGCGTACCGGCCGGCGGAGGGCGCGAAGAAGATCGAGGGCAAGCCCTCCACGGCGGACGCCCCGCTGATCGAGGCGGGGAACGCCTACGAGGACGCGCTGGGCCCCGGCGAGCGCGTGTACCGGCTCGTCCTGCAGAAGGACGGCTCCAACGTGTACGTCTCCGCGGTGGCCCGGCCCGGGCCCGGAGCCAAGGTCTCGTACAGCGACGGCATCGAGGTCGAGATCATGACCACCGCCGGCCGGTCCTGCCCGGGCAGCGAGGGCCGGGCGAACCTCAACTACGACCCGGCCCCCGTCAGCGCCGCCGGTGTCCGGTGGGGGACCGAGGACCACGAATGCGCCGCGGCCGGCGTCTACTACGCGAAGGTGACCCGGACGTCGGCCAAGGGTTCCGACCAGAGCCCCTGGCCGCTCGAACTGCGCGTCCAGCGCGAGCCCGGCCGGGGATCGGGCGGCCCGACCGCCGCGCCCAGCGCATGGCCCTCGGGAACCCCGGCGGCGCTGCCCGGCACCGAGGCGGTGCCACGGGCCGGCGGGACCGGCTTCAACGACGCGCGGGCGCTGCGCGCCGGGGTGTGGCGGGACGAGCTGCGGGCCGGGCAGACCCGGTACTACCGGGTGCCGCTGGACTGGGGACAGCAGCTGGGGTTCAGCGCGGAGCTGGCCAAGGCCAGGATGACCAAGCCGTCCGGCTCCGCCTCGGGCGGGCTCGTCGTCTCGCTCTACAGCCCCTACCGGGCCCTGGTCGCGGACAAGGACACCTCCTACGACGGGCAGCAGGCCGGGGTCACGCTGGAGAAGACCCCGCCGGTGGCCTACGAGAACCGCTTCGCGAACGACCGCGAGGTGCAGCCCGTGGGGATCGCCGGCTGGTACTACATCGCCGTGACCATGGGCGGGAAGGTCGCCGAGTTCACCGAGGACGCGACCCCCGTGCCGCTGACCCTGCGCATGGAGGTCACCGGCACCCCGGCCAAGGCGCCCGCGTACACGGAGGGTCTGGCCGCGGGGGGCTTCGGGGTCGGGGACGGGGACCGGGCCGCCGCCGCGGAGGGGCTCACCGCCCCGGAGGCCGCGGAGGCCGCCGGGAAGCACTCCGCGATGCGGGTGGTGGCGGGCGCGGGCTTCGGCACCGGGACGCTGCTGCTGCTCGTGCTGGGCGGGTGGATCCTGCTGGCCCGGCGGGGGCGCCCTACAGCTGGGTGAGGGCCCAGATGCCCACCGCGAAGCAGAGCAGGGCGGCGGTGAGGATGCCGGCCTTGACCTTCGGGGTCGGCGGGGTCAGACCGGTGCCCCGGGTCGCCGGGGGAGCCGCGACGGGCGGGGACAGGTGGAAACTCCCGGTCTCCGAGGGCCCGTACGAGGGCACCTGGGCCGGGACGGCCGGGTACGGGGCGGTCGCGCCGGCCGCGGCCGCCGGGGCGCCGTAGCCGGGGGCCGGCAGGCCCGCGTAGGCCTGGGGAGCCGGGGTCGCGGACCCCGTCGCCGGGACGGTGGCGGCTGTGCCGCGGGGGTCGGTGCGGGTGGGTTCCGCCGGCACCGCCGCGGAGGCGGAACCGCTCGGCGGGGTCGCGGACTGCGGGGGGCCCTGGGGGCCGAAGCCGGGCGGGAGGGGGCCGAGTTGGTCGAACACCTCCACCGGGTCCTCGTCCGGGGCGGGTGGCGCCAGCAGCTCCACGGCCTCGGCAAGGGCCTTGCGCGCCCCTGTGGCCGTCTTGAACCGGCTCTGGGGATCCGGCTGCAGCAGACCGGCGATGACGCCCCAGAGGGGCGCGGGAACGCCTTCGGGGGCGCCCGGGGTGCCGTGGGCGAGGAAGTGCTCGACGAGGCCCTGGGAGTCGGGCTTGCGGCCCTGGAGGAGGTACAGGGCGACCAGCCCGACGGCGAAGAGGTCGGCGGGGAAGTCGGGCTCGGCGCCCAGCAGTTGTTCGGGGGCGAAGTAACCGGGCGTTCCGACCACGTAGTTGGTCTCGGTCAGTCGCGGCTCGCCCTTGCGCATGGAGATCCCGAAGTCGGACAGGCGCAGGTGCGGCTGCCCGGTTCCGGTGGCCTCCATCAGGATGTTGGCCGGTTTGATGTCGCGGTGGACGACGCCTTCCGCGTGTACCGCAGCCAGCCCCGACAGGAGCTGGTCGAGCAGCGTGCAGACGAAGCGGGGCGGGAGGGGACCGTAGTCCCCGATCACGTGGCCGAGGGAGCCGCCGCCGACCAGGTCCATGGTGAACAGGACCTTGTCGTCGTCGGCCGCCCAGCTGGCGGGGGCCAGTACGTGCGGGTGATCGATCCGCAGCGCCTGCTCCCGTACGAACCTCAGGAGTGTGTGGGCGTCGCTCTGCAGGAGGACCTTCGCTGCCACGTAGCGGCGGCGCCGGTGGTCCCAGGCGCGCCATACGGCGCCGGCGCCACCGCGCCCGATCGGATCGATCAACTCGTACCGACCGGCGAAAACCTCACCCATCGCTGCGCCCGTCCCCCGTCACCCGTACCCGTTGTCAGTTCTGGTGGGCCTCGTAGTGCGCGACCGCTTCGGCGGTGCGGCCCGCGCCGTAGACCCGGAGGAACTCTGCCAGTTCCGGATGGCTGGGGGCGAGGGTGTCCGCCGCGTCGATGATGTCGCCGGCCGCGGAGACCGAGCGCAGCAGGGACTGGATCTCACGGACGACCCGCTTGACGGTGGGCGCGCCCGAGCCGGTGGCGGTCTGGCCGCTGTTGCTGAGGACGGAGCCCCCCTGGGTCTTCTTGATCTCGTCCATCCGGTCGGTGGCCTCGGCCGCGCTGACGCTCCCGTCGGCCACCTGGCCGGCGAGGTCCTGGAGGGCCTGGACCCGCTGCACCACGGCCGGGTTGCCGATCTTGGCGCGCTGGCCGCTCATCAGCTGGGACAGCATGGGCGCCGACAGTCCGAGGACGGCAGCGAGGCGGGCCTGGTTCAAGCCGAGGTCATCTATGAGCCGGCGGAAGAGCGCGCCCAGCGGCTCCCCGTACCAGCTGCGCTGAAGCTCTCTCGCTCTGGCCGTGGCCTCTTGTTGTACTGCGTCCACTCTTACCTCTCCCCTTCGCTGGTGCGAACCTCGCGAGCATCTTACGGAGAGTGGTCGCAGGGCGGGAGTCCCTATCATTTTGCGAGATGAGGGGGTACACCCGGTACTCTGTTCTGCGGAACGGCCGCTCCCCGCAAGGGGGACAGGCGTGCCCGGATCCACGGGGCCTTAGCTCAGTTGGTAGAGCGCTGCCTTTGCAAGGCAGATGTCAGGAGTTCGAATCTCCTAGGCTCCACAAACAACCCCTCTGAACTGCGGAAACGCAGGGCAGAGGGGTTTTTGCGTGCCGTCGGCGCGTGGCCTCAGAGGTCGATCCAGTAGCGGCGCTTGGGGCCGATGAGGGTGTCGCGGACGTCTTCGAGCACGCCGCCGTTGCGCTCGATCGTGCGTACCGAGGCGGTGTTGTCCGGGTCGCAGGTCAGCAGGACCCGGTCCATTCCCATGACGCGCGCCTCGTGGAGCACCGCGCCCAGCGCCCAGGTGGCCAGGCCGCGGCCGCGTGCCGAGGGGCGCACGCTGTAGCCGATGTGGCCGCCTGCGTCGAGGAGGAAGGCGTTCAGGTGGTGCCGCAGGTCGATGGCGCCGAGGTAGGCGTCGCCCTCCGCGATCCACCAGTACGTCGCGTGCACCCGGCCCGGTTCGACCGGGACCGTGCGGTCGGCGTACCGGTGGAGCCGCTCCACCCAGGCCGCGAATCCCTCCGGGCTCTCGACGTCGTCGTCGGCGCCGAGACCGGCGCCGTCCATGTGCGCGTCGGCGCCCCATTCGGCGCGGGCGGCGAGCCAGGAGGCGTGCAGGCGGGGGGTGGGCGTGATGAGCTCGGGCATGGGCCGGACCATAACAGTCGGGGGACCGCGCACCGCCGGGCCGCTGGGGGGCGCGACCTGCCTCGCCACGGACCGGTGCCGGTCCACGGCACGATGACCGCAGAGAGGCGAGTATGACCACGACGAACCAGTCCGGTGGCCGCAAGTTCCTGTTCCTGCTGGCGAGCAGCCGCCTGGACGGCAACACCGAGGCCCTCGCGAGGGAGGCGGCCGCGGCCCTTCCCGGCGACGTGGAGCAGGAGTGGCTGCGCCTGAAGGATCTTCAGGTCCCGGCGTTCGAGGACCGCCGCCACGACGGCCCTGGTGTCTACCCGGAGCCCGTCGGCAACTCCCGTGTCCTGCTGGACGCCACGCTGTCCGCCACCGATCTCGTCGTCGCCTCGCCGCTCTACTGGTACAGCCTCTCGGCGAGCGCCCAGCTCTACCTCGACCACTGGTCCGGCTGGATGCGGGTGCCCGGCCTCGACTTCAAGCCGCGGATGGCCGGCAAGACCCTGTGGAGCGTCACCGCGCTGTCCTCCGAGGACCGCTCGATGGCCGACCCGCTGATCGGCACCCTGCGCAACTGCGCCGCCTACATGGGCATGCACTGGGGCGGGTCCCTGCTCGGCCGCGGGAACGCCCCCGGCACGGTCCTCGACGATGCCGAGGCGCTGCGCGCCGCGGGCGAGTTCTTCGTGAAGGACCGTGCTTCGGTGACGGCGTAGGGGAGGTCAGCCGGCCGATGTTTCACGTGAAACATCGGCCGGCAGGAGGGTCACGGCCAGAGCGAGCGCGGCCACCAGGAGCGCGGCCCCGAGGGCGAACGCCAGGTGGTAGCCGCTGGTGAGGGCCTCGGCCGGGGGGCTGCCCGCCCGGGCCGAGGACTGCGTACGGGATGCCGCGAGGGTGGAGAGGACGGCCACGCCGAGGGCCATGCCGATCTGCTGGGTGGTGTTGAACAGCCCGGAGGCCAGCCCGGCGTCACGGTCGTCGGCGCCGGACATGCCCAGCGTGGTGAGGGCCGGCAGGGCCAGGCCGAAGCCCGCGGCCAGCAGCATCACCGGCAGCAGGTCGGTGACGTAGTCGGCCCGCACGGGCAGCCGGGTCAGCAGGCCCAGAGCCAGGACGAGCAGTCCGAGGCCGGCCGCCAGCACGTTGCGCTCGCCGAAGCGGGTGTTCAGCCGGGCGGAGACGCCGAGCGAGACCGCGCCGATGACCAGGGCGGCGGGCAGCATCGCGAGGCCGGTCCCGGCGGCCCCGTAGCCCAGGACCTTCTGGAGGTAGAGGGCGACCAGGATCTGGAAGGAGAAGAGCGCGGCGACCATCAGCATCTGCACGAGGTTGGCGCCGGCCACGGTCCGTGAGCGGAAGATCCGCAGCGGCACCAGCGGCGTCCGGGCCTTCGCCTGGCGCAGGGCGAAGGCGGCGAGCAGGAGCACGGCGAGCGCCCCGAGGCCGAGGGTGTGCACGGAGACCCAGCCGAACCGCTCCACCTCGACCACGGTGTAGATGCCGAGCATCAGGCCGGCGGTGACCAGGACGGCGCCCAGGACGTCGGCACCCGCGCGCAGGCCCAGACCCCGGTCGGAGGGGAGCGCGGACAGGGCCAGGAGCAGTGCGGCGAGCCCGATGGGCAGGTTGATGAAGAAGATCCAGTGCCAGTCGAGGGCATCGGTCAGAACGCCGCCGAGCACCTGGCCCAGGGAGGCGCCGGCCGCTCCGGTGAAGGAGAACACCGCGATGGCCTTGGCGCGTTCGCGGGGCCGCGTGAACAGGGTGACCAGGATGCCGAGGCTGACGGCGGAGGCCATCGCACTGCCGACTCCCTGCAGGAAGCGGGCGGTTATCAGCACGGCGGGGGAGGCGGAGAAGCCGGCGAGCACCGAGGCGCCGGTGAAGACGGCCGTTCCGGCGAGGAACATCCGCTTGCGGCCCAGCAGGTCGCCGAGGCGGCCGGAGAGCAGCAGCAGGCTGCCGAAGGCGATCAGGTAGGCGTTCACCACCCAGCTGAGGCCCGCGGGGGAGAAGCCCAGGTCGTTCTGGATGGCGGGCATCGCCACGGTGACGATGCTGCCGTCGAGGATCGTCATCAACATGCCCGTGGAGAGCACGCCGAGGGCGGTCCAACGGGACCGGAGCCCCCTGTCCCCAGCGGAGGCGGCCGTGGCGGAGGCGGGAGGCGCGGCGAGGTCGGGGTCGGCTGCGGAGGTGCGGGAAGCGGCAGGCATCGGTCTCTCCAGTCAGCGAGGAAGTCGGGGCGGCCCCGTCTTCCGGGCCACTGGTGCGACCGTAGCAGATAGTTTCGTTGCAGACGATTTTCTTCGGACCTAATTGTTAGGGTGGAGTCATGACCGCCATGGCGAACAACCGGACCGAGCCGGACCTCTCCTTCCTCCTGGACCACACCAGCCACGTGCTCCGCACCCGGATGGCCGCCGCCCTCGGAGAAATCGGGCTCACCGCCCGCATGCACTGCGTCCTCGTCCACGCCCAGGAGGAGGAGCGCACGCAGATCCAGCTCGCCGAGATCGGCGACATGGACAAGACGACGATGGTCGTCACCGTCGACGCCCTGGAGAAGGCCGGACTGGCCGAGCGCCGCCCCTCGACCAGGGACCGCCGGGCCCGCATCATCGCCGTCACCGAGGCGGGCGCCGCCCTCGCCGTCCGGAGCCAGGCGATCGTCGACCAGGTCCACGCCGACGCCCTCGCCGATCTGGCGGACGCCGACCGGGCGACCCTGCTGCGCGTCCTCGGCCGCCTCGCCGAAGGCGAGCTCGGCACCCCCTCCGACGGCCCCCGGCCGGCCCGCCGCGCCCGCCAGTGACGGCTGCCCCCCCCCGGCGGACGTCCCCCGGATGGCCCCGTCACAGGGCCGCCGGGCCCCCGGTGGCCGACAGTGGGGAAAGGCACCGAGCCGTGAGGGGGGCGAACCACGCCGGAGGCGTACACACATGGGACTCTTCGACTTCCTGAAGTCCGACAAGAAGAAGGCGCACGACGCCGCCGTGAAGGCGAAGGAGCAGGTCGAGCAGCAGGCGCCCGCCGCGGCGACACCCCCCGCGAGCCCGGCGGCCGACGCCGCCGCGGCCACCCGCATGGCCGCCGAGCGCATGGCGGCGCCCGCCCCGCCCAAGCCCGCGACGCCGACCCCCGGTTCGGCCGCCCACAAGGCCGTTCCGGCGCCGCCCAACCCCGCGGTGATGCCGAAGCCCGGCGCGGCCGCCTCCGCGGCGCCCGGCGCCCACCACACCCCGACCCCCACCTCGGCCGCGCACAAGGCCGTCCCCGCCGCCCCCAAGCCGGCGTCGACCGCCAAGCGGCGTACGTACACGGTCAAGCCCGGCGACTCGCTCTCCGCGATCGCGCGCCGCGAGCTCGGCAACGAGGGCCGCTGGCGCGAGCTCTACGCCATGAACAGGGGCATCATCGGCTCCAACCCCGACCTCATCCACCCGGGCATGGTCCTCACCCTCCCCTGAGCACCGGAGCGCACGCCGAGGGGCCCGGATCCTGGTGGATCCGGGCCCCTCGGTCCGAACGCCTGAACCCCGGCCGGATCAGAGCTGCGTGTCGTCCGCAGCCGATCCCGCCTCGCGCTCCTTCGCCGCCAGCTCGTCGTCGAAGCTCGCCGGCGCCGCGTCCTGCGCGGACAGCTCGGTGGCCGCCGGCGGCTCGACGAGCCAGTCCGGGTTCGACTGCTGGTCCCACCACTTCCACGCCGCGAAGGCGGCGCCCGCCAGGACACCGACCACGGCGACCCCGCGCAGCGCCCGGCCACAGCGTGCCCGCCGCTCGTGGCGCCGCGCGAGCCGCTGGATCTCCTTCGGCGTCACCTGGCCGCGCAGCGCCGCGAACGCGGCCGCCGACCGCGAGGCGGCCTCCTCGGCCATCGGCGTGGCCGCCGCGATCGCGCTCTCGATGCGCGGCTGCGTGTAGTCGGCCGCCTGCCGCGCGGCCCGGCGCGTCTGCTTCACCGCGTTGCTCGCCGCCCGGTCCACGTTCGGCGGCACGTGGGCGCGCGCCGCCCTCATCCGGGGATGCAGATGGGTGTCGTACGTCATGCGGGCTTGCCGCGCGGCCTCGTTGGCCGCGTGCGACACCTTCGGCGCGAGTACCAGGTTCGCCTCATGCGCGTAGTGCGCCATGGCGTCCTTGGCGGTCCCTGCGTACGGTGCCACCACTTCCGACGCGTGCCGCACGGTCTCCTTGGCGCTTTCCGCTGCCGCGAGCACGCTGTCCTTGCGGGTCACAGGATTCCTCCTTCTCGGTGGCGGACACAGTTCACCTTTCCACCCTTTGTCGGATCATGCCTGCCATACCGCCGACCGGCATGCGTGACAGGGCATACGGGTGGAGGATTTCTGTGCCGCGGAGCGCTCCGTGCGACTATCTGGACCGACAGTGATGACTATGGAAGGCAGATCCGTGGCCGAGAAGCTCTACGCCACCCTGAAGACCAACAAAGGCGACATCGAGATCGAGCTGCTGCCGAATTTCGCCCCGAAGACCGTCCGGAACTTCGTGGAACTCGCCACGGGTGAGCGCGAGTGGACCCGTCCCACCGACGGCCAGAAGACCACGGACCCGCTCTACGACGGGACCGTCTTCCACCGTGTCATCAGCGGCTTCATGATCCAGGGCGGCGACCCGCTGGGCAACGGCACCGGCGGCCCCGGCTACCGGTTCGCCGACGAGTTCCACCCCGACCTGGCCTTCACCAAGCCCTACCTGCTCGCCATGGCCAACGCCGGCCCGGGCACCAACGGCTCGCAGTTCTTCATCACCGTCGCGCCCACCGCCTGGCTCACCCGCAAGCACACCATCTTCGGCGAGGTCACCGACCCGGCCAGCCAGAAGACCGTGGATTCCATCGCCGGGCTGGCCACCAACCCGCGCACCGAGCGCCCGCTGGACGACGTGATCATCGAGTCGGTCGTCATCGAGAAGCGCAGCTGACGCTCCCCCGGATCCCGGGCGCCGGCCACCCTGCCGCGGACCGGGAACCTTTCCGCCCCGCCCGTCCGTCCAGCATGCATACCGGACCGGCGGGGCGCTCCCCTGCCTCGCCGCTGATCGAGGGAACCGATGGACACCGACCGTCTGCCGGGCTGCTACCGCCACCCGGACCGTGACACGGGGATCCGCTGCACCCGCTGCGAGCGTCCCATCTGCCCCGAGTGCATGATCAGCGCCTCGGTCGGCTTCCAGTGCCCCGAATGCGTCCGTGAGGGTTCCGGCACCGGGCACCGCCCGACCGCGAACGCGCCGCGCACCATCGCGGGCGGGGTGGTCGCCGCCGATCCCCAGCTGGTCACCAAGATCCTCATCGGCCTCAACGCCGCCGTCTTCCTCGTGGGTCTCGCCGCCCCGGCGCTCGTGGTCCGGCTGGAGCTGCTCGGCCGGTACGTGGAGTTCTTCGGCGCCCCCGTCGAAGGAGTCTCCACCGGGGAGTACTACCGCCTGCTGACCTCGGTGTTCCTCCACGTCGAGTGGTGGCACATCATCGGCAACATGATCGGCCTGTGGGTGATCGGCGGCCCGCTGGAAGCGGCGCTGGGCCGCACCCGCTACCTCGCCGTCTACCTGCTCTCGGGGCTGGGGGCCAGCGCCTTCGTCTATCTGCTGACCCCGCCGAACACCCCGACCCTCGGCGCGTCGGGCGCCGTCTTCGGCCTGCTCGGCGCCACCGTCGTCCTGGTGCGCCGGCTGCGCTACGAGATGCGGCCGGTGATCGTCATGGTCGTGCTGATGCTGGTGCTGACCTTCGTACCGCTCGGCGGCAGCCTCAACGTCTCCTGGCAGGCCCACGTGGGCGGCCTGGTCACCGGGGCCCTGGTGGGGCTCGGCATGCTCCGGCCCACCGCCGGCCGCCATCGCGCACTCATCCAATGGGGGACCTGTGTGGCGGTGTTCCTGCTGGTGGCAGCGGTGATCCTGCTCCGCACCGCCGAACTCACCTGATCACACCGGCGTCAACTCTCCACAGAGTTATCCACAGATCTTCTGTCTTTTCCTCAGGTGTGGATGACGCTGTGGATAACTCTTGGGGAGAGCTTCCTTCACAGGGCGATCGGTGCTACTTCCACTGCGTGGAGACGCCGAATCCCGCCGCAATGAATCCGAAACCGACCACAATGTTCCAATTGCCCAGTGCCTCGATCGGCAGCTGGGTCTCGGTCACGTAGAAGACGACGATCCACGCGAGCCCGATCAGGAAGAACGCCAGCATGACCGGGGCGACCCAGCTGCGGTTCGTCAGCCTGATGCTCTGGGGCTGCCGGGTCGGCGGCGGCGTGTAGTCGTCCTTCTTGCGGATACGTGACTTCGGCACGAGGGGCTCTCCTGTCGATGCGGCTGGGGACCTTGCCTGCCCCGGGCGTCCGTTAGCGTAGTGGACCTGTGGCGTTGAAGGAGAAGGGTACGTTGAGCGATTCCGACGACTCCTCCGCGGGTCCCCGTCGCCGGGCCAGGCCGGTCCGGCTGTTGACGGCCGCCGTTTTCGCCCTCGCCGGGCTGCTCTTCGTCACCAGTTTCAACACCTCCAAGGGTACGAACATCCGGACCGACGCCTCGCTCCTCAAGCTGTCGGACCTCATCGAGGAGCGCAGCCAGAACAACGCGGAGCTGGAGGCGAGCACCGCCGCGGTACGCCACCGGGTGGACGCCCTCGCCGAGCGCGACGACGGCAGCACCAAGGCCGAGGACGCCAAGCTGGCCGCCCTGCGCGCGGCCTCCGGCACCGAGGAGCTGACCGGCAAGGGCCTGACCGTCACCCTCAACGACGCACCGCCCAACGCCACCGCCCGCATCCCCAACGTCCCCGAGCCCCAGCCCAACGACCTGGTGATCCACCAGCAGGACCTCCAGGCCGTCGTGAACGCCCTCTGGCAGGGCGGCGCCCAGGGCATCCAGGTCATGGACCAGCGGCTCATCTCCACGAGCGCGGTGCGCTGCGTGGGCAACACCCTGATCCTCCAGGGCCGGGTCTACTCGCCGCCGTACAAGGTCTCCGCGGTCGGCGACCCGGGCGCGCTGCGCAAGGCCATGGCCGCCTCGCCGGCCCTCCAGAACTACCAGCTGTACGTCAACGCGTACGGGCTCGGCTGGAAAGTGGACGAGCACAAGGCGCTGACACTTCCCGGCTACTCCGGCACAGTGGACCTCCACTATGCGAAGCCGGTGGAATCCGCGTCCTGACGTCGTACTGCGGCTGGTGGTACGGACGTTCAGCGAGGTGTGCCTGACGGCGGGCACCCTGATCGTGCTCTTCGTCGCGTACGTACTGCTGTGGACCGGGGTCAAGGCCGACCGGGCCATGGACGCCGAGATGGCCCGGATGCGCGACACCTGGGCCGCGGCCCCGGCGGCCGCCCCGCAGCCCGCGGCCCCGGCCCCCTCCCAGGCCCCGGAGCCCCCGAAGGCTCCGCAGGCCCAGGAGGAGCCGCCCCCCTACCCCGCCGGCCAGGCCTTCGCCGAGATGTACGTGCCGCGCTTCGGCCCGGACTGGAACAAGCCCGTCCTGGAGGGCACGGACACCGAGCTGCTGAAGAGGGGCCTGGGCCACTACGCGGGCACCGCCCGCCTCGGCGCCACCGGGAACTTCTCGGTCGCGGGCCACCGCCGCACGTACGGCGACCCCTTCAAGGACTTCCCGGAGCTGGGCCCGGGGGACGCCGTGATCCTCAAGGACGCGACCACCTGGTACACGTACACGGTCCGCGGCGGGCCGCTGCGCACCCTGCCCACGGACGTCCGTGTGGTCGACCCCGTCCCGGCGAGGTCGCCGTTCACGGCGCCCGGCCGCTACCTGACGCTGACGACCTGCGACCCGGAGTGGGGCCACAGCCACCGGCTGGTCGTGTGGGCGGAGCTGACCGGGACGCGCGCCGTGGGACAGGGCGTACCGGAGGGATTGCCGAGGTGACCCACCCGACCGGGCCACTGGCTTTAGTCTGTTCGCGTACCGCCCTTGCGGTGCCCGTTGAACGAATGAGGACGAAAAGGAATCAGAAGCCATGTACGGCTGGATCTGGCGGCATCTGCCGGGCAATGCGTGGGTGCGCGCGCTGATCTCGCTCGTACTGGTCCTCGCGGTGGTGTTCGTGCTGTTCCAGTACGTCTTCCCGTGGGCCGAGCCGCTCCTTCCGTTCAACGATGTGACAGTGGACGAGGGATCGGGAGCCACTCCGTGAGCGCGCGCATTCTGGTTGTCGACAACTACGACAGCTTTGTCTTCAACCTGGTCCAGTACCTCTACCAGCTCGGCGCCGAATGCGAGGTGCTGCGCAACGACGAGGTCGAGCTCTCGCACGCGCAGGACGGCTTCGACGGTGTGCTGCTCTCCCCCGGGCCGGGCACGCCGGAGGAGGCCGGGGTCTGCGTCGACATGGTCCGCCACTGCGCGGACACGGGCGTTCCGGTCTTCGGCGTGTGCCTCGGCATGCAGTCGATGGCGGTCGCGTACGGAGGGGTCGTGGACCGGGCGCCCGAGCTGCTGCACGGCAAGACCTCGCCGGTGGTGCACGAGGGCCTCGGCGTCTTCGCCGGCCTGCCGTCGCCCTTCACCGCGACCCGCTACCACTCCCTGGCCGCCGAGCCGCTGACCCTGCCGGACGCGCTGGAGGTCACGGCGCGCACCGAGGACGGGATCATCATGGGCCTGCGCCACCGGGAGCACGACGTCGAGGGCGTGCAGTTCCACCCCGAGTCGGTGCTGACCGAGTGGGGGCACCGGATGCTCGCGAACTGGCTGGTGCGGTGCGGTGACGCGGGTGCCGTCGAGCGCTCGGTGGGGCTGGCCCCGGTGGTGGGCAAGGCCGTCGCGTGACGGCGGTCGCGCCGTCCGCGCCCACGGAGGGCCGGGCCGCGCGACGCAGGGCAGCTCAGGAGGCCGCGAAGCGGGCCGCCCGGCAGTCCCGCAGGCGGGGCGGTCGGCGGCGCAGGCGGCCGCCATCGGGCGGCCCGGTGGTCATCGCGAGCCGGCTGGGCGGGGAGCTGTTCATCACGCTGGGCCTGGTGATGCTGCTGTTCGTCGCCTACCAGCTCTGGTACACGAACCTGCTGGCCGAGCGGACGGCGAACGGGGCCGCGGGCTCGCTCCAGCAGACCTGGCAGCGGGACCCCGGCGGCGGGGCCGCCGCGCCGCCGGTGACCGCCTTCGAGCCCGGGCAGGGCTTCGCGATCCTGTACATCCCGAAGCTGGACGTGAAGGTCCCGGTGGCAGAGGGCATCAGCAAGCCGAAGGTGCTCGACAAGGGGATGGTCGGGCACTACGGCGAGGGCGCGCTGAAGACGGCCATGCCCGCCGACGCGCAGGGGAACTTCGCGGTGGCGGGCCACCGCAACACCCACGGGGAGCCGTTCCGCTACATCAACCGGCTGGTCCCGGGGGACCCCGTCGTGGTCGAGACCCGGGACGCCTACTACACGTACGAGATGACCTCGTCGCTGCCGCAGACCCCGCCGACGAACGTCTCGGTGATCAAGCCGGTGCCGGAGGGATCGGGGTTCACCGTGCCGGGCCGCTACATCACGCTGACGACCTGCACGCCCGAGTTCACCAGCACCTACCGGATGATCGTATGGGGCAGGATGATCGACGAACGCCCCCGCAGCCAGGGCCCTCCGCCCGCGCTCACCGGCCCGTAGCCGCCCTAAGGACGAATCAGCAGTGTCTCGCCCCCACCGCCGCCGCACCGCCGCCGCGCCGCCCCCGCACCGCAGCGTGCTCGCCGGCTTCCTGAGCGTGCTGGGTGAACTCCTGATCACGGTCGGCCTCGTACTGGCCCTGTTCGTGGCGTACTCGCTGTGGTGGACGAACGTGGTCGCGGACCGGCAGGCGTCGGCGCGCGGCGACGAGATCCGCCGGCAGTGGAAGACAGAGGCCCCGGCCCAACCGGCGGCCCCCGGTGCGCTGGACACCAAGGACGGCATCGGGTTCCTGCACGTACCGGCGATGGACAACGGCGAGGTGCTGGTCAAGCCGGGCACGGCCCCGGACGTCCTCGACGACGGCGTCGCGGGCTACTACACGGAGCCGGTGAAGTCGGCGCTGCCGTGGGAGGAGAAGGGGAACTTCTCGCTCGCCGCGCACCGGGACGGCCACGGGGCGAAGTTCCACAACATCGACAAGGTGAAGAACGGCGACGCGATCGTCTTCGAGACCAAGGACACCTGGTACGTCTACAAGGCCTTCGCGGAGCTGCGCCAGACCTCGAAGTACGACGTGGACGTGATCAACCCGGTCCCGAAGGAGTCGGGCAGGACCGCCCCGGGCCGCTACATCACCCTGACGACCTGCACGCCGGTGTACACCTCGAAGTACCGGTACGTCGTGTGGGGCGAGCTGGTCCGCACGGAGAAGGTGGACGCGCAGCGCACGCCGCCGGCGGAGCTGCGCTAGAAAGCGGTGAGCCTCCCCGGGCGCCGTGGGGGCCCGGGGAGGCTCGGGAAAGCGGGGCGGTCGCCTAGCGGCGGTTGCCGCCCGTCAGGCCGCCGAAGAAGCCGTCGCCGCCGTTGTTGCCGCCGTCCTGCTGGCCGCCCGGCTGCGTGTAGACGTTGACGGCCTGGCCCGTGGTGGCGGGGCTGCCGGCGATCGGGTCGGACATCATCACGATCGCGTTGTCGTCCGTCGGCCCGTTGATGACGCGGCCGAAGGTCAGGCCCTTGGCGGCCAGTTCCAGCTTCGCCTGGGCCACCGTCTTGTTGGCCAGATTCGGGACCTGCGTCTGCTGCGAGGCCTTGGCGATGGTGATGCCGACCGCCTTGCCGACGTCGAGCTGCTCGCCCGGCTGGAACTGCTGGGCGATCACCGTCTTCGGCGGGGCGCCCGGGGACTCGGTCTCCGTCACGCTGCCCAGCTTGAGGTTGACGGCCTTGAGCGCCTTCTCCGCGTCGTCCTTGGTCTTGCCCTTGAGGTCCGGGACGACCGCCTTGGACTGCTCCTTGGCGACGCTCAGCTTGACCACGGAGTTCTTCGGCGCCTCGGCGCCGCCCTTCGGGTCCTGATCGAGGACGACCCCGGGGGTCCGCTCGGACTCCACGAGCTTGCGCTCGACCTGGAAGCCCTTGTCCTGGAGGGCCTTCTCCGCCTGTTCGAACGGGCTGTTGAGCACGTCGGGGACGGACACCGCGGCCGCGCCCGAGGAGACGGTCACCTTGACCGTGGAGCCCTTGTCGACCTTGGTGTCGGCCGCCGGATCCTGCTTGCAGATCTTGCCCTTGGGCTGCTCGTCGCAGGCGGCGTCGGCTTCCTTCGCCACCTTGAGGCCCACGTTGTCGGCGCTCTTCTGCGCCTCCTCCAGGGTCGCGCCGATGAACTTCGGCACGGCGGGCCGGTTGTCGGCCTGCCCGCTGAAGAGGGACTTGCCGATGAGGATCGCGCCGACGAGGACGAGGATGCCCGCCGCGACGAGCAGGATCGTGGACGCCCGGCTCTTCTTCTGGCGGCGGTGCGGGCCCTGGTCGTAGCCGCCGTGGCCCTGGTCGCCGTACCCGTAGCCGCCCTCGCCCGGGGGCATGGGCGGCATCATCGAGGTCTGGGCGCCGGGTTCGGTGGTGCGCAGGGCCGCGGTGGGCTGGTCGTAGCCCTGGTGTCCGTAGCCGTGGCCCTGGTCGGGGTAGCCGTAGCCGGCCGCGCCCATGGCGGCGGTGGCGGCGACGGGCTGGCCGTCGAGGCAGGCCTCGATGTCCGCGCGCATCTCGTCGGCGGACTGGTAGCGGTAGTCGGGGTCCTTGACCAGCGCCTTCAACACGATCGCGTCCATCTCGGGCGTGATCTCGGGGTCGAAGTTCGACGGCGGCTGGGGCTCTTCCCGTACGTGCTGGTAGGCGACGGCCACGGGGGAGTCGCCGATGAAGGGGGGCCGGACGCTGAGCAGCTCGTACAGCAGGCAGCCCGCGGAGTAGAGGTCGGAGCGGGCGTCGACCTGCTCGCCCTTGGCCTGCTCGGGGGAGAGGTACTGGGCGGTGCCGATGACCGCGGCCGTCTGTGTCATGGTCATGCCGGAGTCGCCCATGGCGCGGGCGATGCCGAAGTCCATGACCTTGACCTGGCCGGTGCGGGTCAGCATCACGTTGGCGGGCTTGATGTCGCGGTGCACGATGCCGGCCCGGTGCGAGTACTCCAGGGCCTGGAGGATGCCGATGCACATCTCCAGCGTGCGCTCGGGCAGCAGCTTGCGGCCGGAGTGCAGCAGCTCGCGCAGGGTGGACCCGTCGACGTACTCCATCACGATGTACGGGATGGAGATGTTGTCGACGTAGTCCTCGCCGGTGTCGTAGACGGCGACGATCGCCGGGTGGTTCAGCGACGCGGCCGACTGGGCCTCGCGCCGGAACCGGGCCTGGAAGGACGGGTCGCGGGCGAGATCGGCGCGCAGGGTCTTGACGGCGACGGTACGGCCGAGCCGGGTGTCGTGGGCGAGGTAGACCTCGGCCATGCCACCGCGGCCGAGCACGTGGCTCAGCTCGTACCGGCCGCCGAGGCGACGCGGCTCTTCCATAACGTTGCAGCCCTCTCCGTCAGTCCCGACCGCACCTGTGTGTGGTCCGGCGGTGTGCTGTTCGCGCAAAGGCTACCGGCCGATCGTCCGTGATCGGTTCGTGGCCACAGGCTGATACTGGACCGGTACCGTACGCTCGGAACCGGCCGGTATCAGTGATGGGGATCACTTCGTTCCGGTCCGTCATGCGCGACTCACGTCACTTCTCGCTCTTCAGTACGGCCTGTATGACCGCCTGGGCGACGGGGGCGGCGAGGCCGCCGCCGCTGATGTCCTCGCGGTCCGCGGAGCTGTCCTCGATGACGACGGCGACGGCGACGGGCGAGGTGCCGTCCGGGTTCTCGGCGTAGGAGACGAACCAGGCGTACGGGCGCTTCTTGTTGCCCTCGCCGTGCTGGGCGGTGCCGGTCTTGCCGCCGACCTTGACGCCCTTGATCTTGGCGTTGGTGCCGGTGCCGTTCTCGACGACGTTGACCATCATCTCCTGGACCTTCTGGGCGTTGGCCGCGGACAGCGGCCGGCTCATCTCCTCCGGAGAGTGCTTCTCGATGACGTCGAGGTTGGGCGCGGTGAGCTGGTCGACCATGTACGGCTTCATCAGCTTGCCGTCGTTGGCGATGGCCGCGGTGACCATCGCCATCTGGAGCGGGGTGGCGGCGGTGTTGAACTGGCCGATGGAGCTCTGCGCGTTGCCGTCCTTGCCCATCTTCTTGTCGTAGACGCTGGCGAAGGCGCGGACCGGGATGTCGATCTTGTCGTTGTTGAAGCCGAACTTCTCGGCCGTCTTCACCATGTTGTCGCGCCCCACCTTGTCGCCGAGGTTGGCGAAGACGGAGTTGCAGGACACGCGCAGGGCCTCGTTGAGGCTGGCCTTCTCGCAGCCCGAGGCGTGGTTGACCATCGGGGTCTTGGTGCCCGGCAGGATGTACGGCTCCGGCGTGTCCGTCGGGTCGTTGATCTCCTTGACGACCCCGTTCTCCAGGGCCGCGGCCGCGGTGACCACCTTGAAGGTGGAGCCCGGCGGGTAGGTCTCGCGCAGGGCGCGGTTGACGAGGTTCTTGTCCTCGCTGTCCTTCAGCTCGACCCAGGCCTTCTCGTCCGCCTTGGAGTTTCCGGCGAAGCGCGAGGGGTCGTAGGAGGGGGTCGAGACCAGCGCGAGGATGGCGCCCGTGCGCGGGTCGATCGCGGCGACCGCGCCCTTCTTGTTGCCGAGCTTCTCGAAGGCGGCCTTCTGGGCGGCCGGGTTGAGCGTGGTGACGACGTTGCCGCCCTGCTTCTTCTCCCCGGTGAACATGCCGATGGTGCGGTCGAAGAACAGCCGGTCGTCGTTGCCGGTGAGGATGCCGTCCTCGAGGGATTCGAGCTGGGTGGAACCGAAGGCCTGCGAGGCGTAGCCGGTGACGGGCGCCCACAGCTCGCCCGCCGTGTAGGTCCGCTTGTACTTGTAGTCGCTGCCGTCGGTGACCGCGGAACCGGTGATCGGCTCGCCCGCGACGATGATGTTGCCGCGTTCGGTGGCGTACTGGGCGATCTGGACCCGGCGGTTCTCCTTGCGCGTGCTGAGCTCCTCGGCCTGGACGTACTGCAGCCAGTTGGTCCGGATCAGCAGGGCGAGGACGAGCAGCCCGCAGAACAGCGAGATGCGGCGCAGGGGCTTGTTCATGACGGGCGGACCACCTGGGTCATCTCGGAGTCGGGGGACGGGGCGGGGGCCGGGGCAGGTCGGCGTGCGGTGTCGCTGATCCGGATGAGGACGGCGATGAGGATCCAGTTCGCGAGGACGGAGGAACCGCCGGACGCGAGGAAGGGCATCGTCATGCCGGTGAGGGGGATGAGGCCCATGACTCCGCCGGCGACGACGAAGATCTGGAGCGCGAAGGCGCCGGAGAGGCCGATGGCGAAGAGCTTGCCGAAGGGGTCGCGGGCGGCGAGGGCGGTGCGGACGCCCCGCTCGATGATGAGCCCGTAGAGCAGGAGGAAGGCCATGACGCCGGTCAGGCCGAGCTCCTCGCCGACGGTGGAGAAGATGAAGTCGGAGTTGGCGGCGAAGCCGATGAGGTCCGAGTTGCCCTGGCCCCAGCCGGTGCCGAGGACCCCGCCGGAGCCGAAGCTCATGATCGACTGGCCGACCTGCTCACAGGCGCCGGACGTGCGGTAGCAGGCGAAGGGGTCCAGCCAGGCGGTGACACGGGCCTTGACGTGGCTGGCGGTGGCGCCCACGACGGCGGCACCGGCCACCGACATCAGCAGGCCGATCACGATCCAGCTGGTCCGCTCGGTGGCCACGTACAGCATGATCACGAACATGCCGAAGAAGAGCAGCGAGGTGCCGAGGTCGTTCTCGAAGACGAGGACGAGCAGGCTCATCGCCCAGATCATCAGGATCGGGCCGAGGTCGCGGCCGCGCGGCAGGTAGAGGCCCATGAAGCGGCGGCTGGCCAGGGCCAGGGCGTCGCGCTTGACCATCAGGTAGCCGGCGAAGAAGACCGCGATGACGATCTTCGCGAACTCTCCGGGCTGGATGGAGAAACCGCCGACGCTGATCCAGATCTTGGCACCGAAGACGTCCGCGCCCAGGCCCGGGATGACGGGCAGGATCAGCAGGACGAGCGCGCCGGCCATCGAGATGTACGTGAACCGCTGGAGCACGCGGTGGTCCTTGAGGACCAGCAGGACGACGGCGAACAGGGCGATGGCGAGCCCCGTGTACATCATCTGGCGCGGCGCGGACTCCGTGAACCCGCCGAAGCTGTTCTTGGCGAGGTTCTGCAGCCGCTCGGACTGGTCGAGGCGCCAGATCAGTACGACGCCGAGCCCGTTGAGCAGGGTGGCGATCGGCAGCAGCAGCGGATCGGCGTACTTGGCGTACCGGCGTACGACGAGGTGGGCGATCCCCGCGAGGACGGCGAAGCCGAGCCCGTAGAGGAACATGCCCGGGGGCAGCTCGCCGTGGATCGACAGGCCCACGTTGGCGTAGGCGAAGATCGGGATGACCACGGCGAACCCGAGCAGCAGGAGCTCGGTGTTCCGCCGGCTCGGCGCCTCGATGGCGCCGATGGTGGTCGTGTTGGTGACAACGCTCATGGTGTGGCAGGCCCCCTGCGCCCGCGTGTGTCTACTGCTTGACGCAATGGCCGACCACGGCCTGCTCCGCGGGAGTCAGCGTGGTGGCGGGTGTCTGGTTCTGCGCCTCGGCGTTGCGGCGCTCTTCGTCCTTCTTGCACGCGGAGACCTGGACCCCGAGCTCGTCAATCTTCTCGCGGGCTCCGTCGAGGCTGCTTTCGCTGATGGTGGCCTCGACCAGCTTCCGCTTGAAGGGCGGCAGGTACTTCAGTTCGATGTCGGGGCGGTCGGTCTCCACCTTGGAGAGCTCCAGCGGGCCGAGCTTCTGGCTGATGCCGCGGAAGAGCGCCACGTGCTCGCCCTTGACGCCGACGTAGTACTGGGTCTGGGTCCAGCGCCAGCCGGCGTAGAGGCCGCCGCCGATGACGCCGGCGACGATGAGCAGGATCAGCGTACGGGTGATCCACTTGCGCCCTTTGCCGCGGCGCCGGCGGGGGTGGTCGTACGTGTCCTCGTAGCCGGCGTCCTTGTCGTAGCCGTCGGCTTCGCCGAAGCTGCCGTAGCCGCCGCCCTGGCCCTGGTCGGGGTAGCCGTAGCCGACGGGCTCGCCGCTGCCGGGGGGGCCGAAGGCGCCGGCGGGCGGGGGGGCCTGCCGGCCGAGGCCCGAGGCGCGGCCGGCCGGGGTCTGCATGGCGTTGCCGCCGTCGAAGAGCTGGTGCTGGTTCTCGGCGACCGCACCGACGACGACCGGGGTGTCGTTGACCTGGGCGGCGAGGGTGTCCCCGCTGTCGGTGTCGAGGACGTCGGCGACGATGCAGGTGATGTTGTCGGGTCCGCCGCCGCGCAGGGCGAGCTGGATCAGCGACTGCACGGTCTCGCGGGGGCCGTGGTAGTCGGCGAGGGTCTCCTCCAGCGTCTGGTGGGAGACCACGCCGGAGAGCCCGTCGGAGCAGATGAGGTAGCGGTCGCCGGCGCGGACCTCGCGGATGGAGAGGTCGGGCTCGACGATGTCGCCGCTGCCGAGCGCTCTCATCAGCAGGGAGCGCTGCGGGTGGGTGGTGGCTTCCTCTTCGGTGATGCGGCCCTCGTCGACGAGGCGCTGCACCCAGGTGTGGTCCTGGGTGATCTGGGTGAGGACGCCGTCGCGCAGCAGGTACGCGCGGGAGTCGCCGACGTGGACGAGGCCGAGGCGCTGACCGGTCCACAGCAGCGCGGTCAGGGTGGTGCCCATGCCCTCGAGCTGGGGGTCCTCCTCGACCATGACGCGCAGCTGGTCGTTGGCGCGCTGCACGGCCGTGGCGAGGGAGGTGAGGATGTCGGAGCCGGGGACGTCGTCGTCGAGCTGCACCAGGGTGGAGATCACCTCGGAGCTCGCGACCTCTCCGGCGGCCTGGCCTCCCATGCCGTCGGCGATCGCGAGGAGGCGCGGGCCGGCGTAGCCGGAGTCCTCGTTCCCCTCACGGATCATGCCCTTGTGCGAACCGGCGGCGAACCGCAGGGACAGACTCATGCGCACCTGCCCAGTCGACGCTTCCTCCGGGTACAACCGGTCTCGAGCCACACTGCCCACCCTCCGGTCGGGAGCGCGCTCGGGTCCGTGTCCTCGGTGGGACGGATCGCCGCCGCGCGCTCGCTCCGCTCGCTCATTCTCGTACTACTTCCGCAGCTCGATGACGGTCTTGCCGATGCGGATCGGGGCACCCGGCGGAATGGGCGTCGGGGTGGTCAGCCGGGTCCGGTCGAGATACGTGCCGTTGGTGGACCCGAGATCCTCGACGATCCACTGGCCGTCCCGGTCCGGGTAGATCCTGGCATGGCGGCTGGACGCGTAGTCGTCGTCCAGCACGATCGTGGAGTCGTGGGCGCGGCCCAGCGTGATCGTCTGGCCCGCGAGGGCCACCGTCGTTCCCGTGAGGGTGCCCTCGGAGACGACGAGCTTGGTGGGCGCACCGCGGCGCTGGCGCTGCTGCGGCGGCGCGGTCTGGCGGCCGGCCTGCTGCGGGGCGCTGGTGGCGCCGCCGCGGCGGGAGCCGCGCTGGGTCACTCTCGTTCCGAAGAGGTCGCTGCGGATGACCTGGACGGCCACGATGACGAACAGCCACAGAACGGCCAGGAAACCCAACCGCATGACCGTCAGGGTCAGCTCTGACATTGCCCCCGCTTCACCCTTCGGCTTGCCGGTAAATGATGGTGGTGCTGCCCACGACGATCCGCGAGCCGTCGCGGAGCGTAGCGCGGGTGGTGTGCTGCCCGTCCACCACGATGCCGTTGGTGGACCCGAGATCCTGGATCGTCGAGGGCGTTCCGGTCCGGATCTCACAGTGCCGGCGCGATACGCCGGGGTCGTCGATCCGCACGTCGGCTTCGGTGCTTCGGCCGAGTACGAGCGTGGGGCGCGAGATCTGGTGGCGGGTGCCGTTGATCTCGATCCAGTGGCGCCGCTGGGCGCCCGAGGCCGCCGCGGGCGCGGGCCGGCGTCCGCCGGGTGCGCCCGGGGGCGGGCCGGCGGGCATGGGCGGGGCGGCGACCGGGGGGTACCCGTATCCGCCCTGCTGCTGGTTCTGGGGTGCCTGACCCCCTCCCGGCTGCGGCTGGGAGGTGCTGGAGGCGAGGGTGCGGCTGCGGACCCGGTAGAGCCCGGTGTCGAGGTCCTCCGCCTTCTCCAGGTGGACCTTGATGGGGCCCATGAAGGAGTACCGCTGCTGCTTGGCGTAGTCGCGGACGAGGCCCGCGAGCTCGTCGCCGAGCTGCCCGGAGTAGGGGCTCAGGCGGTCGTAGTCGCCGGCGCTGAGCTCGACGATGAAGTCGTTGGGGACGACGGTCCGCTCGCGGTTCCAGATGGTGGCGTTGTTGTCGCACTCCCGCTGGAGGGCTCCGGCGATCTCCACCGGCTGGACCTCGGACTTGAACACCTTGGCGAAGGTGCCGTTCACCAGACCTTCGAGTCGCTGCTCGAACCGCTTCAGAACTCCCATGGGGCACCTCCTCCGTCGTTGTCGCCCTGTACTGCTTACTGATCGTATCCACGCGTGGCGGATTCGGGTGGTTCCCCATCGGTCCTGCGCGGACGAGTGTTGGTCCTCACAAGGGATCGTAGGGGCGCTCCAGGGACAGTGTCCCGCACCGGGCGGGCAGGACGGGAGGGGCCGGTGCTCGCAGCGGTGCGGGGGTGACGGGAAAGCGATGTGAATCCACCCCGTCCGACGTGCTAATGTTTCGACGTCGCCAGGGGAACGGCCCGAAAGGGAAGAACCACTGGGACGCTGCTCGGGCGAGTGGCGGAACGGCAGACGCGCTGGCTTCAGGTGCCAGTGTCCTTCGGGACGTGGGGGTTCAAATCCCCCCTCGCCCACATCGACGAATCGGTCGTCACCGCGCAAGCGGTGGCGGCCGATTCGTGTTTTCCGCGACGCGGCGGGGACCGTGCCCCCGGCCCGGGTGTGACGTGCGCCCCACTCCCCCTCGCCCGACGCCCGGGCGTCCCGGCCGGACGACGGCGCCGATGTGATCGACTGTCAGCATCTGAAGGATTCCCACGGCGCCTTCGACCGGGTGGCCATCGATCTGTACGAGGCGGCGGTGACGGCGGCCAAAGAGGCCCACGAGGCGGGCGTGGCCGGAGCGGGGGATGAGTGTGAGCTGAGGGCCGGGCTCCCGGCTCGCGGCGACTTTCGTCGTGGCGCGCGCGACGAAAGAGGGGCGCCGCGGGCGGGGTCGGGTGTCTAGGGTCGGTCGCGTGGATGCGAAGGCGATGGCGCGGAACGGCTGGTCCTGGCTGACGGGGCCGGAGCCCTGGACCCGGCGGATGCTCGCGGCGGACCTGGCGGTCTCCGGGATCCTGGCCGTGCTCGGCCTGGGCGTCGAGGAGCTCGGCAACGGTCCCGGGTGGCGCATGGTGACCGGCGCCGTCGTCGTGGTCGCGCTGACCCTGCTGCGCCGGCGGCTGCCCGCGGCCACGCTGGTGCTCGGTGCCGCCGCGGGGGCCGTGATGCCCGGGGTCTTCCTGGTCACGGGGCTGCTGGGCTGGTCGGCGGGGCGCCGGATCGTCGGGGTGGGCCGGGCGCTGGGCGCCTTCACGCTGGCCTTCGCCGCGTCGGTCGGTTTCAGCGTGGTGGACCAGTGGTCGCTCCAGCGGACGCTGCTGGTGGTCGTGTTCTCCACGCTGATGTTCCTGGCCGTCACGGTGATGCCGGGTCTGGCCAGCCGGTACTGGTCCCAGCGCCGTACGCTGCTGCGCGCCCTCCAGGAGCGCAACGGCCAACTGCTGCGCGAGCGGGCCATGGTCGAGGGTCAGGCGAGGCTGCGCGAGCGGCAGCGGATCGCCCAGGACATGCACGACAGCCTGGGACACCAGCTGGCACTGATCGCCGTGCACACCGGTGCGCTGGAGGTGGATCCGGAGCTCACCGACCGTCAGCGCGAGGGGGTGGGCGTACTGCGGCAGGCCTCGGTGGCCGCGATGCACGAACTGCGCGAGGTCGTCGGCATCCTGCGCGACGGAGTGGAGGCGCCCGCCCCGGTGGAGGAGGCGCAGCCCGCGTCGCGCGGGGTGGCCGGTATCGCCGGGGTCGTGGAGGCGGCGCGGGGCTCGGGGACCGACGTACGGATGTCCACCACCGGACAGCCGAGGCCGCTGGTCGCGGCCTGCGACCACGCGGCGTACAGGATCGTCCAGGAGGCGCTGACCAACGCCTACAAGCACGCTCCGGGGGCGCCGATCACGGTGGAGCTGCGCTACGAGGACGACTCGCTGGTGGTGGAGATCGCCAACGGACCGGCGGCCGGTCCGGCCGCCGGCGAGGTGGTGTCGGGCGGTCAGGGGCTGACGGGCCTGCGCGAACGGGCCCGGCTGGTCGGCGGGATGGTCCACGCGGGCGCGACCGAGAACGGCGGCTTCCGGGTCGCGGGCGTGCTCCCCTACGGGGCGGAGCCCGCCGGGGTGGTGCAGGACGTGGCCGACGACTTCGGGCAGCAGGCCCAGCCCCACGCGCTCGGGGTCCACGGCGCGCCGCCGATGGACTGGGCGGCCGTGGACCGGGAGCTGGCCGTACGGGTGCGCAGCCGCACCGGCGGCGTCGCGCTGGGCTGCGGGATCGCGTTCGCGGCGGTGGTGCTCCTGGTGATCGTGCTCGGCGCCGGGGTGGCCTTGGTGGTGAGCTCCGTGGGCAACGCGATGATCGACCGGGCCGAGTACGACGCGGTGCACGTCGGCGAGTCCGAGGCGGCGGTGCGCGACCGGCTCCCGGACGGGGACAGCATCCTCACGGCGGGAGTGGACGGCAAGGGCCCCGGGCGGCCGGAGGGCACGACGTGCCTCGTGCTGCTCTCCTCGGAGGACTCGCCGGACCTGACCACCGACACGGTTTTCCGATTCTGCTTCAGGGACGGCAAGCTCGTGGACAAGCAGGCGTACGAGGTCAAGCAGTAGGAGCGCGGGTGACAGCCAAGGTGATCCGAGTGGTGATCGCTGACGACGAGCCGCTGATCCGGGCCGGGATCAGGATGATCCTGACCTCGGCGCCGGACATCGAGGTCGTCGCGGAGGCGACGAACGGCAGGGAGGCCGTGGACCTGGCCCGGGCGCACGCGCCCGAGGTGGTGCTGCTCGACATCCAGATGCCGGTGATGGACGGGCTGACCGCGCTGGAGGAGCTGGGGCGCACCGTGCCGGAGGTACGGGCGCTGATCCTGACCACCTTCGGCGAGAAGGAGAACGTCCTGCGGGCCCTGGGCCAGGGCGGTGCGGGCTTCCTGCTCAAGGACTCGGCGCCCGGCGAGCTGATCGGCGCCGTCCGGGCCGCCGCGGCCGGGGACGCCTACCTCTCGCCGGCGGCGACCCGGCACGTGGTGGACCAGCTGGCCTCGGGGAAGGCCGCCGCGCGGGGCGAGCAGGCCCGGCGCCGCGTGGCGGAGCTGAGCGAGCGCGAGCGCGGGGTGCTGGCCCTGCTGGGGGAGGGGCTGTCCAACGCGGACGCGGGCCGGCGGCTCCACATGAGCGAGGCGACCGTGAAGACGTACGTGAGCCGGATCCTGGCGAAGCTGGGGTGCGAGAACCGGGTGCAGGCGGCGCTGCTGGCCAGGGACGCCGGGCTGTAGATACGGTCAGCCCGTTCCGAAAGCGATCACGTACGGGCAGGGGCGGGGCGATGACGGCGGTGGCGGTGGCGGTGGCGGGGCAGCGGATACCGGTGGTGGAGGGGTTCGCACCCCGGGCCGCGGGTTCCGCGGACTCTGCGGCGGGTTTCGCGCGGGGATCGGCGGAGGGTTCCCCGAAGGACGCGGGCAAGGCGCTGCGCCGTCGCGTGCCGCGGGCGGCGCACGCCGCCTTCGAGGCGCCGGCCGGGCGTCCGGACGCCGTGCGCGCGGTGGAGGAGTCCAATGTCGGACGGGTCCCCGAGCTGGCGCCGATACGGGTGGGCCGGATGGCCGCGAACCCCTTCGCCTTCCTGCGCGGCGCGGCCGGGCTGATGGCGCACGACCTGTCCGGCGGCCCGGTGACCGGCGTCGGCGCGCAGATCTGCGGGGACGCGCACGCCGCGAACTTCGGCCTCTACGGGGATGCGCGGGGCCGCCTCGTCATCGACCTCAACGACTTCGACGAGACCGTGTTCGGTCCGTGGGAGTGGGACGTGAAGCGGCTGGCGGCCTCACTGGTGCTGGCCGGACGGGTGGCCGGTGCGGACGAGGACACCTGCCGGGCCGCCGCGCTGGACGCGGTGGGCGCCTACCGGCGGACCATGCGGCTGCTGGCCAAGCTGCCCGCGCTCGACGCGTGGAACGCCATCGCGGACGAGGAACTGGTCTCGCACACCGATGCCCGAGATCTGCTGGGCACCCTGGAGCGGGTCTCGGAGAAGGCCCGCAACAACACCTCCGCCCGCTTCGCGGCCAAGTCGACCGAGGCGGGGCCGGAGGGCGGGCGCCGCTTCGTGGACGCGCTGCCCGTGCTGCGGCGCGTCGGGGACGGGGAGGCGGCGGCCGTGGCGGCCGCGCTGGGCCCGTACCTGGAGACCCTCCCGGGAGACCGGCTGCCGCTGCTGGCCCGGTACGCCATCCACGACGTGGCCTTCCGGGTGGTGGGCACCGGGAGCGTCGGAACCCGTTCGTACGTGGTGCTGCTGCTGGACCACCGGGGCGAGCCGCTGGTGCTCCAGGTGAAGGAGGCGCGGCCCTCGGTGCTGCTGCCGTACCTGCCGGCGCTGGGGTTCACCTCGCCGGCGGAGGAGCACGAGGGCCGGCGGGTGGTGGCCGGCCAGAAGCGGATGCAGGTGGTCTCGGACATCCTGCTGGGCTGGACCACGGTGGAGGGCCGGCCCTTCCAGGTGCGGCAGTTCCGCAACCGCAAGGGCAGTGTGGACCCGGCGGCGCTGGCCGCCGACCAGATCGACGACTACGGCCGGATGACCGGCGCCCTGCTGGCCCGGGCGCACGCGCACAGCGCCGATCCGCGGCTGCTGGCCGGGTACTGCGGGAAGAACGAGGAGCTGGACGAGGCGATGGCCGCCTTCGCGGTGGCCTATGCCGACCGGACCGAGGCCGACCACGCCGATCTGGTGGCGGCGGTGCGCAGCGGCAGGATCGCCGCGGAGGCCGGGGTCTGACCGGACGCGTGCGGCGGGCTCGGCGGTGCGGGCGGGTGTTTCACGTGAAACATCCGCCCGGGCGAGTGGGCCGTAGGCTGGCCGGGTGAGCGAGCAGACCGAGCAGTCCCAGCAGCCTGAGCAGACGGTTCCCGGCGATTCCGGCGGGGAGCGTCCCGAAGCGCGTCTGGAGCGGGCCGTGCGGGCCGCCGAGCAGGCGCTGATCGAGTTCGAGATCGCGGTGGAGACCTTCCGGGTCGAGGTGGAGAACTTCTCCCGCCTGCACCACCAGAAGCTCGGGCCGATGTACTCGCGCCTCGACGAGCTGGACGCGCTGATCGCCGAGGCGAGGGCGGCGCGCACCGGGGATCCCGAGGACCTGCGGCGGGCGCGGGACGCGCGCTCCCTGGTCATGCCGATGCCGGGGGTCGAGGAGCTGTTCCACGACTGGATGGACTCCGACGGGATCTCCGACGACGCCTCCGCGATGCTCACCGAGCGGTCCGTGCGGCCGCCGGAGCGGGTGCGGCCCACGGAGGAGGTACGCCGCCTGTACCGCGAGCTGGTCCGCCAGGCGCATCCGGACCTGGCCCAGGACGAGGCGGAGCGGGGGCGGCGGGATGCCTTCATCGCGCGGGTCAACGCCGCGTACGGGCGGGGCGACGAGCAGTTGCTGCGCGAGCTGGCCGAGGAGTGGGCGGCCGGGCCGGCTGCCGAGGAGGCGGCGCCGGGCGAGGGCGAGGAGCTGTACGCCCGGCTGGAGTGGCTGGCGCAGCGCAAGGAGCTGCTGGCGCTGGTGGCCAAGGAGCTGGAGGACAGCGCGATCGGGTCGATGCTGAGGATGGCGCCGGAGGATCCGGACCGGCTGCTGGAGGAGATCGCGGAGCAGTTGCTGGCGCGGGTTGCGGAGCGGGAGGCCGAGCTGGCCGCCGAGGTCGCCGCCGCCGGATGAGGCCGGTCCGGTCGTCTGGGGAGCCGCTGCGCACGCGGCCCCGGGCTGCGCCCGGGCTCCTGGGGCTCCGCCCCAGACCCCGCGCCTCAAACGCCGGCGGGGCTGGATGGATCCCGGCGGGGCTGAACAGATCACCCGCGCGGCTGGATCTGGCCGCCTGGGTGCGTGGGTGCGGCTACCCGATAGGTTGGCAGGAGATCCGTGACGAGAGAAGGCGACGTTATGAACTTTGGGCCGCTTCCCTCGGTGGACGCCGCCGCGGTGCCCGCCGAAGGGTTTGTGCTCGACGTCCGGGAGGACGACGAATGGGCTGCCGGGCATGTCGACGGGGCTCTGCACATTCCGATGAGCGACTTCGTGGCCCGCTTCGGTGAGCTGACCGAGGCCGTCGAGGACGGTCGGCGGGTGCACGTGATGTGCCGGGTGGGCGGGCGTTCCGCGCAGGTCACCCAGTACCTGGTGCGCCAGGGCATCGACGCCGTGAACATCGACGGCGGGATGCAGGCCTGGGACGGTGCCGGGCGCCCGATGGTGACGGACAGCGGGAACCCGGCCTTCGTGCTGTAGGCCCCGTCAGGCGAGGGGATGGGCGGCCAGCAGGTCGCCCAGGACCTCTTCGTGCGCCGCGGCCGGACCGAGCTGGAGTTCCAGCTGCTTGGCCCACGCGTGGTAGCGGTGCAGCGGGTAGTCGGTGTCGGCGCCGAAGCCGCCGTGCAGGTGCTGGGCGGTCTGTACGACCCGGCGCACGCCCTCCGAGGCCCAGATCTTGGCGACGGCCACGTCGCCGGCGCTCGGCAGCGGACCGCCGGCTCCGCCGGTGGCCGCGTCGAGCCGCCAGGCGGCCTGCCAGAGGGTGACCTCCATGGCGCGCAGGTCGATGTAGCGGTCGGCGGCCTGGACGGCGACGGCCTGGAAGGTGGCCACAGGGAAGCCGAACTGCTCGCGCTTGCCCGTGTACTGGCTGGTCATGGTGAGGACGCCTTCGCCGAGACCGAGTGCGAGGGCGCAGGTCCCGGTGGCCAGGAGCTGGCGCAGGTGCTCCCACGCGCTGCGGTCCTCGATCAGGTGGGCGTCGGGGACCCGTACGCCGGTCAGGGTCAGTTCCGCGAGGCGTTCGCCGCTGGTGGAGTACTGGTCGGCGAGGGTCAGGCCCTCGGTGGTGCGCGGCAGCAGGGCGAGGACGGACTCGCCTTCGCCGGTGTGGGCCGGGACGGCGATCCAGTCGGCGTTGTGCGCCCAGGGGACCGCGGTCTGCACCCCGTCGAGTGTCCATCCGGTTCCGTCGCGGCGGGCGGTGACGGCGAGTTCGGCCGGGTCGTGGCCGGTGCGGCCGTGGGCGGCGGCGGTCAGGACCAGGCTCCCGCGGCCGGCGCCCGGCAGCAGGGCGGCGGACAGTTCGGGGCTGCCGTGGGCCTGGACGGCCATGGCGGTGGCGCAGTGCTCCAGCAGCGGCACCCGGGCGAGCACCCTGGCGGCCTCGCGCAGCACCAGGCACAGGGCGATGGCGTCCAGTCCGGCGCCGCCGTGCTCCTCGGCGAGGACCAGGCTCAGCAGGTCGGAGGCGGCGAGCCTGGCCCACAGCGGGCGGTCGAAGTCATCGGCGACGGCTCCGGGGGTGAGCGCGGGACTGGGCACGCTGTCGGGCGCGACATCCGCGAACACGGCCCGGGCCGCCTCGACGGCCGCCTGCTGCTCCTCGGTGAAGGTGAAGTCCACTGCCTGTCCTCCCGCGCGCGTTCAGGTCTGACGGGGCGTCAAGATAGAACAGGTTCTGGAAATTGGACAGGGGGAGCGCCGGACGCACCGGCGCGCCCGCGGCACTAGCGGTCGAAGTCGATCTCCACTTCCTCCGTCACCGGGTGGGACTGGCAGGCCAGGACGAAGCCGGCCTCCGTCTCTTCCGCCTCCAGCGCGAAGTTCCGGTCCATCCGGACCTCGCCCGTCACCAGGAACGCCCGGCAGGTGCCGCACACCCCGCCCTTGCAGGCGTACGGGGCGTCCGCGCGGTTGCGCAGCACCGCATCGAGCAGGGATTCCCCGTCCCGGACCGGCCAGGTGCCGGAGCGCCCGTCGAGGCGGGCGGTGACCCGCCCGTGCGAGGGGGCCGTGGCCGCCGCGGGGGCCTTCGCCGTGGTGTCCTCGACGTGGAAGATCTCCTCGTGGACCCGGATGCGCAGGACACCGAGCGCGCCCAGCGCCCGCTCCGCGCCCTGCACCAGGCCGTACGGCCCGCACAGGAACCAGCCCGTCACCTCCGCGACCGGCAGCAGCGCCGGCAGCAGGGCCGCCAGCCGCTCCTGGTCCAGGCGTCCGGACGGCAGGCCGGCTTCCTGCTCCTCGCGGGAGAGGACGGTCACCAGCTGGAACCGGTCCGGGTAGCGGTCCTTGAGGTCGGCGACCTCCTCCAGGAACATCGTCGACGCCGCCGTACGGTCGCTGCGCACGAGGCAGAATCGGGCGTCGGGCCGCGCCGCCAGCAGCGTGGCGGCGATCGACAGTACGGGGGTGATCCCGCTGCCGCCGACGATCGCCGCGTAGTGCGGGGAGGGCGGGGCGGCGGCCGGATCCAGCACGAAGCGCCCGGCCGGGACCATGACCTCCAGCACGTCGCCGGCGGCGATCTCCTTGTGCGCGAAGGTGGAGAACTCGCCGCCCTCCACCAGCCGCACCCCGACCCGCAGCTCTGCCGGGCCCGGGCCGTCCGCCGCCGGGGCGGGGGAGCAGATCGAGTAGGTGCGCCGGACCTCCTGGCCCTCGGTGGAGGTGCGGCGCAGGGTCAGGTGCTGGCCGGGGGCGTGCCGGTAGTCCTCGCGCAGTTCCTCGGGGACCCGAATCGTCAGGGCCACCGAGTCGTCGGTGAGCCGGTCGACTGCCGCCACCGTCAGCGGGTGGAACGCGCCGTGGCGGGGTGCGGCCATCTACAGCTCCTTGAAGTGGTCGAACGGTTCGCGGCAGGCGGTGCAGCGGCGCAGCGCCTTGCAGGCGGTGGAGGAGAACCGGCTGAGCAGCTCGGTGTCCGTCGATCCGCAGTGGGGACAGCGGACCGACAGGGTGAGGGGGACCGGGCCGCCCGCCGCGTGCGGACGCGGCGGGGCGATGCCGAACTCGGCGAGCTTGCGGCGGCCTTCGGCAGTGATGTCATCGGTCGACCAGGCCGGGGCGAGCACGGTGCTCACCCGCACGTCCGGTATGCCGTGGCCGGTCAGGACCCGCTCGATGTCGGCCGACATGGCCTCGATGGCGGGGCAGCCGGTGTAGGTGGGGGTGAGGGTGACCTCGACGTGGCCGTCTTCGTGCATCCGCACCCCGCGCAGGACGCCGAGCTCGGCGAGGCTGAGCACGGGCAGCTCGGGATCCGGGACGGATCCGGCCAGCTCGGCCAGCTCCTCCTCCAGGCGGGTCATCGCGGCATCGGCGGTCACCATGACGCCCCCGGATGGCTGCGGTGCAGGTGCTGCATCTCGGCGAGCAGCCGGCCGAACGACTCGGTGTGCAGGCCCTGGCGCCCGGCCCCGGCCGCCCAGGCGCCGGTGCGCGGCCCCTCGGGCAGTGCGAGCCCGGCCCGCTCCAGTACGTCGGTCAGCGCGGCCAGCCAGCGCCCTTCCAGGGCGGCCCAGTCCACGCCGTCGATGCCCTCCACCGGCTGGAACATCTCGCCGGTGTACTTCCACAGCGCGTCCAGGGCGGCCCGGATGCGGCGCGCGCTCTCCTCGGTGCCGTCGCCCAGGCGCAGGGTCCACTGCTCGGCGTGGTCGCGGTGGTACGCGGTCTCCTTGACGGCCTTGGCCGCCAGCGGCGCGAACGGGCCGTCCCCGGCCGCCAGTTCCGTGTAGAGCTCGTGCTGGTAGAAGGAGAAGAAGAGCTGCCGGGCGATGGTGTGGGCGAAGTCGCCGTTGGGCTGCTCGACCAGCTGGAGGTTGCGGAAGGAGCGCTCCTCGCGCAGGAACGCCAGCTCGTCCTCGTCGCCGGCCATGGACAGCAGGAGGCGGGCCTGGCCGAGGAGGTCGAGGGCGATGTTGGCGAGGGCGACCTCCTCCTCCAGGACGGGGGCGTGACCCGCCCATTCGCCGAGGCGGTGGGAGAGGATCAGCGCGTCGTCGCCGAGGGCCAGGGCCGCCGACCGCGTGACATCGGTGCCGGTCACAGGTGGCTCACCCCCTCCGGGATGTCGTAGAAGGTGGGGTGCCGGTACGGCTTGTCGGCGGACGGGGCGAAGAAGGGGTCCCGCTCGTCGGGCGAGGAGGCGGTGATCTCGGTGGAGGGCACCACCCAGATCGAGATGCCCTCGCCGCGCCGGGTGTAGAGGTCGCGGGCGTTGCGCAGGGCCATCTCCGCGTCGGGGGCGTGCAGGCTTCCCGCGTGCGTGTGCGAGAGGCCGCGCCGCGAACGCACGAACACCTCCCACAGTGGCCAGTTCTGCGTCATGCCCGTGCCTCCTCGTTCTGTCCGGCGCTGTCGCCGGCGTGCTTTTCGGCCTGCTTCTCCGCATACGCCGCGGCCGCGTCGCGCACCCAGGCGCCTTCCTCGTGGGCCGTGCGCCGCTGGCTGATCCGCTGCTCGTTGCAGGGACCGTTGCCCTTGAGCACGTTCCAGAACTCCGTCCAGTCGATGGCTCCGAAGTCGTGGTGCCCGCGCTCCTCGTTCCACTTCAGGTCCGTGTCGGGCAGGGTCAGGCCCAGCGCCTCCGCCTGCGGGACGGCGATGTCCACGAACCGCTGGCGCAGCTCGTCGTTCGAGTGGCGCTTGATCCGCCAGGCCATCGACTGCGCGGAGTGCGCCGACTCGTCGTCCGGCGGGCCGAACATCATCAGCGAGGGCCACCACCACCGGTCGACCGCGTCCTGGGCCATCGCGTGCTGGGCCTCGGTGCCCTGCGAGAGGGCGAGGAGCAGCTCGTACCCCTGGCGCTGGTGGAAGGACTCCTCCTTGCAGATCCGGACCATGGCGCGGGCGTAGGGGCCGTAGGAGCAGCGGCAGAGCGGGACCTGGTTGGTGATCGCCGCGCCGTCCACGAGCCAGCCGATGGCGCCGACGTCCGCCCAGGTCAGGGTCGGGTAGTTGAAGATCGAGGAGTACTTCTGCCTGCCCTCGTGGAGCTTGTCGAGCAGCTCGTCGCGGCTGGTGCCCAGGGTCTCGGCGGCGCTGTACAGGTACAGGCCGTGGCCTGCCTCGTCCTGCACCTTGGCCATCAGGATCGCCTTGCGGCGCAGCGAGGGCGCGCGGGTGATCCAGTTGGCCTCGGGCTGCATGCCGATGATCTCGGAGTGGGCGTGCTGGGCCATCTGGCGGACCAGGGTGGCGCGGTATTCCTCCGGCATCCAGTCGCGCGGCTCCACCCGCTCCTCCGCAGCCACGGCCGCGTCGAAAGCCGCCGCGAGCTGTGCGCCCAGGTCAGCGGTCATGACTGCCCCATCCGTGCCATCCATTCCATCGGCCCTGGCCGTCCCATCGGTCCCATCCGTCCCGAGGGCCGTGCCCGGCCCCGTTTCCGGGGTCACTGCCACCATCCCGGCCCCCTGTCAGAGTCCGCCGTCCGCCCGACCGACCGATCGTTCGGTTCATCCTCTTCAATGGTGAGACGGCGGCCCGTAGGGTGTCAACCTCTGTGGTCAACCCTGTGGACGCCGGACGATCGGGGCGGGATGGATTCGAACGCGCACGAGCCCGCCGAAGGGTCCGCGCCGACGCCCCCGCGGGCGCCCGGAATCGCCGGTCTGTCCACCCCCTACCGCGTGGTCACCGCGGTGGCCCTGGGAGCCGTCGCCGTGGCGGCATGCGCGCACCTCGCCCTCGTCTTCCTGCACGTCGCCCCGCCCAACACGGTGAGCAAGCGGCACGCGCAGACGGTCGACGGGTGGATCTACCCCGAGTTCGAACAGAACTGGAAGCTCTTCGCGCCCAACCCGCTCCAGCAGAACATCTCGGTGGAGGTGCGCGCCGAGGTGCGCACCGCGGCCGGCGGGCGCACCACCACCGACTGGCGTGACCTGAGCGCCGAGGACGGCGCGGCCATCCGGCACAGCCTGCTGCCGAGCCACACGGAGCAGAACGAGCTCCGCCGGGCCTGGGACTTCTTCACCGGCTCGCACGACGAGGACAACAACGCGAACGGGGAGCGCGGCGAGCTGTCCGAGCAGTACCTGCGGCGGATCGCCCTGGACCGGCTGCGGCCGGCGTACCCGGGAGGGCACATCCTGCGGATCCAGCTGCGCTCGGCGACGAAGGCGGTGGCCGCGCCGAAGTGGAGCGACGAGAAGACCGACACCCAGACGTACTACCGGGAGCTGCCGTGGTGGACGGTGTGAGGGCCTCGGCGGCGCGGGCGCTGGCAAAGGTCACCGGGCGGGCGCTGGGGCCGTACCAGAGCGCCGTGGTGCGGATCGGCTTCGCCGGGACCTGGCTGTTCTTCCTGCTGCGGGAGTTCCCCCACCGGGCCGAGCTGTACGGGCCGGACGGGCCGTGGAGCTGGGCGCTCGCGGAACGGCTGGTCGCCTCGAACGGGGCCTTCACGGTGCTCCTGTGGTCGGACTCGACGGCGTGGTTCGAGATCGTCTACGGGGTGTCCGTGCTGGCGAGCCTGGGGCTGCTGCTGGGGTGGCGGACGCGGGCCGCGTCGGTGGTGTTCATGATCGGGGTGCTGTCGCTGCAGAACCGCAGCGTGTTCATGGGGGACGGCGGAGACAACGTCATCCACCTGATGGCGATCTACCTCGTGCTGACGCGGTGCGCGCAGGTGTGGTCCCTGGACGCGCGGCGGGCCCGGCGGCTCGGCTCGGCCTCGGCCGGGGCGGCCGGGCCGGCGCTGTGGGTGGTGCTGGGCGCGGCCTTCGCGTACGGGGCGGCGACGGGGCGGTTCGGCGCCGGGTGGCTGTCGGTCTTCGCCGGGCTGTGGGTGGTCTGCGGGCTGTGGTGGCTGGTGGACCGCCACGAGGCGCAGGGGGAGCGGCGGGCGGTCCTGGACGTGCTGGCGAACCTGGTGCACAACGCGGGGATGCTGGTGATCATGGCGGAGGTGTGCCTGATCTACGCGACGGCGGGCTGGTACAAGATCCAGGGATCGCGGTGGCAGGACGGTACGGCCCTGTACTACCCGTTGGGGCTGGACTACTTCACGCCGTGGCCGGGGCTGTCGGGGGTGGTGGCGAGCAGCGGGACGCTGGTGATGCTGGTGTCCTACGGGACGGTGGCCGTGCAGGTGGCGTTCCCGTTCACGCTGTTCAACCGGCGGATCAAGAACGTGCTGCTGGCGGTGATGATGCTGGAGCACGCGGGGATCGCGGTGCTGCTGGGGCTGCCGTTCTTCTCGCTGGCGATGATCGCCGCCGACGCGGTGTTCCTGCCGACGGGGTTCCTGCTCTGGCTGGCCGCCAGGACCACGGCGGTGAGGCCCGGCCGGGACTTCGCCCCGTCGGCCCCGTCCGACACCGTGCCGCTCGCGGAGGTCCCCAAGCCCAGGCCGGTCCCGCGCTGACGGCGTTCCTGCGGCGCCGTTGCGGGGGCTTCTGCCCCCGACCCCGACCCTCAGCCCGCAAGCGCGGCCTTAGGGTCGGGGTATGGGTGAGCTCGGGAGTGCGGATGAGACGGCGCGGCGGTGGCGGGAGGCCGCCGGGCGGGAGGACCTCGTGCTCCTGGACGGGTTCCACGCGCTGAAGCACGCCCTCCGCTTCGGGGTCCGCATCCACATGGCCGTCGCCGACGACCCCGGGGCCGTACGGGCGCTCGCGGGCGGGCTGGCTCCGGATGTGGAGGCGGACGTGGCCCGGCTGGTGCGGGCGGCGCCGCTGAAGCAGCTGGTGGCGCGCGTGCACCCCACCGGGGTGGCCGCGCTCGCCGAGCGGCCCGACCGGGAGGCCGGGGTGGCCGCGCTGGCCGCGGCCCCCCGGACCGCGCCGATCGTCGTGCTCGACAACCCCCGCAACCTCGGCAACGTCGGGGCCGTCGTCCGCCTCGCCGCCGGCTTCGGGGCCACCGGCGTGGTGACCCGCGGCGACCTCGACCCCTGGCACCCGAACGTGGTCCGCGCCGGCGCCGGGCTGCACTACGCCACCGTCGTGGACAAGGTCACCCTGGAGACGCTGCCGCCCGGACCGCTCTACGCGCTCGACCCGGAGGGCGAGGACATCCGCACCCTCACCCTCCCGGACGACGCCCTGCTCGCCTTCGGCTCCGAACGGCACGGGATCTCCCCCGAGCTGCGCGCCCGGGCCGATCACCTGGTGTCCCTGCCGATGCGGCCGCAGGTCTCCAGCTACAACCTGGCCACCAGCGTGGCCATGGCCCTGTTCCACTGGGGCGGACCGAGCCCGGTCACGCGTCGAGACTGACCGGCATCAGCATCGAGAAGACGTCCTCCGTGGCGGGGCGCAGGAGGACGAGGGGGGCCTTGGGGCCGACGTACTCCAGCAGCAGCTCCTCCCCGGTGGCGAGCACGTCGAGCAGGAAGGCGGGGTTCACCCCCACCCGCTCGCCGGTGGAGTCGTGGTCGCCGATGGTCACTGGGTCCGTCAGGAGGAGGACGCAGACGTCGCCGTCCTGCTCGGCGAGGGCCTGCCGCAGGGCCGGGACGTCCAGCGTGAAGCGGCGGCCCTCGGGCAGCCGGGTGAGGCGGCGGTAGTCGGGGAAGTCCTCGCCGAGGCGCTGCCCGGCCGCCCGGCGGCCCTGGGTCTCCAGTTCCACGGTGTCCCCCTCCACGGTGAGGTGGGCGGGGGCGTCGGTGGTCACCAGGGCGCGCATCGCGTCCACGAGCGGGGTGGGCACGGTCACCTGGACCCGCTCGCCGCCGTGGCCGGTGGTGGACGTACGGGCGACGGCCAGCCGGTAGCGGTCGGTGGCCACCACGTGGAGGGCGTCCCCCTCGATGTCGAAGTGGACTCCGCCGAGCACCGGCAGCTCGGGATCGGTTCCGGCGGCGAAGCGCACGGCGTCCAGCGCGGCCGCGATCCCGGTGCCGGGCACGGTCAGCCGGGTGGTGGCGGTGGTGGTGCCGGCCTTGGCGGCGGTGCCCGCGGTGGCAGCGGTGGTCATGGTGGTCTCCCTGTGTCCGAGTAGCGCTCGTACCGTGGAGAACTCACTGCGCGCCTCGGCCAGCCCGCGCTCCAGCCGCCGCAGATGCCCGTCCAGCAGGCGGGGCACCAAACCGGTGTCCCCGCCGGACCAGGCGGCCAGCACCAGCCGGACGTCCGCGAGCGGCATCCCCGAGCGCCGCAGCCGGGCCAGCAGCCGGGCCTCGCCGAGCTGCTCGGGCGCGTACCAGCGGTACCCGGTCACCGGATCCACCCGGGCGGGCACCAGGACGCCCGCGCGGTCGTAGAACCGCAGCGCGCTCACCCCCAGCCCGCTGTCCCTGCCCATCTCGCCGATGCTGCGCATGTCGCTCTCCACACCCACGACTCTGGGACCTCCACCAGGTCGAGGGTCAAGCGGGCCCGGGGCCACCACGGCCGGGCCCGCCCAGCGGCTGCCCAAGGGGTCAGGCCTGGCGGCGGACCTCCACCACGCGGAAGCGGTTCGACACGAAGGCGCCGTCGCACAGCGCCGCGTTGGCCGCCGGGTTGCCGCCCGAGCCGTGGAAGTCCGAGAACGCCGCGGTCTGGTTGACGTACACCCCGCCCGTGAGGTTCAGGGAGAGCTGCGCCGACTCCTCCAGGCAGACCTCCTCGACGGCCCGCTCGGTGTCCTCGGAGGTGGTGTACGCGCCGACCGTCATCGCGCCCTTCTCGCGGACCGTGCGCCGCAGCAGCTCCAGGGCGTCGGCCGTGGAGTCCACCGCCACCGCGAACGAGACCGGGCCGAAGCACTCCGAGAGGTAGGGCGCCTCCGGGTCCGGCTTCGATCCGTCCAGCTTCACCATCACCGGGGTGCGGACCACCGCCTCCGGGAACTCGGGGTTGACCACCTCGCGCGAGGGCAGCGCGACCTCGCCCAGCGCGGCCGCCGCCTCCAGGCGGGCCTTGACGTCCGGGTTGACCAGCGCGCCCAGCAGGGCGTTGGCCCGGGCGTCGTCGCCCAGCAGGCCGCCGACCGAGGCCGCGAGGTCGGCGACGACCTCGTCGTAGGACTTGTGGCCGGCGTCCGTCTCGATGCCGTCCCGGGGGATCAGCAGGTTCTGCGGGGTCGTGCACATCTGGCCGCTGTAGAGGGAGAGGGAGAACGCGAGGTTCGCCAGCATCCCCTTGTAGTTGTCGGTGGAGTCCACGACGACCGTGTTGACGCCGGCCTTCTCCGTGTAGACCTGCGCCTGGCGGGCGTGGGTCTCCAGCCAGTCGCCGAACTCCGTCGAGCCGGTGTAGTCGATCAGCTTGATCTCGGGGCGTACCGCGAGGGTCTTGGCGATGCCCTCGCCCGGGCGCTCGACGGCCAGCGCCACCAGGTTCGGGTCGAAGCCGGCCTCGGCGAGGACCTCGCGGGCCACCTGGACGGTGAGCGCCAGCGGGAGCACGGCCCGCGGGTGCGGCTTGACCAGGACCGGGTTGCCGGTGGCGAGGGACGCGAACAGGCCGGGGTAGCCGTTCCACGTCGGGAAGGTGTTGCAGCCGATCATGAGGGAGATGCCGCGCGGGACCGCCGTGAAGGTCTTGCCGAGCTCCAGCGGGTCCTTCTTGCCCTGCGGCTTCGACCAGTCGGCCCGGCCCGGGACCCGGGTCTGCTCCTCGTACGCGTAGGCCACGGCCTCCAGACCGCGGTCCTGCGCGTGCGGGCCGCCCGCCTGGAACGCCATCATGAACGCCTGGCCGCTGGTGTGCATGACCGCGTGCGCGAACTCGTGCGTGCGGGCGGAGATCCGGGCCAGGATCTCGATACAGACCAGGGCGCGCGCCTCGGGACCCGCGTCGCGCCAGGCACCCATGCCGGCCTTCATCGCGGGCAGCAGCACGTCCGGGTCCACGTGCGGGTACTCGACGCCGAGCTCCGGGCCGTACGGGGACACCTCGCCGCCCGTCCAGCCGTCGGTGCCGGGCTGCTCCAGGTCCAGCCGCGTGCCGCTCAGGGCCTGGAAGGCGGCGAGGCCGTCGGCCGGGGCGGTCTCGCCGTAGGCCTTGGGGTGCTCGGGGTGCGGGGACCAGTAGGCGCGGCTGCGGATCGCATCCAGGGCCTGGTCCAGGGTGGGCCGGTGCTTGGCGGACAGCTGGGGGACGGTGAGCTCGGCGGCCATCACAGACCAACTCCTCGTTGAGCCGGGCGAAGAAGAGCAGACTGGAGTTAGAGTAACCGAACGATCGGTCGGGACAAGAGGGCCCGGCAGACCTGTGGATAAGTCGGTGCGGGAGGATCAGGACATGACAGCAATCGAGCGGTCCCGCACTGTGGCGGTCGTCGGCGCCGGCACCATGGGACAGGGCATCGCCCAGGTCGCCCTTCTCGCAGGTCACCGCGTGCTGATCCACGACATCGACGCCGCGGCCGCCGCCGGCGGCGTGGCCGCCGTGCGCGACCGCGTCGAGCGGATGGCCGCCAAGGGCCGTCTGGATCGCGCCGAGGCCGACGACGCGATCGGCCGGATCGGTGCGGCGCCGGCGCTGGACGAGCTGGCCGCCGCCGCGCTCGTGGTCGAGGCGGTCGTCGAGGACACCGGGGTCAAGCGCCGTCTCTTCGAAGCACTCGAAGGAGTGGTGGCGCCCGACTGCCTGCTGGCGACCAACACCTCCTCCCTCTCCGTCACCGAGCTGGCCGCGGGCCTGCGGCACCCCGGCCGTTTCCTCGGCCTGCACTTCTTCAACCCGGCCCCGCTGCTCCCGCTCGTCGAGGTGGTCAGCGGTTTCGCGACCGACCCGGCCGCCGCCGAGCGCGCGTACGGCACCGTGCTGGGCTGGGGGAAGACCCCGGTCCGCTGCGCCGACACCCCCGGGTTCATCGTCAACCGGATCGCCCGCCCCTTCTACGCCGAGGCCTTCGCGGTGTACGAGGAGCAGGGCGCCGACCCGGCCACCATCGACGCCGTGCTCCGCGAGAGCGGCGGCTTCAGGATGGGTCCCTTCCAGCTGACCGACCTGATCGGCCAGGACGTCAACGAAGCGGTGACCCGTTCCGTATGGGAGTCCTTCTTCCGCAGCCCCAAGTTCACCCCCTCCCTCGCGCAGCGCCGGCTGGTCCAGTCGGGCCGCCTCGGCCGCAAGTCGGGGCACGGCTGGTACCCGTACGGCCCGGACGCGGTGGACGCGGCCCCGCACACCGCCGCCCCCGAGGAGCCCCCGGCCAAGGTCACCGTGGTCGGCGACCTCGGGCCCGCCGCGGAGCTGGCCGAGCTGATGGAGGACGCCGGGATCGCGGTCACCGCCACCGAGCACGGGGGCCCGTACATCCAGCTGCCCGGCGAGGGCCAGCTGGTGCTCGCGGACGGCAAGACCTCCGTCGAGTTCGCGGACGTCGTCTACTTCGACCTCGCGCTCGACTACCGCGAGGCCACCCGCATCGCGCTCTCCGTCAGCGAGGACACCAGCGAGCGGACCCTCGCCGAGGCGGTGGGCCTCTTCCAGCGGCTCGGCAAGCAGGTCTCCGTCATCGGCGACGTCCCCGGCATGATCGTCGCCCGGACCGTCGCGATGCTGATCGACCTCACGGCCGACGCGGTCGCGCGTGGCGTCGCCACCGCCGAGGACATCGACACGGCCATGCGGCTCGGGGTCAACTACCCGCTCGGACCGGCCGAATGGCACGACCGGCTCGGCCGGGACTGGGCCTACGACCTGCTGCACAACCTCGACGAGCGGTGTCCCGGCGGCCGGTACGCGCCCTCGCTCGCGCTGTTCAAGCTGGGCTACGCGGCGGGCGACGAGGACGGCGCGGCCGACGAGGCGGCCGACGAGACGGAGGGGACCGAATGACCACGGCCAAGCGGGACACCTACACCCCCGAGACCCTGCTCTCCGTAGCCGTCCAGGTCTTCAACGAGCGCGGCTACGACGGCACCTCGATGGAGCACCTCTCCAAGGCCGCGGGCATCTCGAAGTCCTCGATCTACCACCACGTCACCGGCAAGGAGGAGCTGCTGCGCCGCGCCGTGAGCCGCGCCCTCGACGGCCTCTTCGCCGTGCTGGAGGAGCCGGGCGCGGTACGGGGCCGGGCCGTCGAGCGCGTCGAGTACGTCACGCGCCGCACGGTGGAGGTGCTCGTCTCCGAGCTGCCGTACGTGACGCTGCTGCTGCGCGTACGGGGCAACACCCGGACCGAGCGCTGGGCCCTGGAGCGCCGCCGCGAGTTCGACCACCAGGTCGCCGACCTCCTCAAGGCGGCCGCGGCCGAGGGCGACCTGCGGGCGGACGTGGACATCCGGCTGGCCACCCGGCTGCTCTTCGGCATGGTGAACTCGCTGGTCGAGTGGTACCGCCCGCACCCGGGAACGAGCCAGGACCAACTGGCGGACGCGGTGGTCCACATGGCCTTCGACGGCCTGCGGACGGCCCGCGACTGACCTTGGCGGGTATTCCCCGATCGAACCCGCATCCGGATGTGTAGTCTGAGCGCGCGCTCCTTCCTGAGCGCGTTCAAAACCTACATGGGGGGGCCGGTGCGCAATCGCCGACTCGTAGTTTCGGCTGCCATGATCGTCGCGGGCAGCCTTGCTTTCATCCCGGGAACGGCCCAGGCGGCCGATCCCGTCGCGCCCAAGACCCAGGGGGCGGCGCCTTCCGCCGTGGACCTGGGCAAGGCCGCGGCCGACAACTTCAAGACCTTCACCAGCCCCGCCGACCGCACGGTCCGCCGGGCGCTGCCGCAGGCCAAGGGCAAGACGGGCGCCGCCGCGCCGCAGGCCGAGGCGCAGGCCGCCGTCGGCAACCCGGAGCTGGCCATCCTGCTGAACGCCGAGAGCACGAGCGCGCACGGGCTCGGTCTGACGACCACCATCACCAGCGCGCCGGCCTCGCTCAACGTCAAGATCGAATGGGGTGACGGGACCGCGGACACGGTCGCCGCCGCCGGCTCGACCGTGCTGAAGAACCAGCACAGCTACGCGAAGCTCGGCGAGTACACCGTCAAGGTCACCGTGACGGACGCCGCGAACAACGCCGAGGTCGTCAACGACTTCTCGATCATGACCGCGGGTTCGGACTTCACCCCGTACACGCCCACCCGCATCCTGGACACCCGTGAGGGCATCGGTGCGGCGAAGGGCACGGTCGGCCCGTACGGGACGACCCGCCTCAAGATCGGCGGCAACGGCGGGATCCCCGCCGGCGTCACCGCGGTGGCCCTCAACGTCACCGTCACCAACACCTCGGGCGACGGCTTCGTGACGGTCTACCCGGAGGGCCGCGAGCGGCCGGCCACCTCGAACCTCAACTTCAAGGCCGGCCAGTCCGTCCCGAACATGGTGATCGTGCCGGTCGGCAAGAACGGCTACGTCGACCTGTACAACCACTACTCGTCCGTGGACCTGGTCGCCGACGTCACCGGCTACTTCACGCGCGGGTCCTCCAGCGGCTACACCCCGCAGGCCCCGTCCCGCATCGTCGACACCCGCGAGGGCCTCGGCACGCGGCGCGGCCAGGTTCCCTCGAAGGGGAAGTTCAACCTCACGGTGGGCCCCGCCGGCCGCTACACGGCCGTCGCGCTCAACGTGACGGTCACCAACCCGCAGAACTCGGGCTTCCTCACCCTCACCCCGGGCGGGCAGGCGGCGCCGCCCACCTCCAACCTGAACTTCACCACCGGACAGACGATCGCCAACTCGGTGATCGTGCCGGTCGCCGCGGACGGCTCGATCGACGTCCTCAACGGCGGCTGGGGCGGTGTCGACGTCGTCATCGACTTCGTCGGCTACTACAGCACCGACAGCAAGGCCGCCTACATCCCGATCGGTCCCTTCCGGACGCTCGACACCCGTGAGCCCGAGTGGAAGTACGGACCGCTGGAGCGCGACAGCTACGTCTCCATCGGGTACTCGCCCAACGAGCCCAACATCGCGGGCTACGTCCTGAACACCACGGTCACCAACACGCAGGCCGACGGCTACCTCTCCGTCGCCCCGAACCCGAACACCTGGGAAGACGTCAAGAACCACACCGGCATGCCGGTGACGCCTCCCGGCTCCTCGTCCCTGAACTGGACGAAGGGCCAGACGGTCCCGAACCTCGTCCAGGCGAGCTCGGGCAACCACGGCGTCGTGGACTTCTGGAACCGCAGCTGGGGCAACATCGACCTCGTCGTCGACATCTTCGGCTACTACGAGACCAACTGATCCGACTGATCCGATCGGGTCGCGCAGGCGCCCCGGGAACGGCCGTCCAGGCCGTCCCCGGGGCGTTTCGCGTGTCCGGGGCCGGTGCCGCGGCGCTATTCCTCCGAGATCGTCGGCCCGCCGGCCGGGCCCGGCCCCGGGGCCAGCAGATCCGTTTCCTCGAAGACCAGCAGGGTGCGCGTGGAGAGCACCTCCGGGATGGCCTGGAGGCGGGTCAGGACCAGTTCGCGCAGGGTGCGGTTGTCCGGGGTGTGCACCAGCAGCAGGACGTCGAAATCCCCGCTCACCAGCGCGATGTGAGCGGCGCCCGGGAGCTCGCGCAGCTGCTCGCGGACCGTGCGCCAGGAGTTCTGGACGATCTTCAGGGTGATGTAGGCGGAGGCGCCCTGGCCCGCGCGCTCGTGGTTGACGCGGGCCGTGAACCCGCGGATCACCCCGTCGTCGATGAGCCGGTTGATCCGGGCGTAGGCGTTCGCGCGGGAGACGTGCACCTGCTCCGCCACCGAGCGTATCGAGGCGCGGCCGTCCGCCTGGAGCAGACGCATGATCGACCGGTCGATCGGGTCCAGGGGACGGGGCGGTGCGGAAGGTACCGGTGGGGTACCCGGGGTAGCCCCCGGCGGGACCGGGGCGGAACCCGCTCCGGCCATTTGTTCATCCGGCATTGCCCGATGCCTCCCTCTCCTGGACGTCCTGCATCCATCCCAGGGCCCCGGCGCCAGTTTGTCCACAGCCTGGAGCCGCCTGTAGCCAAATTGCGCGGACAACCGAACAATCGGTAGGTGAGGCGCCTCACACCCGAGCCGTCGCCCTGCCCGCTTCCCACGAGGAGGTGTACGCCGCCATGACGGTCCAAGAGCTGCCCGGTGCCGGTGCGTCCCACCGACCCACCCCGCCGCCCGCCTGGAGGCCCCGTACGGATGCCGCCCCGCTGCTCCCGGACCCCGAGCCCTACCGGGTGCTGGGCACTCCGGGAGCAGACCGGCTCGACCCGGCGCTCATGCGCCGCTGCTACACCGAGCTGGTGCGCGGCCGCCGCTACAACGCCCAGGCCACCGCGCTGACGCGGCAGGGCCGGCTCGCCGTCTACCCCTCCACCGTGGGCCAGGAGGCCTGCGAGATCGCGGCCGCGCTGGTCCTGGAGGACCAGGACTGGCTGTTCCCGAGCTACCGCGACACCCTGGCGGCCGTGGCCCGCGGGCTCGACCCCGTACAGGCGCTGACCCTGCTGCGCGGCGACTGGCACACCGGCTACGACCCGCACGAGCACCGCATAGCCCCGCTGAGCACCCCGCTCGCCACCCAGCTGCCGCACGCGGTGGGCCTGGCGCACGCCGCCCGGCTGCGCGGCGACGAGGTCGTCGCCCTGGCCATGGTCGGCGACGGCGGCACCAGCGAGGGCGACTTCCACGAGGCACTGAACTTCGCCGCCGTCTGGCAGGCGCCGGTGGTCTTCCTCGTCCAGAACAACGGCTTCGCGATATCCGTCCCGCTCGCCAAGCAGACCGCCGCCCCGACCCTGGCCCACAAGGCCGTGGGCTACGGAATGCCCGGCCGGCTGGTCGACGGCAACGACATCGCCGCGATGCACGAGGTGCTCACCGAGGCGGTCCGGCGGGCCCGCGCCGGCGGCGGTCCGACCCTGATCGAGGCCGTCACCTACCGGATGGAGGCCCACACGAACGCCGACGACGCCACCCGCTACCGCGGCGACGCCGAGGTCGAGGCCTGGAAGGCGCACGACCCGGTGGAGCTGCTGGAGCGCGAGCTGACCGCGCGCGGGATCCTCGACGAGGCGGGCATCCGGCAGGCGCGTGAGGAGGCCGAGGAGATGGCGGCGGCGCTCCGCGAGGGCATGAACGCGGATCCCGTGCTGGACCCGATGGACCTCTTCGCGCACGTCTACGCGGAGCAGACCGGCCGGCTGCGGGAGCAGGCGGCCATGCTGCGCGCCGAACTGGAAGCAGAGGAACAGCAGTGACGACGGTGGCGGCGAAGTCCGCGGACCCGGGGGTCAAGCCGGCGACGATGGCGCAGGCCCTGACCCGGGCGATGCGCGACGCGATGGCGGAGGACCCGACGGTCCACGTCATGGGCGAGGACGTCGGGACGCTCGGCGGGGTCTTCCGGATCACGGACGGGCTCGCGAAGGAGTTCGGCGAGGACCGCTGCACGGACACCCCGCTCGCCGAGGCCGGGATCCTGGGCGCGGCGGTCGGCATGGCCATGTACGGGCTGCGGCCGGTGGTCGAGATGCAGTTCGACGCGTTCGCCTACCCGGCGTTCGAGCAGCTGATCTCGCACGTGGCGAAGATGCGCAACCGCACGCGCGGCACGATGCCGCTGCCGATCACCATCCGCGTGCCGTACGGCGGCGGCATCGGCGGCGTGGAGCACCACTGCGACTCCTCCGAGGCCTACTACGTGGCGACGCCCGGCCTGCACGTGGTGACCCCGGCGACGGTCGAGGACGCGTACGGGCTGCTGCGCGCGTCGATCGCGAGCGACGACCCGGTGGTCTTCCTGGAGCCCAAGCGGCTCTACTGGTCGAAGGCGGACTGGAACCCGGCGGCCCCCGCCGCCGTACCGGGCATCGGCAAGGCCCTGGTCCGGCGGGCGGGCACGAGCGCCACGCTGATCACCTACGGGCCTTCGCTGCCGGTGTGCCTGGAGGCGGCCGAGGCGGCGCGCGAGGAGGGCTGGGAGCTGGAGGTCGTGGACCTGCGCTCGCTGGTCCCGTTCGACGAGGACACGGTCGTGCAGTCCGTACGGCGGACCGGGCGCGCGGTGGTCGTCCACGAGGCCGGCGGCTTCGGCGGACCGGGCGCGGAGCTCGTGGCCCGCATCCAGGAGAAGTGCTTCCACCACCTGGAGGCGCCGGTGCTGCGGGTGACGGGCTTCGACATCCCGTACCCGCCGCCGATGCTGGAGAAGCACCACCTGCCGGGAGTGGACCGGATCCTGGACACCGTGGCCCGCCTGCAGTGGGAGAACTGATGCCGCAGGTAATGGAGTTCAAGCTCCCCGACCTCGGGGAGGGCCTGACCGAGGCCGAGATCGTGCGCTGGCTGGTGGCGGTGGGCGATGTCGTCGCCGTCGACCAGCCGGTCGTCGAGGTCGAGACGGCCAAGGCGATGGTGGAGGTGCCCTGCCCCTACGGCGGCGTGGTCACCGCCCGCTTCGGCGAGGAGGGGCAGGAACTGCCGGTAGGGGCCCCGCTGATCACCGTTGCGGTGGGGGCGGCGGCGCTCCCGGAGGCTCCGGCGGCCGCGGCCGAGGGCTCCGGCAACCTGCCCCGGCCGCTGATCGGTTACGGCACGGACCACTCGCGCCCGGCGCGTCGGCGGCGGGTGCGACCCGTCACCGCCGAGGTCGCGGCGCCGGTGGTCCCTGCCGTGGCGGCGGCCGGGCCGGTGCCGGTCGTCTCCCCCCTCGTGCGGAAGCTGGCCAAGGACAACGGGGTCGACCTGCGTGCGCTGCGGGGGTCGGGGCCCGAGGGCCTGATCCTGCGGGCGGACGTGGAGGCGGCGCTGCGGGCGCCGGAACCGGTGGCCGCGGTGGTGGCCGGCGGGGAGCGGGTTCCGCTCAAGGGCGTGCGGGGCGCGGTCGCGGAGAAGCTGTCGCGCAGCCGGCGGGAGATCCCGGACGCCACCTGCTGGGTCGACGCGGACGCCACCGAGCTGATGGCGGCGCGGGCCGCGATGAACGCGGTGGGCGGCCCGAAGATCTCGGTGCTGGCGCTGCTGGCCCGGATCTGCACGGCGGCGCTCGCCCGTTACCCGGAGCTCAACTCCACGGTGGACCTGGCGGCGGGCGAGATCGTCCGACTGCCCGGCGTCCACCTGGGCTTCGCCGCCCAGACCGACCGGGGCCTGATGGTCCCGGTGGTCCGCGACGCCCACACCCGCAACCCGGAGTCCCTGTCGGCGGAGTTTGCCCGCCTCACGGAGCTGGCCCGGGCCGGGAAGCTGGCCCCCGGGGACCTCACGGGCGGGACCTTCACCCTGAACAACTACGGGGTGTTCGGGGTGGACGGCTCCACGCCGATCATCAACCACCCGGAGGCGGCGATGCTGGGCGTGGGCCGGATCATCCCGAAGCCGTGGGTGCACGGTGGTGAGCTGGCGGTCCGTCAGGTGGTCCAGCTGTCGCTGACGTTCGACCACCGGGTCTGTGACGGCGGCACGGCGGGCGGCTTCCTCCGCTACGTGGCCGACTGCGTCGAGTCCCCGGCGGTCCTGCTCCGCAGCCTGTAGCTCGGCGCGGGCCGGGCGGGCTGAAAGACCTGGGGCTCCGCCCCAGACCCCGCGCCTCAAACGCCGGCGGGGCTGGGATTTGCGGCGCAAATCCAGCCCGCCCGGCGTTTGAGGGCACGGGCGCGGAGCGCACGTACGGGGTCCGGGGCGGAGCCCCGGGGAACGGGCCGTGCCTGGCCCCTGTCAGGGAAGGGGCGGTGGGGTCCAGGAGGCGTGGGTGAGGATCGCGCGGATCGTGGCTCCCGAAGGGGCCAGGCGGAGGGCCGCGTTGCGGGCCCGTACCGCCACGGGGTGGGAGAGCCGGTGGCCCAGCCGCCCGGCCCGCCGGGCCGCGCGGGCCACCGCCGACGCCCGCGGCCGGCGCACGGCGTCGTAGCGGGACAGCGCCGCCTCCACCGACGGCCCGGCGGCCAGCTCCGCGGCCAGGACCACCGCGTCCTCCAGCGCCTGGCAGGCCCCCTGCCCCAGGTTCGGCGTCATCGCGTGCGCCGCATCGCCGAGCAGCGCCACCCGCCCCACCGCGTACGACGGCAGCGGCGCCACCAGCTCGGACACGTCGTGGTGGAGCACGTCCCCGGGCCGGGTCGCGGCCAGGAGGGCGGGGATCGGGTGGTGCCACCCCCCGAACCGGGCCCGGAGGACGGACAGCGGGTCCGCGTGCCGGACCCCCGGCGGGGAGGACAGCACCGCGTGCCACTCCGCCCGCCCGTCGGCGAAGCCGATGTGGCCGAACTCCGCCCCCGGCCCCCACGTCAGCTCGAAGTCCGTGTCCAGCTCCACCGGTTCGGCGGTGATCGCGCGCAGCACGGTCGAGCCGCTGTGCACCGGCCCGGGGTGTTCCGGGAAGAGCTCCCCCCGGATCCCGCTGCGCACCCCGTCGGCGGCCACCAGCAGGTCGGCCCCGTCCCCGTCCGCCAGCGTGCCGACCCCCGTCCGCAGGCAGGAGGGCGGCAGCGCCTCCCGCAGCAGCCGGTGCAGCTCCGCCCGCGGGATGCCGGTCATCGGGATGCCGAGGGCGCGTTCGAGGGCCGCGCCGTCCATCCGGGAGAGCCAGGCCCCGTCGGGGGTGCGGGTCCCGCCCGTGTACTGGCGGCGCGCGGCGTCCCGTACGGCCCCGCCCACGCCCAGCGCGTCCAGGGCGCGGATCCCGTTGGCGGCGAGCGAGATCCCGGCGCCCGCGTCGTCCAGGACGGCTGCCCGCTCCAGCACGGTCACCTCCCACCCCGTGCGGTGCAGTCCGATGGCGGCCGCGAGCCCGCCGATGCCTCCGCCGACCACCACGGCCTTCCTGCCCGTGCCCGTGCCCATCAGACGGCCTCCCGTTTCTACAGGTGTAGAAGTCCTGGGGCATACCGTACCCCGCACCTTCTACAGGTGTAGAAATGGGGGGTGAGTGAACAACGGCGAACCGTCCTGGCCGACGCGGCCATCGAAGTCCTGGCCGACACCGGCATGCGCGGGCTGACCCACCGCGCCGTGGACCGGGCCGCCGGGCTCCCGCCCGGCACCACCTCGGCCTACTTCCGCACCCGCGCCGCCCTGCTGACCGCGCTCGTACGCCGCCTCGTGGCCCGGGACCAGGCCGAGCTGCAGGCCGCCGGAGCGGCCGCCCCGCCGCTGCGCTCCGCGACCGAACTCGTCGACGGCTTCGCCGCCCTGGCCAGGAGCCGCCTGACGGGGGAGGGCCGGCGCCGCTCCCTGGCCCGCCACACCTGCGCCGTGGAGAGCGTCCGCGATCCGGAGCTCCGCGAGATCCTCGTCCCGCGCGACAACGCCGGCCGGGACGCCGTACGGGCCTTCGTCGCCGCGAACGGCGCCGGCGCCGATCCTGACGCCCGCACCCACACCCTGCTCACCTGCGTGGACGGCCTGATCCTCGACCGGCTGCTCTCCGGCGCCGAGGAGGTCGACCGCGACGCCCTGGAGGGGCTCGTCGCCGCCGCCCTCAGATCGTGAGCAGCAGCTTGCCCACGTGGCTGCTCGACTCCATGACCCGGTGCGCCTCGGCCGCCTCCGCCATCGGGAACGCCGCGTGCACCACCGGCCGCACCCGCCCCGCCGCCACCAGCGGCCACACGTGCTCCCGTACGGCCGCGACGATCGCCGCCTTCTCCTCCAGCGGCCGCGCCCGCAGCGTCGTGGCGGTGATCGCCGCACGCTTGGTGAGCAGCGCGCCCAGGTTGAGCTCCGCCTTCACCCCGCCCTGGAGCCCGATGATCGCGAGGCGGCCGTTCACCGCGAGGGCGTCCACGTTCCGCGAGAGGTACTTGGCGCCCATGATGTCCAGGATCACGTCCGCCCCGGCCCCGCCCGTCGCGGCCTTCAGCTCCGCCACGAAGTCCTGCTCGCGGTAGTCGATCAGGATGTCGGCGCCCAGCTCCTTGCACCGCGCGAGCTTCTCCGGGCCCCCGGCCGTCACCGCGACCGTCGCGCCCACGGCCTTCGCCAGCTGGATCGCCATCGTCCCGATGCCGCTGGACCCGCCGTGCACCAGCAGGGTCTCGCCGGGCCGCAGCCCGGCCACCATGAACACGTTCGACCACACCGTCGTGACGACCTCCGGCAGCGCCGCCGCCGTCACCAGGTCCACGCCCGCCGGGACGGGCAGCAGCTGGCCCACCGGGACGGCCACCTTCTGCGCGTACCCGCCGCCGCTCAGCAGCGCGCACACCTCGTCGCCCACCGACCAGCCGGACACCCCCGCACCGACCGCGGCGATCCGCCCGGAGCACTCCAGCCCCGGGTACCGGGTGGCGCCGGGCGGCGGGTCGTAGAACCCCTGCCGCTGGAGGACGTCGGCACGGTTGACGGCGCTCGCGGCGACCTCGACGAGGACCTCGCCGTCGCCCGCCACCGCATCGGGGACGCCGGTCCAGACGAGGGCCTCGGGCCCGCCGGGCTGCTCGATGGTGATCGCATGCATGGCCCGGAGGCTACCGCCAACCGGCCGGACCGGGACAGCACCTACTCGGCGGGCCCCAGTATCACCGGCGGTGAGGAGGGCCGTACCGCCCGCACGATGGTGATGAGACGGTCCGTCAGCTGGAGCGGGCTCGCGTGCGGATCGTCGTACGGCAGCAGCCGGTGCCCGCGCAGCACGCTCACCACCAGGTCGTCCGTGTCCCGAACCGACTTGCCCACCTCGGAGCGGTTGACGGGGCGTTCGATGAGATCGAGGCCGCTGCCCTGCTGGATCAGGTCCTCCATCACCGTGCCCGCGCTCGGGCTGAGGACGGACAGGCCCAGCAGCCGGCCCGCCGCGCTCGCGCTCGTGATGACCGCGTCCGCGCCCGACTGGCGCAGCAGCGGCGCGTTCTCCTCCTCGCGCACCGCCGCGACGATCTTCGCTCCGCGGTTGAGCTGCCGGGCCGTCAGCGTCACCAGCACCGCGGTGTCGTCCCGCTGGGTGGCGATGACGATCTGACGGGCCTTCTGGAGCTCGGCGCGGAGCAGCACGTCGGAGCGGGTGGCATCGCCGACCACGCCCGTGAAGCCCTCCGCGTTGGCCATGTCGATCACCTTGGTGCTGGGGTCGACGATGACGACCTGCTCCTTGGAGAGACCGGTGGCCAGCAGCGTCTGCAGGGCCGAGCGGCCCTTGGTGCCGAAGCCCACGACGACCGTGTGCTCACGCAAGTTCTTCCTCCAGCGGTTCAGCCGCCACTCTTCCCGGGTCCGTTCGGTCAGGACCTCCAGGGTGGTGCCGACCAGGATGATCAGGAACAGCACGCGCAGCGGGGTGATCAGCAGGATGTTGACCAGCCGTGCGCTGTCGCTGTAGGGGACGATGTCGCCGTAGCCCGTGGTCGAGAGGGTCACGGTGGCGTAGTAGACGCAGTCGAGGAAGTCGACCTTCTCGTTGGCGTTGTCGTGGTAGCCACCGCGGTCCACCCACACGATCAGGACCGTCAGCGCCATCACGAACAGGGCCATCAGCAGGCGCCTGGTCACCTGCCGCAGCGGCTTCTCCACGATGCGCTTGGGCAGTTTGATGCGCCGGGCCACGAGTTTCTCGTCGGCCCCGCGGGCCATGGCGTCCGAGCCGTGAAGTTTCACGTGAAACATCCCCCGGAGGCCCACGGAAGATCGAGGATCTCCAGGTCCTGCCCCGCCCGCGCCCCGTGCGGCGGTACGACGGCCAGCGCGTCGGCGGCGGCCACGCCCCGCAGCATCGCGGGCCCGTTGTAACGCAGGGGCACCGCGTGCTCGCCGCTCAGCAGCACCGGGACCAGCCGGGTGTCGTGCGGGTGGCCCGGTACGTCGTCCTGGACCGTGGCGGTGTAGCGGGGGCGCCGGCGGCGGCCGGCGAGGGCCCGCAGCAGCGGTTCGGCGAGGGTCAGCAGCCCGGAGACGGCGGCGAGCGGGTTGCCGGGCAGCCCGACCAGGTGCCGCCCCCCGGCGGCGTCGCCGATCCGGGCCAGCAGCATCGGATGCCCTGGCCGTACGGCCACCCCGTCGACGAGGAGTTCGGCCCCGGCCCGCGCCAGCACGGGGTGGACGTGGTCGACGGGCCCGGAGGCGGTGCCGCCGGTGGTGACGACGACATCGGCGGCGGAGGTGGTGACGGCCCGGAAGAGGGCCTCGGCCCCGGCCGGGTCGTCGCCCAGCCGCCGCGTGCCGATGACCTCGGCGCCGAGCCGGGTCAGCCAGGGGCCGAGCATGGGGCTCAGCGCGTCGCGGATCAGGCCGTCGTGCGGACGGCCCGCGGTGAGCAGTTCGTCGCCGAGGACCAGGACCTCCACGCGGGGCCGCGGCCGGGTGGCCAGCTCGTCGTACCCGGCGGCCGCGGCCAGGCCGAGGACGGCCGGGGTGACCAGGGAGCCGGCGGGCAGCAGCAGGTCGCCGGAGCGGCACTCCTGGCCGCGCGGGCGGATGTCCTGGCCGGTCAGGACGGGCCGGTCGGCGAAGAGCTGGGCGCCGCTCTCGCGGCAGTGCTCGCTGCGGACGACGGCGGTGGTGTCGGCGGGGATCCGGGCGCCGGTGGCGATCCGTACGGCCTCGCCGTCCGCGAGGGGCCCGGGCCGCTCGGAGCCGGCCAGCACCCCGCCGCCCGCCCGGACGCTCCACGGCCCGGGACCGGCGACGGCCCAGCCGTCCATGGCGGAGGTGTCGAAGGACGGCAGATCGGTCAGCGCCTCCAGGGGCCCGGCCAGCACCTCGCCGAGGGCCTCGGAGAGGGGCACCCGGTGGGTCCGGGCCCGCACCCCGGCCCCGGCGTGCGCGGCCGTGTCCCGGGCCCGGGGCCACGCACTGGCGCGGTGGCCGCCGGCTCCGCCCTCGGGGGAGCGGCTGACCAGGGCCAGGGCCTGGTCCAGGGCGCGTTCGGCGTCGGTGGGGGTCATCCGGAGCCGTTCTGTCGGGGGTCGGCGGCATCGGCCTCCGCCTCGGCGGCCCAGCGCAACGCCAGGTCGGCGGCCTTGCGGGAGGCTTCGGCCACGGCCTGGGCGGGGTCGGCCCCGGCGGCCTCGGCCCGCGCGGCCGCGTAGCCGACGAGGAACGTGGTCAGGGGGGCGGCGGGCCGGTCGACGCCGTGGGCGGCGTCACGGGCGAGGTCGAGCAGGGACTTGACGTCGACGGGGAGGTCGATGCCCAGCTCGTTCTTGACGGCGGTGATCCATTGGTCCAGCACGGTTCCATGCTCCCTGATCCGGGCGCGGGCGGCGGCGAGATCGTCCCAGGTGTCGCAGTCGAAGGAGGCGAGTGGGTGCGCCGCGATGCGGGCGAGGTCCAGTTCGGCGGTGAGACCGCGCAGCGGGAGCCCGGTCAGCCGGCCGTGCTCGGTGGCGAGCAGGGCGATCTCGCGGCGCAGCGCCTCGGCCCGGTAGGCGGCGACCAGCGGCTGGTCCTTGCCATCGGGGTCCCGCAGCAGGGCCCCCTCGGCGGCCCCGACCCCGTCGAGCAGCGACCGTACGGTCTCCCGGTCCAGGAACGGCAGGTCGGCGGAGAGTACGAGGACCAGCTCGGCCGTGGTGTGCCGCAGCCCGGCCTCCAGCGCGGCCACCGGGCCCCCGCCGGGCGGCTCCTCGCGGGCCCAGCGCACCGGGCGCGCGGTCCCCCGGCGGCCGCCGACCACGACGGTGGTCCCGGCGTCCGCGCAGGCGTCGAGGACCCGGTCGAGGAGGGCGCGGCCGCCGACGCTCAGCGCGGGCTTGTCGGCCCCGCCGAGCCGCCGCGCGCCGCCGCCGGCCAGCACGATCGCGTCGTAGCTCATGCCCCGAGTATGCGGCGGCCATGTCCCCTGCGGGGATCCCCACTTACCTGCCGTTTATCCGCCGGACCGGGAGTCCGCCGGACGGGCGGAGGGTTCCGGGGGCTCCTCGGGCACCGCGATCCGCGCGACGAAGGGGCCCGCGGCCAGCGCGGCCACGGCCGCGGCCAGGGAGACCAGGCCGCCCGCGTAGAGCACCCAGCGGACGCCCCAGTGCTCGGCGAGCCGCCCGGCGAGGAGCGCGCTCAGCGGGGTCGTGCCCTGGAAGACCAGGGTGTAGAGGGCCATGACCCGGCCCCGGTAGCGGGGGTCCGAGCCGAGCTGGACGCGATGGTTGGAGGCCTGCGCGAAGTACATCATCGCGAAGCCGGTCAGCCCGAGGAGCAGACAGGCCGTGGGCAGGTCGGGGGCGAGGCCCGTGACGGCCTCCAGGGCGCCGAACGCCAGCGCCGAGCCCGCCACGACCAGGGCCGTCGGCCGCCCCCGCCGGGCCGTCGTCACGAAGGCGGCCAGCAGCGAGCCGGCCGCGAGCGCGCTGCTCAGCAGCCCGAAGGCGGTGGAGTCCGTGTGGAACTCCGTCTTCGCCAGCAGGGGCAGGGTGAGCTGGAAGGTGTAGCCGACCAGGCCGAGCACGCCCACGAGGGCCATCGGCAGCACGATGTCGGGGCGCCGGCCGATGTACCGCAGCCCGTCCACGACCCGGGCCCGGCGCGGCCGCGCGGCCGCCCGGTGCAGCTCCGAGGGCCGCATCAGCACCACGCTGACCACGGTCGCCAGGTAGCTGACGGCGTTGACCACGACCACCGCCCCGACGCCGAGGCGGGCGATGAGCAGCCCCGCGACGGCCGGCCCCACCACCCGCGCGACGTTGAAGTACGCGGCGCTCATCGCCGACGCGTTCGGCAGCAGCTCGCTGCCCACCATCTCGCTCACGAAGGAGATGCGGGTGGGCGCCTCGACGGAGTTCACGGTGCCGAGGGCGAGCGCGAACAGCCAGATGTGCCACAGCTGCACCTCCCCGATCAGCACCCACAGCCCCAGCGCCAGCGCGAGGACGGCCGCCGCCAGGTTCGCGAGGATCAGCAGGTGCCGCTTGTCGTACCGGTCCGCCAGCCGCCCCCCGTACAGCGTCAGCAGCAGCACGGGCGCGAACTGCATCGCCGTCACCACGCCCAGCGCGGTGCCCGAGTCCCCCGACAGGTCCAGCACCAGCCAGTCCTGGGCGATGACCATCATCCAGGTGCAGGTGGCGGACAACACCTGCCCGAGGACGAACAGCCTGAAGTTGCGCACCGCCAGCGACTGGAAGGTGCGCTTCAAGGTATTCACCTGGAATTCCGGTTCCCTTCAAGAGCCACGGCCGCGCCCGCACGACGAAGGCGGGCCCGGACCACGCTGGGCGTGATCCGGGCCCGCCTTCATCCTGCCGAAACGGTCGGCTAGAGGTAGGGACCCGAGCGGACGGCGCCGTGTCCGCCGTCCTCGTCGTCGTGGGGGGCGCCGGGCGGGAGTGCGCGGCGCATCTGTTCCAGCTGGGCCCGCGCCGCCATCTGCTGCGCGAACAGGGCCGTCTGGATGCCGTGGAAGAGGCCTTCCAGCCAGCCCACCAACTGCGCCTGGGCGATGCGCAGTTCCGCTTCGGAGGGGATGGCCTCCTCCGTGAACGGCAGGGACAGGCGCTCCAGTTCCTCCACGAGCTCCGGGGCCAGGCCGTCCTCCAGCTCCTTGACGGAGGCGGCGTGGATGTCCTTGAGCCGGACCCGGCTCGCCTCGTCGAGGGGCGCGGCGCGTACCTCTTCCAGGAGTTGCTTGATCATGCTTCCGATCCGCATGACCTTGGCGGGCTGTTCGACCATCTCCGTCACCGGGACCTCGCGCGACTCGTCATCGGCGCCGCCGACCGCCATCCCGTCCTGTCCCACGATCAGGACGTGCGGGGGACTGTCCTGCGACCGTTCACTCCTCGGCATCTCCATGCCGTCATTCTCTCGCACACCTTCGTACTCACACGGTGTGCCCCCGTACAGGCGTGATCCAACCTGTACGGGGGCACCGGGATCGGCCCGAGTGGAGCGGCCGGCCCGCCCGGACTAGCCCGCAGCCCGCCGCGCCAGCGCACCGCTCGAACGGGTGACCAGTGCGGCCAGCAGCGCCGCGCCCAGCGGGACGAGGACCAGCAGTCCGACGAGGGTCCCCCAGGGCATCGCGATCGGCACATAGAGCTCCGTGCCCGCGGACTCGTACCCCATCGAGACGGCCCGCTCGAGGAACCGCGCCGTCTCGCGCTCCTGGACGAGCCGCAGACCGACCGCCGGCAGGATGCCGGCCGCCGAGCCCAGCAGGACGCCCATCAGGGCGATCACCCCGCACTGGAAGCCGCTCAGCGTGCGCCGCACCCGCGGCGGTGCGCCGACCGCGGCCAGGGTCTTCAGGCCGGCTTCGGCGTCGGCCTGGGCGAGCCCGGTGGCGATGCCCGCCGCGCCGATGGTGACCAGGCCGGCGAAGAGGGTCAGGGCGAGCACCTCGATGCTGTTCTCCTGCTGGTAGCCCTGCTCGATCTTGACCTGGGCGTCCACGCCCATCGTGTCGAGGGCGCCGTCCAGTTGCTGGCGCTGTTCGCTGCCCGGCATGCCGTCGAGCGCGAAGTACGCGCCGTACGGGGCCGTCGCCAGCCCGGCGGCCTTGGCGGTCGCGGCGGGCAGTACGAGCTTGAGGCCCCACCCGTTGACGTCCTCCGGCACCTGGTGGACGGGCAGGACCTTGTCCTCGCCCGGCGTCTCCGTGCCCTTGCCGCGCGCGGCGTCGGCCGCGTCGGGGTCGGTGATGAGCCGGATGGTGACCTTGCCGTCCTTCACGTTCCGCTTGTCGAAGGACACGGGCTTGCCCGACTTCAGGGCGGCCACGGCGCCGGGGTCGGTCACGGCCAGCGCGGTCAGCAGCTTCTCGTCGGCGACGACCGCGTCGTTCTCCACGTAGTTCTGGTGCCGGGGCTGCACGCAGCGCGGGTCCTTGCGCAGCTCCTTGGCCTGCTCGGGGCTGAAGTCGGCGGGTCCGTGCGCGGACTCGTGGAGCGGGCAGCGCTGCTCCTTGGGCACGATGATCTCGGCGCGCCCGCAGCCGGTCTCGTTCGAGTACGTGTCGCAGCCCGGCTTCCCGACCACCAGGCGGTCCACATCGGCCCGTACGGACAGCGGGAACTCCCTGGACAGGGCCTCGCGCACGGCCGGTACGTCCTTGTAGGAGCTGTTGTCGGCGACCGAGATCACCCCGGAGTGGTGCGGCAGGTCGGCGGTGTACTCGTGCCGGGCCTGGACGTCCTTGCTGTGCTGGTACGTGGCCACGGCGACGGTGCCGGCCACGGCGGCCAGGACGGCGGCCACGGCGGGCGCCGTACGCCCCCGGTTGCGGACGGCGTCGCGCAGCGCGAGCCGCGGCGACAGCGGCATCCAGCGCCCGACCCGCCCGAAGAGGCCGACCAGGACCGGGGTGAGGGCGACCACGCCGAGCTCGGCGATGGCGCTGCCGCCCGCGACGACCAGGGAGCCCGTCTCGGACACCGTGCCGTACAGGGCGATGGCGGCGCCGCCCGCGACGGCGATCAGGCCGAGGACGGGCAGCACCCGGTTGGCCCGCCGGACGCCGCGGCGCCCGGTGAGCGAGGCCAGCACGGTCTGCCGCGAGGCGGTCACGGCGGGGACGATGGCGGCCAGCAGGCCGGTCACCACGGCGAGCAGGGCGATGGCGGCGAGCTCCAGCGGGCGGAGCTCGAACCCGCCCCAGCGCAGCCCGAGGTACTCCTCCAGGAGCGGCCGCAGCCCGAGGGTGAGACCGATGCCGATGAGGGTGCCGGTGACGGCCGCGGCGGCGCCGATGACCAGCCCGCCGGAGAGCACGATGGCCCGGATGTGCCGCCGGTCGCCGCCGTTGGCGCCGACGAGCCCGAGCTGGCGGCGCGAGCGCCGGGCGCCGACCGCGAAGGCGGGCCCGGCGAGCAGGCAGATCTCCAGCATGGCGAGACCGACGACGGTGGCCAGGACGGCCATTTCGACCGCGTTCGTGGAGCCGCGGGAGAACTGGTCCTTGGGCTCCTGCCGGTACAGCGGCACGTCGGAGTCGGCGGGCTTGTGCAGGGTGACGGCGCGCGAGATGACGAGCACGCCCTTGGTGTTGGCCTCCTTGACCATGTTCCACGTGAAACCATCGGCGCCGCCGACCTTCACGAGGTACGCGTCGTCGGCCCGCACCCCGGGTGCCCCGGCGGCCTGCAGGGCCTTGTCGAGCGGGGTGAGCAGGGTGCCCGGCTGCGCGATGAGCTGCAGCGACTTGAGCGAGCTGGGCAGTTCGTAGGCGCCCACGACCTTGTACTCGTGGTCCGTGCCCCGCGGATTGACGCTGGAACCGACGAAGTAGCCGGACTCCTTCAGGAAGGCGGTGGTGGCGACGACCTCGCCGGCCGCCTCGGGCAGCCGGCCCCGGACGAGCGTGAACCGGCCCTCCACCAGCGGGCTGTGCGTGTCGATCTCGCGCAGTTCGGTGTCGAGGAGCCCGTGCGTGGTGCGCAGTTTGGCGTGTCCGGTGGTGTCCTTGACGACCTCGGCGCCCGCCGGGAGCGATTGAGGCAGCAGGTGCGGGTTCTCGTCCTTGGGCGGCTCGTACGAGTCGTAGCCGCCGACCGGCGCGGAGCGGTCCCCGTCGGGGGACTGGTAGATCGGCACGTTCATGCGGGACAGGCTGAGCTCGGCGTCGGCGGCGCCCAGCCGGCGCTGGAGGTCCTGCTCGACGGAGAGTTCGGCGCTGCGCATCGTCAGGTCGGCCGCGCTCACACCGACGATCGGCAGGGCGATCATCGCGAGGACGAGGACGCTGCGGCCCTTGGAGCGCCAGGCGTCGCGGCGGGCTATGCGGATCGCCGCGATCCAGGAGTGGTACCAGGAGATCACGGGCGGGCCGCCTGCCCCGAGAGGAGGGAGTCGGCCTCGCTGCGCAGGGTCTCGTCGACGACGCTGCCGTCACGCAGGAAGACGACGCGGTCCGCCCAGGCGGCGAAGCGCGGCTCGTGCGTGACGAGGACCCCGGCCGCGCCGGCGTCGCAGCGGGAGCGCAGCAGGGCGAGGACGGATTCGCCGGTCTCGGAGTCGAGGGCGCCGGTGGGCTCGTCGGCGAGGACCAGGCGGCGGTCTCCGACGAGGGCGCGGGCGATGGCCACGCGCTGCTGCTGGCCGCCGGACATCTCGTCGGGGAAGCGGTCGGCGAGCTGTCCCAGGCCCATCTCCTCCAGCGCGGCGAGCGCGGCGGCGCGGGCCCTGCGGGCGGCGGTGCCGTCCAGTTCCAGGGGCAGGGCCACGTTCTCGGCGGCGGTGAGGGCCGGGATCAGGTTGTAGTCCTGGAAGACGTAGCCGATGCTGCGGCGGCGCAGCGCGGCCAGCTGCTTGCGGCTCGCCGTGGTGATGTCGGTGCCCTCGACGACGACACGGCCGCCGGTGGGGGTGTCGAGGCCGCCGGCGAGGGTGAGCAGCGTGGACTTGCCGGAGCCGGAGGGGCCCATGACGGCGACGAGTTCGCCGGGGAAGACGGAGAGGTTGATGCCGCGCAGGGCGTGCACCTCGGTGGCTCCGCTGCCGTGGGTGCGGACGAGCTGGTCCAACTGCAGTACGGGTTGGCGGTCGTGGCGCTGGTCAGGCATGGAAGGTCCCCCTGAAGGGTCAGCCCCGCCGCGTGCGGGCGGTACGGGCTCGGGCGGTGGTGGCCGGGTCGGCGGCCGGGACGCTGTCGGCGCCGGCTTCGGCCGGGGTGCCGGTGGCGGTGGCGGCGGCCGGGGGCGGTGCGGGCGCGGCGGCTCTCCCGTCGGCCGGCAGGGAGAGCCGTACGAGCCGGGCCTCGCAGTGGTCCAGCCAGCGGGCCTCGGCCTCGGTCTGGAAGATCAGCTGCTCCAGTACCAGCAGCCAGGCCACGTCGTCGCGTTCGCGGGACTGCCCGCTCTCGACCGCCGCGAGCGCGGTGGCCTTGAGCCGGGTGTAGTCCTGCATCGCCTTGATGGTGGCGTGGCGCTGGGCCTGGATGACGGCGCGGATGTCGACGCCGGGGGCGCCCACGGCCATGGCGAGCTTGATGGACAGCTCGTCACGGGGCGGGTTGGCGCGGTCGACGGGGCGCTCGTACCACTCGTGCAGTTCGGTGCGCCCGTCGTCGGTGATGGCGTAGAGGGTGTGGCCGGCGGCGTCCTCGCCGTCCGGGGCGACGAGGCCGTCGCGTTCCAGGCGGGCGAGGGTGGTGTACACCTGCCCGACGTTGAGCGGCCAGGTGGAGCCGGTGCGGGATTCGAACTCGGTGCGCAGCTGCGAGCCGTACCGAGGACCCCGTTCCAGCAGGGCGAGAAGCCCGTGACGGATCGACATACCGAGTATGTATACCGAGTATGCTCACGCTCGGCAACCATCCACAGGCGTACGCCGCGAGGGGGAGGCGCCCGGTGGGGCGGGGCTCACAGACCCCGGCGCAGCCGCATGCCCAGGTAGCCCAGGCCCAGTCCCATCAGGGCGAATCCGGTGCCCAGCGGCAGTATGTGCGCGGCCAGGTCGGCGGCCCGCTCGTTGGGCTCGGTGCCGAAGGCGCTGACCACCTCGTGCGGGCTGGGGGAGACCCGGGGCGGGGCCGGCGGCTGCGTCTCGGTGCGCGGCCGTACGGCGGTCAGCGGGCGGGAGGCCACCAGCATCTCCGGGTTCGCGGGCGCGCCGGCGGGCCGGCCCGGCCGCTCCCGCCCGGCCCCGGCGGCGCTGCCGGCCAGGTCCAGGTCCAGGTCGGGGTCGGGATCGTCCCGTACGACGACGCCCGGCGCGGCGGCGGCGGGCGGCGCGGCGCGGTGGCCCGGGGTGAGGGGGACGGCGCAGACGGAGGCCGCGGGGACCAGCGCGGCGGCGACCAGCGCGGCACAGGCGAGCCGGCGCGGCGGGCGGAAGCCCTGGATCACGCGGAAGCCCTGGATCACGGGGTGCCCCTCCCGTCCCTGGGGGTCCCGCCGGGCGAAGTCCGAGCGGGGACCACGATGTTCCGCTCAGATTTACACAAAGGGACAAAAGCGGCATCCCGGGCGCCCCATCGGGGTGCCCGGGATGCCGGTCTGGCGCAGTGCGGCGGCTCCCGCTCCTACTCCGGGTTGCCGGTCGACACGATCAGCGTGTAGGTCGTGCCTTCCTTCTCGATCTTCTCGCCGGCCCTCGGGGTCTGGTCGATCACCGTGTCCTTGCCCCACACGGCCTCGTCCTTCTCGACGACGTCGTACTTGCCGCCGGAGGCCTGGATGCAGGCCTTCACGGAGATCACGTCTTTGTACTTGAAGTCCGGCGCCTGGTACTTGCCGGCCTCGCTGAAGTGCTTCGCCGGCTCCTTGCACTTGGACGCGTCGATCGTGCGCGTGCGGTCCGGACCCTTGGACCCGGCCTTGGCCGAGGCCGCCGTCGACGCCCCCGGGCCCGCGCTGTTCGAGGAGCCCTTGTCCTTCTTGCCGTCGTCCATGTTCAGCGCCGCGATCAGGCCGCCCACGGCCAGCAGCGCCACCACGATCGCACCCACGATCACCGGCGTGTTCTTCTTGCCGGCCCCGCTGCCCCCGCCCGAACCGCCCTGGCCGCTCGTGGCCGCCGGGGAGATCGTGTACGGCGGCGGGGTCTGCGGCGCGTACGGCTGCTGCTGTTGCTGCGGCACCGGCGGCGGCGTGTGCGGGTAGGCGTAGCCACCCTGCGCGTGCTGCTGCGGCTGCGGCGCCGGCGTGGGCGCGTACGGGGACTGGTACGGCTGCTGCACCGACGGGGGCGGCGCCTGGAAGCCGGAGTCCACCGGCGGGAACACGGCCGAGCCCACGCCCGCGCCGCTGCCGCCCGTGGGCGCGCCCTGGACGATGACCGGAGCCCCGGTCTGCCCGGCGGCCAGCACCCGTGCGATCTCGTCGCCCATGGCCGCGGCCGTGGGGAAGCGCTCGTTCGGGTTCTTCTTCAGGGCCCGCGCCACCAGCGCGTCCATCGCCGGGGTCACCGACCGGTTGATGGAGGACGGAGCCACCGGCTCCTCCTGCACGTGCGCGTACGCGATGGCCAGCGGCGAGTCGGCGTCGAACGGGATCCGCCCGGTCAGGAGCTGGAAGAGCATGATGCCGACCGAGTAGAGGTCGGAGCGGGCGTCGACGCCGCGGCCCAGCGCCTGCTCGGGCGACAGGTACTGCGGGGTGCCGACGACCATGCCGGTCTGCGTCATCGAGGTGACGCCGGACTGCATGGCGCGGGCGATGCCGAAGTCCATCACCTTGACGACGCCGCGCTTGGTCATCATCACGTTGCCGGGCTTGATGTCGCGGTGGACGAGCCCCATCTCGTGGCTGGTCTCCAGCGCGGCCAGCACGTCGGCCGTCACCTTCAGCGCCTTGTCCGCCGGCATCGCGCCGTACTGCGCGATGTCGGCCTGGAGCACGGAGCCGAGCGGCTTGCCCTCCACGTACTCCATGACGATGTACGGCATGACGGCGCCGTCGAACTCGTCCTCGCCCGTGTCGAACACGGACACGATGTTGGTGTGCGACAGTTTGGCTACAGCCTGGGCCTCGCGCCGGAAGCGCTCGCGGAAGGACTGTTCGCGGCCCAGCTCGGTGTGCAGGGTCTTGATCGCCACCTGGCGGTCGAGGGCGGTGTCGTACGCGAGGTACACCGCGGCCATGCCGCCCTCACCGAGCAAATCCCGTAGCTGGTAACGGCCGCGGGCCAGGGAACCGCCTGCGTACCGGCCCTGAGTGCCGTCCTGGCTCATGACTGTTGCTTCCCCTCGAGCTGCTGATGTCGCGCCCAGTCTGCCGGAGGGCAAGCACACGTCAAGCCAGGTGCCCGTTCCGTGACCACACGGGCACAGGGCGCCCATGTCCGAACGGCGACCTGTTCCGAGGCTGTAGCGTTCACCGGAGCACTGGGAAGAGACCTACCGCTGAGCGGCGGCCAAGAGAGACGACGGCGAGGACTGATGGCACCCGAACCCGAGGCAAACGGCGCCGGGATGGCCGAGGACCCTTCGCACTGGGGGGCCGGCGGCCTGGTGGGAGACGGCCGTTACCGGCTGACGCACCGGCTGGGCCGGGGCGGCATGGCCGAGGTCTTCGCCGCCGAGGACGTACGGCTGGGCCGTACCGTGGCGGTGAAGCTGCTGCGCGCGGACCTGGCCGAGGACCCGGTGTCCAAGGCCCGCTTCACGCGCGAGGCGCAGTCGGTCGCGGGGCTCAACCACCATGCGGTCGTCGCCGTGTACGACTCCGGCGAGGACAAGGTCGGCCCGAACACCGTCCCGTACATCGTGATGGAGCTCGTCGAGGGCCGCACCATCCGCGACCTGCTGATCAGCGCCGAGGCCCCCGGCCCCGAGCAGGCGCTCATCATCACCTCGGGCGTCCTCGAAGCGCTCGCGTACTCGCACCAGCACGGCATCGTGCACCGTGACATCAAGCCGGCGAACGTCATCATCACCGACACCGGCGCGGTGAAGGTGATGGACTTCGGCATCGCGCGCGCCCTGCACGGCGCGCAGTCGACGATGACCCAGACCGGCATGGTCATGGGCACCCCGCAGTACCTGTCGCCCGAACAGGCCCTCGGCAAGGCCGTCGACCACCGCTCCGACCTGTACGCGACCGGCTGCCTGCTGTACGAACTGCTCGCGCTGCGGCCCCCGTTCACCGGTGAGACCCCGCTGTCGGTGGTCTACCAGCACGTCCAGGACGCCCCGGTGCCGCCCTCGCAGCTGCCGGAGGGCCACCACATCCCGCAGGAGCTCGACGGCCTGGTCATGCGCTCGCTGGCCAAGGACCCGGACGACCGGTTCCAGAGCGCCGAGGAGATGCGCGGGCTGGTCCAGTACGCGCTCCAGATGCTGCACGACCAGGGGCCGAACACCGGAACCTGGAACACCGGCCCGGTCACCATGGCCCTGCCGCACGGCCGCGGCGGGGCGGCGGCCACCACGGCCATGCCCGTGGGCGGGACCGGCGGTCAGCAGAAGTACGTCTCCAACGCCTCCACCTCGCAGTTCCAGCAGCCGATGGTGCCGCCGCTGAACCCGGACGACGGCACTGCCTTCCCCGGCGGGGGCGGCCACGGCCACAACGGGCACAACGGCGGCTACGACGGCTACGAGGACCGGGGCGGCAGCCGCTGGAAGATGTGGCTGTTCGCGGTGCTCGCGATCGTCGCGGTCGCGGCGGGCGTGGCCTACGCGGTCCAGAGCGTGGGCGGCAACGAGAACCACAAGAGCCCGACGGCCCCGGTCTCGAGCTCCAGCGGCCAGCCGAGCGCCTCGGCCTCCCCGGAGCCCTCGTCGTCCCAGTCGAGCCATGACGAGAGCCCCACCTTCGCGCCGCCCACCTCGACCCGCAGCAGGTCGCAGAGCTACAGCCCGACGGCCTCGGCGTCGGCCTCCGAGTCGGCCTCCGCATCGGCGTCGGCCTCGGCGTCCGCGTCGAAGTCCACGTCGCCCACGCCGACGAAGTCGGCCACGCAGACGCCGCCTCCGACCAGGACCGGGGAGCCGGGCAGCGGGAACATCGTCGACGGTGAGTGACCTACGGGGACGGGCCCGGCGGAATCCAATTCCGCCGGGCCCGTCCCCGTATCCGCCTTTCGGCCGGTCAGAGCGCGTGCTGGTAGTGCCGGTCCGGATTCCCGGCCAGGGAATGCACGGTGACGAACTGGGGCTCGATGCGCATGTAGACGGGGTCGAAGACCTCACCGTCCACGAAATGCGGACCCGGACCGAAGAGTTCCAGTTCGGCGGTGGTCGGTTCGACGATCTGTGCGGTCCCGGTGAACTGGACCGACCACAACCGGGCGTCACGGGAGTTGAAGTTGTCGGCCCCGTACGCCACGACGCTTCCGTTGCAGGCCTGGTGATGGCCGAAGCCGGCGTGCATTCTCAGCACGACCTTGCCGGCCACCACGATGTGGCGGGCGAGGGCGAGGAAGGGCAGCGCGCGCATGCTGGTGGCCACCCGGCCGTACGGCACCCGGCCCAGCAGTTCGATGGCGTGGAGTTCCTCTGGCGACATGCCGTCCACTGTCCGGTACCGACACGCTGCCGGGAAAGAGGAGCCCGCCCCGATGATCGGGGACGTTGGTCCCGAATGAAACGGCGCACCCCGAGGCAACGGGCGGCCACGGGGCGTCACGCAGGGTCACCGCTCCGCGCGGGGAGCGGTCAGGCGCGCTTCTCGGCCTGGAGGCGGGCGACGTAGGCGGCGGCCTGGGAGCGCCGCTCCATGCCCAGCTTGGAGAGCAGGCTGGAGACGTAGTTCTTGATCGTCTTCTCGGCCAGGTGCAGGCGTTCGCCGATGACGCGGTTGGTCAGGCCCTCGCCGATCAGGTCGAGGATCTTCCGCTCCTGGTCGGTGAGGTTGGACAGCCGGTCGTCGCCCTTGCCGTTCTTGCCGTCCCGCAGCCGCTCCAGCACCCGCGCGGTGGCCACCGGGTCCAGCAGGGACTTGCCCGCCGCCACGTCCCGTACGGCGCTGAGCAGCTCATTGCCGCGGATCGCCTTCAGCACGTAGCCGGAGGCGCCGGCCATGATCGCGTCGAACAGCGCCTCGTCGTCGGCGAACGAGGTCAGCATCAGGCACTTGATGTCCTCGTTCTGGGAGCGGACCTCGCGGCAGACCTCCACTCCGCTGCCGTCCGGCAGCCGGACGTCGAGGACGGCCACGTCGGGACGGGTGGCGGGGATCCGGACCAGGGCGTCGGCGGCCGTACCGGCCTCGCCGACGATCTCGATGTCCTGTTCGACCGACAACAGCTCGTGAACACCCCGACGTACCACTTCGTGGTCGTCCAGGAGGAATACCTTGATTTTTCCGTCTTCGCGCACGAAGTCAGTTTCACACACTCACCCCTTCCCTGCCGGAGTTACCCGGGATAACGTGCCGGTGTTCCGGCCCCCTGCAAGGCTGTGACCAGTGGTTGTTCCCGCTTCCGTGGATTTACTTGGATATCCAAGCAAAATCGCAGGTCAAACGGGGTTTCGCAGTAATGCGGCGCACTGGGTAACGTGCATTGCGCAGGGCACTCGCCGGGGCACCCTTGTCACGCCTGAATCCGTACACAGCGCGCACCCACCCCGTGCGCGGGTACAGAGTCAGGTGAGCCGCACTGGACCCCGGAGAACCCGGGTGCCGGACCGACGGAGGAGCACACGTGACCGTGGAGAGCACTGCCGCGCGCAAGCCGCGACGCAGCAGCGGCACCAAGCGGGCGGCAGGCGCGGCCAACGCCGCCAAGCCCGCCGCTGCCACCGCGCAGACGCAGGACGCCGAACCTCAGCTCGTACAGCTGCTGACGCCCGAAGGGGACCGCGTCGAAAACGCGGAGAACGCCGAGTTCGCCCCCTTCGTCGCCGACATCACCACCGAGGACCTGCGCGGGCTGTACCGCGACATGGTGCTCACCCGCCGCTTCGACGGTGAGGCGACCGCGCTCCAGCGTCAGGGCGAACTGGGCCTGTGGGCCTCGCTCCTCGGCCAGGAAGCCGCGCAGATCGGCTCCGGCCGGGCGCTGAACGACGACGACTACGTCTTCCCGACCTACCGCGAGCACGGTGTGGCCTGGTGCCGCGGGGTCGACCCGACCAACCTGCTCGGGATGTTCCGCGGTGTGAACCACGGCGGCTGGGACCCGAACAGCAACAACTTCCACCTGTACACGATCGTCATCGGCTCGCAGACGCTCCACGCGACCGGCTACGCGATGGGTGTGGCCAAGGACGGCGCGGACTCCGCGGTCATCGCCTACTTCGGCGACGGCGCGTCCAGCCAGGGCGACGTCGCCGAGGCGTTCACCTTCTCGGCCGTCTACAACTCCCCCGTGGTGTTCTTCTGCCAGAACAACCAGTGGGCGATCTCCGAGCCGACCGAGCGCCAGATGCGCGTGCCGCTCTACCAGCGCGCCCAGGGCTTCGGCTTCCCCGGCGTCCGCGTCGACGGCAACGACGTCCTGGCCTGCCTGGCCGTGACCCGCTGGGCCCTGGACCGGGCCCGCCGCGGCGAGGGCCCGACGCTGGTCGAGGCGTTCACGTACCGGATGGGCGCGCACACCACCTCCGACGACCCGACCAAGTACCGGCGGGACGAGGAGACGCAGGCCTGGGAGGCGAAGGACCCGATCCTGCGCCTGAAGGCCCACCTGCTCGCCACCGGCGGCGCCGACGAGGCCTTCTTCGCCGAGCTGGAGGCCGAGAGCGAGGCGCTGGGCAAGCGGGTCCGCGAGGCCGTGCGCGCCATGCCCGACCCGGACACCATGGCGATCTTCGAGAACGTCTACGCGGACGGGCACGCGCTCGTCGACGAGGAGCGCGCGCAGTTCGCGGCCTACCTCGCGTCCTTCGAGGGTGGGGAGTGACCACCATGGCCATCGAGAAGATGTCGATCGCGAAGGCGCTCAACGAGTCGCTGCGCAAGGCCCTGGAGACGGACCCCAAGGTCCTGATCATGGGCGAGGACGTGGGCAAGCTGGGCGGTGTCTTCCGGATCACCGACGGCCTGCAGAAGGACTTCGGCGAGGAGCGGGTCATCGACACCCCGCTCGCCGAGTCGGGCATCGTCGGCACCGCCATCGGGCTCGCGCTGCGCGGCTACCGGCCGGTGGTGGAGATCCAGTTCGACGGGTTCGTCTTCCCCGCCTACGACCAGATCGTCACGCAGCTCGCGAAGATGCACGCGCGGGCGCTCGGCAAGATCAAGCTCCCGGTCGTCGTGCGCATCCCGTACGCGGGCGGCATCGGCGCGGTCGAGCACCACAGCGAGTCCCCGGAGGCACTGTTCGCGCACGTGGCGGGCCTGAAGGTGGTCTCCCCGTCGAACGCGAGCGACGCCTACTGGATGCTCCAGCAGGCGATCCTCAGCGACGACCCGGTGATCTTCTTCGAGCCGAAGCGGCGCTACTGGGACAAGGGCGAGGTCGATGTCGAGGCCATCCCCTACGAGCTGCACAAGGCGCGCGTGGCGCGCGAGGGCTCGGACATCACCCTGGCTGCCTACGGCCCGATGGTGAAGGTCTGCCTGGAGGCGGCGGCCGCGGCCGCCGAGGAGGGCAAGTCGGTGGAGGTCGTCGACCTGCGCTCGATGTCCCCGGTCGACTTCGACGGGATCCAGGCGTCGGTGGAGAAGACCCGCCGGCTCGTGGTCGTCCACGAGGCCCCGGTGTTCCTGGGCGTGGGCGCGGAGATCGCCGCCCGCATCACGGAGCGGTGCTTCTACCACCTGGAGGCGCCGGTGCTGCGCGTGGGCGGTTTCCACGCACCGTACCCGCCGGCCCGCCTGGAGGACGAGTACCTGCCGGGCCTGGACAGGGTGCTCGACGCCGTCGACCGCTCGCTGGCGTACTGAGGAGCCACGTTCATGACGATCCGCGAATTCAAGATGCCCGACGTGGGCGAGGGCCTCACCGAGGCCGAGATCCTCAAGTGGTACGTCCAGCCGGGTGACACCGTCACCGACGGCCAGGTCGTGTGCGAGGTCGAGACGGCCAAGGCCGCCGTCGAGCTGCCGATCCCCTTCGACGGGGTCGTGCACGCGCTCCTCTTCGAGGAGGGCACCACGGTCGATGTCGGCCAGGTGATCATCTCGGTGCGGACGGAGGGCGACGACGCCGCCGAGGCTCCGGTGCAGGAGGCGGCTCCGGCCGATGCGGCCGAGGAGGCCGCCCCGGAGGGGCGCCAGCCCGTCCTCGTCGGCTACGGGGTCTCCACCGCCTCCACCAAGCGCCGCCCGCGCAAGGCGGTCGCGGGCGCGCCCGCGCAGAACGGCACCGCCCCGGCGGCTGCCCCGGCGGCCCCGGCTGCTCCCGTGGCTCCCGCTCCGGCCGCCGTCCCGGCGCAGCCGGCCGGGGAGCGCCCGCTGGCCAAGCCGCCGGTGCGCAAGCTCGCCAAGGACCTCGGGATCGACCTGGCCGTCGTGGTCCCCACCGGGGACGGCGGGGTCGTGACCCGGCAGGACGTGCACGCCGCCGCCGCGGCGGCCGTCGCCCCGCAGGCGGCGCCCGCTCCGGCCCAGGCTCCGGCTCCGGCCGTCCAGGCCGAGGCGCCGGCGGCGGTGGTGTCCGTACCGGCCGCCGAGCGGGAGACCCGTATCCCGGTCAAGGGCGTCCGCAAGGTCACCGCCCAGGCCATGGTCGGCTCCGCCTTCACCGCGCCGCACGTCACCGAGTTCATCACCCTCGACGTGACCCGGACGATGAAGCTGGTCCAGGAACTCAAGGACGACCCGGACCTGGCGGGCCTGCGCATCAACCCGCTGCTGCTCATCGCCAAGGCCGTCCTGGTGGCGATCCGCCGCAACCCGGACGTCAACGCGTCCTGGGACGAGGCGGCCCAGGAGATCGTGCTCAAGCACTACGTCAACCTGGGCATCGCGGCGGCCACCCCCCGCGGGCTGATCGTCCCGAACATCAAGGACGCCCACGCCAAGACGCTCGGCGAGCTGTCGACGGCCCTGTCGGAGCTGGTCGCCACGGCCCGCGAAGGCAAGACCTCCCCGGCCGACATGCAGAACGGCACCATCACCATCACCAACGTCGGCGTCTTCGGCGTCGACACCGGTACGCCCATCCTGAACCCCGGCGAGTCCGCGATCCTCGCGGTCGGCGCGATCAAGCTCCAGCCGTGGGTCCACAAGGGCAAGGTGAAGCCGCGTCAGGTCACCACCCTGGCCCTGTCGTTCGACCACCGGCTCATCGACGGCGAGCTCGGCTCGAAGTTCCTGGCCGACATCGCGGCGGTCCTGGAACACCCGCGCCGCCTCGTCACCTGGTCGTAGCGGGTACGGACGCACCACCCCGATGGCCGGCCTCCTTCCAGGAGGCCGGCCATCGGTCGTAGGGGCCCCGAGTGCCGCGCTGTTTCCTGCCTGAGTAACGTGTGCGAATCGGGGGCGGCCGATCGCGCCCGGGAACGGGGGCGACAGGCGTGGGACTGACCGAGGAAATTGCCGCCATGCGCGGTGGATCGGGGCATTCGGGCCGTTTGCTGGGTGAATTCCGCCGCGCGGTGCTCCTCGTACCGCTGTCCGACGGGGACGGGGGCGGGCTGATGTCGGGGTGGCAGGGCGGCGTCCGCTGGATCCAGGCCTTCACGGACGAGGCGGCCCTGGCCCGCTTCGCGCAGGTGCGCGGCCTCCCGGCCCATCAGGAGCTGGAGTACCTCGCGATCCTCGGCGCCCGGCTCCTCGACGAGGTGATCCCGACGGTGGACGGCCCCACCGGGGTGGCCGTGGACGTGGCGGACGAGGACGGCTCGATGCTCTTCCCGCCGGTCGTGGGCATCGTCCCCGACGCACAGGCCGTGGACGCACAGGAGGTGACCGTCTGATGGCGGGCAACGGGGACCTCGAGGTCTCGCCGACAGCGGTCAAGAACATCCAGGACGGCCTGCGCAAGGCCATCGCCGAGCTCCGCGAGAGCGGGGACGCGGGCGGCGCGTCCATGGGGTCGGGCTTCGAGGACCTGTCCATGACCGGCATGGAGGCCGGACACATGGGCCTGTCAAAGGACTTCGAGGACTTCTGCGAGCGCTGGGAGTGGGGCGTGCGCAGCCTCATCCAGAACGCCAGCGCCCTGGCGGGGAACCTGGGCATCGCGGCCGGCACGGTGTGGGAGGAGGACCAGTACATCCAGGGCGCGTTCAAGGTCGCCGCCAACGCCGCGTACGGCAACCCGCACGCGAGCGAGGACGAGATCGAGAAGAAGTCGTGGGACGACATCTTCCGCGCCGACGTCTACAAGCCGGACTACAGCGCCGAGTCCTTCCAGAAGGGCGCGCAGGACATCAAGCAGACCTGGTCCGACACGGGGGACAAGCTGAAGTCGAGCGGGAAGATCGGCTCGCTGAAGGACCTCCTGGACCAGGCGAACGGGGACGGTAACTGATGGGCTGGCGGGACTTCGTACCGGACGTCGTCGAGGACGTCGTCGAGGACGGCGCCGAGAAGGTCGGCGACGGGATCGAGTGGCTCGGCGACAAGACGGCCGACCTGGCGGAGGACGTCGGCCTCGACGAGGCGGGCGACTGGATCCGCGACAAGAGCCGGTCGGCCGCCAACCAACTGGGCGCAGACGTCGCCGAGATGGAGCTGGGGCAGACCGAGGACCCGAAGAAGCTGGTCTACGGCAGCGTCTCCAAGATCCGTGCGCAGGTCTCGCACCTGAACGACTTCAAGTCCTCCTTCGAGCAGGTCGGCCGGGGCCTGAAGGGCCTGGAGGGCGACGGCCTGAAGGGGAAGTCGGCCGACGCCTACCGCGAGTCGATCGCGAAGGAGCCGCCGCGCTGGTTCAAGGCCGCGGAGAACTTCGGCAAGGCCGCCGAGGCCATGGGCCGCTTCGCGGAGACGGTGGAGTGGGCGCAGGGCAAGGCGAAGGAGGCCCTGGAGGACTACAACAAGGCCAAGAAGGCCTCCGAGGACGCCCGCAAGGCCTACAACAAGCAGGTCGACACCTACAACGACGCGGTCAAGGCGAAGAAGGACCAGCTGCCGCCGAAGCCCGGCGACTTCACCGACCCGGGCACCTCCATGGCGAAGGCGGCGCAGGACAAGCTGGACGACGCCCGCCGCCAGCGCAACGAGGTCGCCGAGAGCGTGCGCAGCGCGGTGCGCGCCGCCCGGGACGCCGCCCCGCCGAAGCCCTCGTACGCCCAGCAGCTGGGCGACGGCCTGGACTATCTGGAGATAGCGAAGACGCACCTGGCGGGCGGTGTCGTCAAGGGCACGGCCGGGCTCGTCAACTTCGTCCGCTCCGTCAACCCGATGGACCCGTACAACCTCACGCACCCGGCCGAGTACCTCACGAGCCTCAACTCCACGGTCGCGGGCCTCACCGTGGCGGTCAACGACCCCATGGGCGCGGGCAAGCAGATGCTCGACGAGTTCATGAAGGACCCGTCCGAGGGCATCGGCAAGATGCTCCCGGAACTGATCGGCACCAAGGGCCTGGGCGCCCTGAAGAAGGGCGCCTCGGTCGCGAAACTCGCGGACGACATCCCGACCGGCCCGGGCCGCAAGGCACTCGACGGCGACGGCCCCGCAACACACAACACCCCGGACGGGGAGAAGACCACCGGCCACACCGACCCGGTGGACCTGGCGACCGGACGGATGTACCTGCCGCAGACCGACCTCGTGCTGCCCGGCACCCTCCCCCTGGTCTTCAGCCGCCGCGCGGAGTCCGGCTACGGCGCGGGCCGCTGGTTCGGCCCCTCCTGGGCCTCCACCGTCGACCAGCACCTGGAGATCGACGCCGAGGGTGTCGTCCTGGTCAGCGAGGACGGGCTGATCGTCGCCTACCCGCACCCGGCGCCGGGTGTCCCGGTGCTCCCCGCGACCGGACCGCGCCACCCGCTGGAGCGCACGCCGGACGGCGACTGGACGGTGACCGACCCTGCGACGGGCCGGATCCGACGCTTCTCTCCGGCTCCCGGCCAGGACGGCGAAGAGGACGGCATCGCGCCGATCGCCCAGCTGGAAGACCGCAACGGCAACCTCGTCACCTTCGAGTACGACGCTGCCGGCACCCCGCTCGGCATCGCCCACTCCGGCGGCTACCACCTGCGCTTCGAGACCGCCGAGGGCCGCATCACCGCCCTCCACCTGACGGGCGGCCCGCGCGTCCTCGCGTACGGCTACACCGACGGCAACCTCACCGAGGTCACCAACTCCTCCGGCCTGCCCCTGCGCCTGGTCTACGACGAGCGCGGACGGATCACCTCCTGGACCGACACCAACGGCAGCCGCTACGACTACGCCTACGACGACCAGGACCGCTGTGTCGCGCAGGGCGGGACCGAGGGCCACCTCGCGCTCACCCTCGACTACGACACCCGCGATCCGGAGACCGGCCACCGCGTCACCGCGGTCACCACCGCCGACGGGCACACCCGCCGCTACGTGATCGACGAGCGGTGCCGTGTCGTCGCCGAGATCGACCCGCTCGGGGCGGTCACCCGCTACCAGTACGACAGCGCCGGGCGCGTGATCAGCCGTACCGACGCACTGGGCGCCACCTCCCGGCAGGAATACGACGAGGCAGGGCGGATCACCCGTTCGATCCGTCCCGACGGCCGCACCGCCGGCACCGAGTACGACGCACTGGGCCTGCCGGCACGGGTGGCCAACGCCGACGGCACGGTCGTCCGCCAGACCTTCGACGAGCGCGGCAACCGCACGTCGCTGACCACCTCGGCAGGTGCCGTCACCACCTTCGGCTACGACGAACGCGGCCACGTGGTCACGGTGACCAACCCGCTGGGCGCCGTCACCCGCTTCACCACCGACGCGGCCGGTCTGCCGCTCACCATCACGGACCCCCTCGGCGCCACCTCCCGGTACGAGCGCGACGCTTTCGGGCGCCCGGTGCGCGTGACGGATCCGCTCGGCGGGGTGACGGCCATGGAGTGGACACCCGAGGGGCGGCCCGCCCGACGGGTGGCCCCGGACGGCGCCGAGTCGGTGTGGACGTACGACGGCGAGGGCAACTGCACCTCCTTCACCGACCCGGCGGGCGGGGTGACCCGCTTCGAGTACACCCACTTCGACCTGCTCGCGGCCCGGACCGGGCCCGACGGCGTACGGCACGAGTACACCTACGACGCGTTGCTGCGGCTGACGGGCGTACGCAATCCCCAGGGTCTGACCTGGGAGTACGTGTACGACGCGGCGGGCCGGCTGATCTCGGAGACGGACTTCGACGGCCTGACGCTGACCTACGCCCACGACCCGACGGGGCGCCTGCGCTCACGGGTGAACGGGCTGGGCGAGGAGATCACGTACGAGCGGGACGTGCTCGGCCGGATCATCCGCAAGGACTCTCCCACCGGTACCGCAACCTTCGAGTTCGACGTCTTCGACCTCCCCGCGGCGGCGGTCTCCTCCGACGGCACCAGGCTGATGCGCATCCGCGACCGGCACGGGCGACTGGTCGAGGAGCAGGTGGACGGCCGTACGGTCCGCTACGCGTATGACGCGCTGAGCCGGCCGGTGGGCATGAACACCCCCACAGGGGCGCAGACCCGCTGGACGTACGACGAGGGCGGCCACTGCACCGAGATCACCGCCTCGGGACGGACGCTGACCTTCGAGCGGGACGCGGCCGGCCGTGAACTGACGCGGCGCATCGGCGACAGCACGGAGCTCCACCAGACCTTCGACGCGGTCGGCCGGCTCACCACCCGGCACATCACCGGCTCGGACCAGCGGACCCTGGTGCGCCGCGGCTACAGCTACCGTGCCGACGGCAATCTGCTGGCGATCGACGACGAGATGACGGGGCCGCGAACCTTCACCCTGGACTCGGCCTCCCGGGTCACCGCCGTGGACGCCGCCTCCTGGTCGGAGCGGTACGCCTACGACGAGGCGGGCAACCAGACCTCGGCCGCCTGGCCGGAGCCGCTGGGCGTGGAGGCCGCCGGTGAACGCGCTTACACCGGGACGCGGATCACCCGTGCGGGCCGGGTCCGCTACGAGCACGACGCCCAGGGCCGTGTGGTCCTGCGGCAGAAGACCCGGCTCTCCCGGAAGCCGGACACCTGGCACTACACGTGGGACGCGGACGACCGGCTGACGGAGGTGACCACCCCGGACGGGACGCGGTGGCGCTACCGCTACGACGCGATGGGGCGCCGCGCCGCCAAGCAGCGGCTGGCGGGGATCGATGTTTCACGTGAAACATCGGCGAACCCGGACGAGGTGGTGGAGGAGACCGTCTTCACGTGGGACGGTCCGATCCTGGTCGAGCAGACGACGCGTTCGGCGGGCAACCCGCACGAGGTCACGCTCAGCTGGACGCACTCCGGCATGCACCCGCTCACCCAGGTGGAGACCATCCACCGGGTGTCGCAGGCCTCGCAGGCCTCGCAGGAGGAGATCGACAGCCGTTTCTTCGCCATCGTCACGGACCTGGTCGGCACACCGACTGAGCTGATCGACGAGCAGGGGGAGGTCGCCTGGCGCACCCGTTCGACGGTCTGGGGCACGACGAGCTGGAACCGGGACGCCTCCGCCTACACCCCGCTGCGCTTCCCGGGCCAGTACCACGACCCGGAGACCGGCCTCCACCACAACTACTTCCGCACCTACGACCCGGAGACGGCCCGCTACCTGACGGCCGACCCGCTGGGCCTCGCACCGTCCCCGAATCCGGTCGCCTACGTCACGAACCCGCTCGTGTGGGCGGACCCGCTGGGCCTCACCCCGTGCACGGAGGAGGGCGCGGAACGCAAGGCCCTGCCCCCGGCGAGGCGTGAGCCCCCGCACCTGGAGGGGTCACCGATCGTCGCGCGCTTCGCCCAGCCGGGCGAGGAGTTCAACATGGTGATCTCGCATGGCCAGACCCGACCGGGCGGGTTCGGTACCTTCGACGACGTCCCCAACCAGCAGTTCGTACGGGACCAGCTGGCCGTCCGCACCGACTGGAAGGACGACGTCTCGCTCCTGCAGCGATACCGCATCTCGGACGGTGACCCCATCCTCGTTCAGGAGAGCATCATCGGACCCCAGGTGGACCCGAAGCTGGGCCATCTGCCCGGCGGCGGGACCCAAATAGAGATCATGGAATTCGGAGACCGAGCCCGGCTGATCCCAGTCGGCCCACCCACGGAGATCCCCAAGTGACCGAAGAACAGCCCGACGTCGTGGTCACCTGGACCCAAGGCAACACCACCGTACGGTGGAGCGGCCCCGCAGGAGACGTGGAGCAGCGGTACGAGAAGCCCCCGCAGGACGTCATGGCGTGGCAGGAGAACGGCGACACGTTCGTCCTGGTGGTGGAAGCGATCAACGGCGCACCCTTCACCCCGTCGGACAACGCGGTGGTCTACCGGGCGGACGGCACGGAGCGGTTCCGGCTGCACCCGCCGCGCGACCTGCCGGCCGACCCGGACGACGTGCACGGCTTCTACACCGCCTTCCCGCAGGGCGGACGGCCGCTCCTGGTCATGGTCACGCGCAACGCGGGCGATTTCCAGGGCCGCATCGACCTGGAGACCGGCGAGATCGTGGACACCAACACCTGGCGCTGAGCTGCGAGCTCCGGGAAAAGGCCTGGTCAGGGTGGGGTGGGCGTGTGATCATCGCCGGATGCTCTTTCGCGCTGCCACCGCAGACCCCGCCGACATCGACCGTGCCCTGGCCTACCCGGCCGACGGCCCCGTCCCCGCCCTGACCGCCGACAAGATCCGGGAGGAGCTCGCCGGGAACCGGTTGCGCCCCGAGTGGATCTGGTTCGCCGAGGACGAGGACGGGCAGGTGCTCGCCCGCGCCCTGTGGTGGGGGCGAGCCGACAGCGCCCGGCCCATCGCGCTCGACTGCCTCCAGGTGCGGTCCACCGTGGCCGACCCGGCTGCGCTGGCCGCCGGGCTCCTCGCCGCCGGCCACGCCGCCTTCGGCACGCTGCCGCTCTACAACCTGTCCCTGCCGCGCGGCTGGCAGGCCGACGCGGAGCTGGCGGCGGCCGTCGGCTGGCGCCGGCAGGCCGCGCACGCGACCGGGCTGACCCGGGAGATCGAGCGCCTGCGCTACGAGTGGACCCCGGCGGCCGGGATCCCGGAGCCCACCGGGCGCCTCGTCTTCCGGGAGGGCACCGACGAGGAGTTCCTGGACGCCTTCGTCCGGCTGTCGCACGGCAGCCTCGACCTGGCCACCATCGGCGAACTGCGCACGATGGACGCCGAGCAGCTGGCCCGCGAGGACTTCGAGTTCTACAACGACTGCCCCGGCGAGCGCTCCTGGTGGCGCCTCGCGCACCTGCCCGACGGCACCCTGGCGGGCATGGCCATTCCCTCCGCGACCCCGTACCACCGCAACGTCGGCTACCTGGGCGTCGTACCGGAACAGCGCGGCAAGGGCCTGATCGACGAGATCCTGGGCGAGATCACCCGCTTCCAGGCGGCGGAGGGCGCCGACCGCATCACCGCGACCACGGACACCGTCAACGTCCCGATGGCGGCCGCCTTCGACCGCGCCGGCTACGAAGTGACGGAGATCCGCCTCGTCCTGGAACCCGGGGAGGGGTGAACGCCCCGGGGCGGTAGCCTCCCGCCTGAGGCAGGGGAGAAGGGGGCGCGGGGTGTCCATCGCCGAATTGCAGGTGTACTCCGTCGAGGAAGCCGATGCCACCGGCGGCGTGTGCGTGGTGCGCTGCGTCGGCGGAGTGGCCCGCGCCGGGCAGGTCTTCGCGGCCGGGGAGCTGCGGGTCGGGCTGCGCCGCATCGAGTGGTACGGGCGCAGCGTCGGCTCCTTCGACGCCGGGCACGTGGCGAAGGTCCACCTCACGGGCGCCGTGGTCGCCCTCCTCACCCGCGGCCAGGTCCTGACCTCCGTACCGCCCGACGGGCACACCCTGGAGGAGCTGGAGGACTGGCTGGCCACCGACCCCCCGCTGGCGGACGAGCCGCTGCCGCGGACCCTGCGTGTCCTGGCCGGGGGACGGATGCAGAACGACCGGCTGCCGGAGGGGATCCGGCTGCGCTGGGGCCGGGTGGCGGTGACCGCGACCCACCGCTGCGCGGCGGTGGAGGGTACGGACGAGCTGGCCTGGTGGAGCGAGCTGGCCCACGCCCGCGCCTATCTGATCCGGACGTTCGGCCCCGAGCGCGGCGGCGACCCGGCCGCCCTGTGCCGGGAGGTGCTGGACCTGTTCGACCTGACCCCGGCCGAGGCCACCGCGGAGGCCCGCGGCTGGCGCGACCTCCCGCTGCCCCGGATCGCGCACCTGCGCCGCATCAAGGTCCTGATCGCCTCCCTGGCCTCCGTACGCCCCCATCTCCGGGACGCCGATCCCCTGGCGGCGGCGGTCGACGCGTGGGCTGTCGTACGGCCGCGGCTGCCGTAGATCAATACCGCGTGACATCGGGTTTCGGACCATGGATGATGAGGCCCGTGCGCGGGGGGTCGCGTGCGCCCGACTGTCGCTGGGGAGCAGGACGTCCACCGGTCGTGCGGCGCCGCAGCATCCTTCGTGGCCCCACGTCGTCTCTTCACGAAGGAAACCCTCCTGGTGCGTCCCACCCGCACGACGGTCCTGCTGACCGCAGGCCTCGTCACCCTCCTCGGCCTGCCCGCCGCCGCGGCCGCCGAGACCCCGACCAGCCTCTACGTCAACAACCTGAACGGCTCGAACTGCTCCGACACCGGAGCCGGCACGCAGGCCGTCCCGTACTGCACGGTCTCGGCCGCGGCCGGCGTGGTGAAGCCGGGCCAGACCGTACGGATCAAGGCGGGCGCGTACTACGACGAGGCGGTCACCATCGACCGCTCCGGCGCACCGGGCAATCCGATCTCCTTCGTCGTCGACCCGGTGGAGGGCGGCGACCCCCTGACGCACCTGAGCAGGCTGCTGACCGTCAGGGACGCCTCCCACGTGGTGCTCCGCGGCCTGTTCGCCCAGGGCGGCGTCCAGGTCAGCCACTCCACCGATGTGGAGATCGACCGGTCCCGCGCCGGCAGGGGCAGGCTCGACTCCCTCGTGGTGACCGACGGGAGCAGGGACGTGCGCATCACCCGGAGCCGCCTGACCGGTGTCCGGATCGAGGGCGGATCCCAGCGCACCGTGCTCGGCCGCAACATGGTCTCCGGCATCGGCCGGCCCGCGGTCGCCGTCGTGGACGCGCCCGACACCGCCGTCACCAACAACTCGCTCTACGGCGGCTGCGAGGCGTCGGTCTCGGTCAGCGGCACCTCGACCGGGGCCGCGCTGTTCAACAACCTGCTCGAGTCCGCCTACAACGCCGCGTGCACCGGCGCGAGCAACGGCATCGCGGTGGGGGCGAGCGCCACGGCCGGCACCCGCGCCGACTACAACCTGATCACCGACATGCCCATGCACCCGGTGACGCCGTACCGGTGGGCGGGCGCCGCCTACAGGGACCCGGCGGCGTTCTCGGCCGCCACCGGCCAGGGCGCGCACGACATCATCACCCCGTCGTCGGCGGACGTCGGCACGATGGACGGGTCCCCCACGATCGACTCCGGCGACCCGACGGCCCCCGGCGTACTGCCCAGCGACCTGGAGGGCGACCCGACCGCGGACGACCCGCGGGTCCCCAACACCGGCAGGAACGGCGGGTTCATCGACCGCGGCGCGCAGGAGTCCCAGGACGGCCTGAGCCAGGTCTGGATGAACCTCGACCAGACCTGGGCGCCGGTCGGGACCACGGTGGAGGTGCAGGCCGTCTCCGACAGCCGGTGGCCCACCGCGATGAGCTACCACGTCGACTTCGGCGACGGCACGCCGCCGGTCGTCACCCCGCAGGGCGGCGGCGCGCACGGGCTCGCCACGCACGTCTACGCCAAGCCGGGCGACTACGTGGTCAACGTGACGGCCGTCAACGGCGCCGGCCGGACGGTCTCCACCGAGAAGCCGACCAAGGCGACCCCGGCGGGCCCGCTGACGGCGGCCTTCACCGCCACACCGGTCCTGCCGACCTCGGACAACCCGATCCAGCACCTCCCCCCGCTCACCGTCGCCTTCGACGCGTCGGCCTCCGCGACGCCGTGGCCGGTGGAGCGGATCGAGGTGCTCCCGGGTGACGGCACGACCGAGGCGCGCGACGGCCTCAGCACCGTCCAGTACACCTACGCGAAGCCGGGCGAGTACAAGGCCACGGTCAAGCTCCGGGACGTCAAGGGCGGCACGTCCACGAAGACCCAGACCGTGCGCGTGGACTACGCGCAGTCCGGGTACGTGGCCACCACGCCGTTCCGCCTGCAGGACAGCCGCGTCAACGGCGGCACACTGCGCGGCGGCGTGCCCACCCCCGTGCGCATGCCGGTCGGCCTGCACCCGTCGGGCAACGTCACCTCGGGGGCCATGGCCTCGGCGGTCGTCAACGTGACCCTCACCGGTGTCACGCAGGACGCCTTCCTCAACGTGTCGCCGGTCCGCCAGGACAGCCCGACGACCTCGAACCTGAACGCCCGGGCGGGTGGCACCGTGTCCAACACGGTGACCGTTCCCGTCGACAAGGACGGCTACGTCTGGCTGTACCTCAACGCCGGACAGGCCGAGGTGATCGTCGACTTCGTCGGCTACTACCAGCCCAACGCGGGCCAGAAGTTCAGCCCCGTCTCCCCGGCCCGGCTCGTGGACACCCGCAACACGGGCGGCGCGGTGGCCGGCGGCACGACCCGTACGGTCAAGGTCGCGGGGGTGGCCGGCATCCCGGCGGATGCCAAGGCCGTCGCGGTGAACCTGACCAGCACGGACGCCACGTCCCTCTCGTACGTGGCCGCCTACCCGGATCCGGCGAAGCGCCCCGAGGTGTCGAACCTGAACCCGGAGCCCGGCAAGGCGAAGTCGAACCAGGCCATCGTGCCGGTCGGCGCGGACGGCACGATCACCCTGTACAACCACTCCGGTTCCGCGCACCTGATCGTGGACGCGGTCGGCTACTACGGCAAGGACGGCAAGGCCCTGTTCACGCCGGTCGTGCCGAAGCGCCTCGCGGACACCCGCGCGACCGGGAAGCTCGCCGCGGGCGCCACCACCACGGTGCCCGGCGTGCCGGCCGGCGCGGTGGGCGCGGTGCTGAACCTGACGGCGACCGAGAGCACCGGCGCGGGCTACCTGACCGCGTACGGTTTCGGGTCGGCCCGCCCGGAGGCGAGCAGCCTGAACACGCTGCCGGGTCTGACCATCCCGAACCACGTGACGACCCCGGTCAACGACGGGAAGATCAGCGTCTACAACGGCCCGTGGGGCGGTTCGACGCACGTGATCACGGACCTGCTCGGGTACTTCACCCAGGGCTAGCCGAAGCCGGCGGAACCACGGAGCCCCGGCTCCCGCACACCGCGGGGGCCGGGGCTCCGGCTCGTCGGTCCTACTTGGCGGCGTTGCCGAGGACCTTGGTCGGGGTGATGCGGACGACCACGCGGACCTGCTCCGGCGGGGCCTTGGAGAACTCCTTGGCGCCTTCCGGCCCCAGGTACTCCTCGGCGATGCGGGAGGTGACCGCCCGCCCGGCGTCCTCGCTGACGGTGGCGTTGCCGCGGATCTCGGCGTACAGGAACGGGTTGGCCAGGTCGAACACGGTCAGGCCGACGCGCCCGTCCCGGACGATGTTGCGCTCCTTGCGGCGGCCCTGCTCGGTGGAGATCAGCAGGTCCCCGCCCTCACGGGTCACCCAGACCACCGAACTCTGCGGACTTCCGTCGGGGTTGAGGGTGGAGAGCACGGCGGGGTGCGGGGCGTCGAGGAGCCCTCGTACGGTCTCGTTCAGCTCAATAGACATACGTCTCAGGCTAGTTGGCGGCGACAGACTCCGTCCGGAGTGCGTCAGGCCCGACACGTCTTCGTCACGTCGCCCAGGGGATGTTGAGCCACGGGCTGGCCGGGTCGGTCGTCAGCGTCAGGTGGGTGGCGAGGGAGGTGTCGTACCACTCGCCGAACTCCTCCTCGTCGAAGTGCAGGCACCGGCCGAGGAGGTACCCGGCGGAGAAGTCCTCCCAGGAGCGGTACGTGCCGCGTGCGGCCTCGCCCGCGCGCAGGACGGCGCGCTCGGCGTCCTCCAGGGTCCCGTACCGGGTGCCGACGCCCCACCGGGCCATCTGCGAGGCCCGCCCGATGTCCCAGGCCTCGACCGAGCGCACGAACCCTTCCGCGGGGAGCAGGCCGTCCGCCCGGAAGCGCTGCTCGTAGCGGGCGATACGGCCGATGAGCCGCTGCACGCCGGTGATCTCGCCCTCGACCTCGGCGGTGGGGCGCGGCTGCGCGACCGTGACCCCGTCGGGGGTGAGCTGCGGCTCGGCGGAGCGCTCCGCGCTGCGGCGCAGGCTGGTCTCGGCGGCGTGCCGCCAGTGCTCCACGTCCACCGGGCCGGCGAAGTCGGAGACGAGGATCCGGCGCACGCGCAGCGCGAACTCCCAGACGGGGCTGACGATCTCGGCGTTGAGCATGCGCTGGAGGACGTCGAGCCAGCCCGCGGCGTCCGTGATGCCCCACGACTCCCGGATGCGGTCGCGTTCACGGGTGTAGCCGCTGCCGTGGTAGGCGAGGGCGTTCCAGAACTCGCCGTTGCTGACGGCGAGGTGCGCTCCGACGGCGAGTCCGTGCGCCACCGGCCCGTGCAGGGGGCCGCCGGTGTGCAGGGCGTGCACGGCGTTCGGGGTCAGACCCCAGGTGGTGACCGTGTCCCAGTGCGCGCGCCAGCGGGCGCGGTCGGCGGGGGTGGTGGTGAGGTAGGCCTCGGCGGGGCTGCCGGGGTTCACGGCGAGGTGGGCGGGGTCGCGGTGGTCCCAGGCGTTCGCGAACCAGGCGAGGCTCTGGCGCAGGAAGACGGTGTCGGGGGTGGGCGCCGGGAGCATCCCGCGGGTGTAGACGGCGAGGCTCCTGCCGTCGGGGGTCGGGAGGAACCGGGCGTACCGCGGGTCGGCGTCGACGAGGGCGCGGGGCTGGGGCATGAACAGCTCGGCGCGCGCGAGGGCGTCGAGGTACGCCGCCCAGTCACCGCGCGCTTTGCTCTCGTACAGCTCCCGCTCGATGGGGCTCGGCGCAATCCAGCCATGCATGCGGAGCAGCCTAACGGGGCCCCCGGCCGGCCAGCTCGGCCCATACGGTCTTCCCGACGACCCGCTCCGAGGCCCCCCACCGCTGCGAGAGTGCCCCCACGATCTGCAGCCCCCGGCCGTACTGCTCGTCGTCGGCGGCGATCCGCGGCTCCGGGCGCCGCTCTCCCTTCGGGTCGGTGACCTCGATCCGGAGCACTGCTCCCGTGAGCCGCAGCTCGACCCGTACGTACCGGTCCTCGACGGACCCGTGCAGCACGGCGTTGGTGGTGAGCTCGCTGGTCAGCAGCGCCGCATCGGCCGCGAGCCCGGGCTGCCCCCACGCCACCGCCAGCCAGGCGGCCCGCCGCCGGGCCGCGGGCACCGAGTCCTGCCGGGGCGGGTAGTTCCGCACGTCGTACCGAATCGGCTCGTCCATGGCTCTGCACCTCCTGTGCGGGCGGTGGCATGCCGGTGCCGTGTGGGCAGCCCGGTGCACTTCCGCCAACTGCCGCTGCGCGGTGAGCAGTTCGTCACCGACGGTAGGGGTGTCCCAGCTGCGGGAGCAAGCGGTTCGGGGAATATCTTCCCCAGACGGATTACGTTGTCGACGCCGGGCCGCGTGGGCGCGAGACTGGGCCGGTGAACCGTGGAACACGTGAGGGCCAGGGCAACCGGACGTCGACGGTGCTGGGGCGCCGACTTGGCGGTGAGCTGCACAAGTTGCGTACGGCGGCGGGCAGGACGCAACTCCAGGCGGCGCAGCACATCAGCGCCACGTCGACGAAGATCGTGAAGATGGAGAGCGGCTGGGTGCCCATGCGGGACCCGGACATCCGCGTGCTGTGCGAGTTCTACGGGGTGACGGACGCGCGGTTCGTGAGCGGACTGCTCGACCTGGCCCGGCTGGACCGGGAACGCCGCAAAGCCAAGGGCTGGTGGCAACACGTGCCCACGATGGGCGGCTTGGCCGAGTACGTCGCCATGGAGGATGTCGCCACGCACATCCGCAGCTGGCAGCTGGCGCTCATTCCGGGGCTGCTACAGACCGCGGACTACGTCCGGGCGCTGGGGGTCAGCTCCGACTCGTGGACCCACCCCGACGAGATCGAGGTGATGGTGACGTCCCGGATGAAGCGGCAGGAACGGCTGTGGGGCGACGAGCCGCTCGAGTTCCATGCCGTGGTGTGGGAGGGCGCCCTGCGCCAGGAAACCGGCGGTCCGGACGTGATGCGGGCGCAGCTCGGCCACCTGTGGGAGATGTGCCGACTGCCGAACGTCAACGTGCAGGTGCTGCCGTTCCGCGTAGGGGCCCACCCCGGCTTCGCCGGTTCGTTCAGCCTGATGTCCTTCGCGGAGCCGGGGGCCCTGGACGTTGGATACGCGGAGGGCGTCGCGTCTACTGTGTGGATGGAGGGGGCGGACGGGAACGAGACGTATATCCGGTTGTTCGACCGCCTGGCACGGCTGAGTCTTGCACCACGAGACTCCGTGAGTCTGATCGAGGCCATCAGCAAAGGTATGTAGTCACATGACCCAATTCGAGTTCGTGAAGTCCAGCTTCAGCGGTAACGCGACCAGCTCGGAGTGTGTCGAAGTGGCCACGAACGTGCCCGGCACGGTGGCGGTCCGGGACAGCAAGCAGACGGCCGGCCCGGTCATCCGGATGACCGACACCGCGTGGGCGACGTTCCTCGGGGCGCCCCGCTGACGGAAGCTCCGCACGGTACCGGGACGGCACGGTGCCCCCTCTTTATGCGAAGACGTGCATAGTCGCGTCCGCGCATGGACGGCCGCGCCGGTCCGTCCGTACGGTCATGGTCATCAGGCCCAGCGGGGGCCTGACATCGAGGGGGCTCCACATGGCACGTGAGGAACTGACCCGACTCACAGGCAACGGAAACGGCGAGTGCGGACAGGGCGACTGCCCAAACGTCTACCGGACTGCGTCCGGCTCGTTCATCGTCCAGGGCGACCTGTCCGCAGCCTTCACCCCGCCGCACGGCGAGGGACTCGTCGAGATCCCCGAGGCAGTGCTCAGGGAGGCATTCCGTGCTCTTGGATGGTGAGGACTGGGCTGCGAAGTTCAAGACCTTCCAGACGGAAGCCTGGCGGCTTGAGACCTTGCCCCAGTACCTCGTACCGCAGGAAGCGAAGGAGTTCGCCGCCTTCAAGGCCGGAGCCCGGTTTCCCGGCCCGTACGAGGACTCATGGACGGAGATGGTGCGCACCCGCAATGTCGGCCGCGTGCACATCGTTACCAAGCCGCTGAGTGACTACCTGCGGTTCGAGTTCGAGCGGTACTACCTGCACCAGGCCTCGGCGGGGGAAGACGTCCGCATCCTCGACATCACCGACCAACCGAACCCGCTGCCGAGCGTCGAAGACTTCTGGATGTTCGACCGTTCCACGATCGTTCTCATGCACTACGAACCGGACGGCAAGCAGATCAGTCGCGAACTGTACGAGGGCGATCCTGCCCCGTTCGTCGAGTACCAGCGCATCGCCGTAGCAGCGTCTGTGCCCTTCCTGGAGTACATCGCCAGGTGAGTGTCGAACCAGAGGATCTGGGCCGGTCCGGGGAGGAGCTGGCGGCCCTGCTGAAGGCAGTGCGCAAACGGTCCGGGCTGTCAGGGGCCCGGGCCGCCGCCCGCTGCAACATGTCCCAGTCGAAGGTCAGCCGGATCGAGAACGGGAAGGTCCGCCCGTCCCTCGTGGACGTGGAACAACTCCTTCGGGCCTGTGACGCGCCCCCCACACTCGTCGCGCAGGTCATGATCCTGGCCCGTCTGGCCAATACGGAATGGCAAGGCGCGCGGGGGATGCGGCGCAAGGGACTGGACAAGAAGCAGCTGGAGCTGGCCGGCCTCGAAGCGTCGTCGACCGAGATCCGGTTCTTCCTCCTGTCGATGATCACCAGCCTGCTCTCGACACCGGAGTACGTGAGGGCCAGCCTCGCGCACATCTCAGGTGATCACTCCAAGACGATCGCCAGGAAGCTGGAACGACAGCGGATCCTCTACGACCGCTCCAAGCGATTCACGTTCATAGTCACTGAGCAAGCCGTCCGCTGGCCCCTCGTCGGTCCCGACGCGCTCGCGGTGCAGATCGACCATCTGACCTCGCTCACGCACCTGCCGAACGTGCGGTTCGGTGTCCTTCCCCTGACAGTGCCGATCGGCCCCGCGCCGCTGAACACGTTCACCGTGTACGACGACCGCCTCGCCACGGTCGAACTGTCCACTGGGGTCATGGTCTTCCGAGACCCGCGGGATGTCATGAGCCACCTTGAGGAGTTCTCGCACCTTGAGGCCCGGGCCCTGTTCGGAGATGACGCACGGGCTTTTCTCCGGGCCTGCGCAAGTGCCCTCCGGTGATCTTTAGTCCATGACGCACATGATCCCGGTTGGCCGCTGCTGAGCGGTGAAGGATGGCCCCGAGCGATAGCGACCGTGAGGGGTGCGACATGGCGAGAACGAAGGCGAAGGCGAAAGCCCCGCGCTTCGACCGGGACATGTGGGAGTACCTGACCTACGCACCCGGGCACGAATGCTGCGCCTGCCGACGGCCCATCAAGTCCCTGGAATTCGTACTCCGAGGAACTGGCGACCGCACATCGGCCTCGGCGGTCACCGTCTACCGGCACCACGAATGCCCGGGTAGCGGCCCCGTCCGTCGATAGAGAGGAATCTGCTGTGACGACGATGCTGGAAAATCCAGTCTCCTTGCAGCACGGGAGGGACCTTGTGAGTCCCGAGCTGTTCGAGAAACTGTGTGTGTTCTGCGCAGGTGAGTACGGGCAGGAGCCGGCCGTGGCGCGGCGGGTGATGGATCAGGCCCTTGCCTTTCTCAAGGTCATGGGTGACGGGCGGGCCTTCGACATGGCCCCCTCGCAGATCGTCGACCCGGGCTGGCACACGTTCATGCTCCACACCCAGGAGTACGCGACGTGGTGCGAAGAACAGTTCGGCTATTTCGTGCACCACGCGCCGAACTCCAAGGTCCGGACGCGGCCGCTCATGGTGTCCGTCGCGGAGCGGATCAAGGCTGCCGGGTTTGCGGTGGACGAAGCGTTGTGGGGGACCTCGGCCGACTGTAATCAGCCCGCATGCTGTGGTGACGGCGGCTGTTGTTGAGCCGGGCACCCACCGGTGGAGTGCGGGTGCGGGAGGGTCGTGGTGTTTGCAATGTTCGGGGTTGTCTTCGGGTACGCGACTCACTCGCTTGATCAGCGGAGGCTGGGGGAGGTTGCCCTGGTCGGGCCGCTGACTCCCGGTGTCGAGTGGCGGCGGTTGTGGGAGATGGCGCGCAGCATGTGCCGGCCGACTGAGGGGGAGGCCGAGCATGCCCGGTGGATCATGGCGCAGGCCAACCGAGCCTTCATCTGCGGCAGTGACGTGATCGTCAGACTTCCGCAGGCGGTGTGGAAGGTCGGTGGTGGTAGGCGGGTCGGCCTGGGTGGGTACTGCAATCGGGATCAGCTCTGGACCGGGAACATGACGGTGGAGGACGTCAGCCCTGAGCAGGTGGCTGAGCGGCCGTCGCGGTACTCGGCGTGAGGACCTCGCAGCGTCAGCGGCGGAGGCCGCTGACGCCTCGGGGGGTGCCGAGGCCGGTCGTTTGGGGCGGTCGTTCGGCCCCCCGGGGTGCCCGCCAGGGCGTACATCGACGGGATCGGACAGCACCGGGGAGGGCGCCCGGTGCAGTCGCGGGCTCACCTCGGGGCAACTTGACGGGCTATCACTTCCGGGTGACATGTCCGCGCAGGTCAGGGGAGTACGTACGCCAGTTGCGCGGCGTGTCCGGGGCCGGGCCAACTGGGGTTCGGGTTGCGGGAGGTGACGGGCTGTCGGTGAGTAGGTGGGGACACGTCCCATGTCACACCCGTTCCCCGTCGCCGGACACCCGACAGGAGAGATCCGTTGCACCGCTTCATCCGCTACACCGTCCCCGCCGCCCTCTGCGTGACCCTGCTGGCCGCGTCCCCCGGCCTCGCGAGCGCCACCAACGCCCCCGAGCAGCCGCCGGCCCCGGTTGCCGGCAAGGCCGTCCCCGGTACGGAGGCGCTGCTCGCCCAGGTCCAGGCGCTGGGGGCGCTCGGCGGGCTGCTCAAGCCCGTCACCGACCTGCTGGAGGCGGTGCTCAAGTCGGTCGACGGCAAGATCCCGGAGGCGGATCTGAACGCCCTCAAGGCGAAGATCGACGCGGCCCTCGAAGACCTGAAGAAGAAACTGCCGGCGACCCCGGCGCTCCCGCTCCCGGTGCCGGCCCCCGACCTCCCGGTCAAACCACCGGTGGACCTCCCGGTGCCGGCCCCCGACCTGCCGGTCAAGCCACCGGTGGACCTCCCGGTGCCGGCCCCCGACCTGCCGGTCAAGCCACCGGTGGACCTCCCGGTGCCGGCCCCCGACCTGCCGGTCAAGCCCCCCGTGGACCTCCCGGCGCCCGCCCCCGCCCTGCCGGTCAAGCCGCCGGTCCCGGTCCCGGTCCCGCTGCCGGTGTCGGCCCCGGCCGCCGCCGGCCCGGCCTCGCGTACCGCCGTCGTCCGGATGGACGCGGTCACGGACGCCATCGACAAGCTCAAGGCCGCCCTCGACGGCCTCACCAAGGTCGCCGGGCCGTGCGGCTGCTCCACCGACGCCAAGGGCAAGGCGACCGACGTCGTCACGAGCCTGATCGCCGCGCTCGTCGCCCTGCTGACCGGGCTGGGTCTGCCGCTCCCGCCCCTCCCGGTCCCGCTGCCGGTCCCGTAGCCGCGAGCCCCCCGTGCCCCCGCGCTACCACGCGGACCCCCTTGACGGGGGTGGGCGCCGGGGGGACGCTCCCCGGGTTCGGGCGCTGGGATCCGTACGGTTGCAGCTGGGGGGCCGCGATGCCGGAGGAGTCTGTCCAGACGGTGGGGGAGCTGCGGGCGCGGCTCGTGGCGCAGGGGGCGCGGTGGTCGGTCATCGAGCACCTGGCCGACGAGGAGCCGGTGCCCCGGCCCTCGCTCGGCCTGGAGCCCGGCGCCAACCTGACGCCCGCCGAGGCGGTACGGGAGGTCGACCTGCGCTCCCTCATCGGGCACGCGAGCGGCAACCCGCACCTGACCCGGCGCAGGGCCGCACACGGCCTCCTGCCCACCCGGGACGCGACCGGCCGGGACGCGACCACCGCGCCCACGCCCACGGCGGCCCGTCCCGCCGCCGTCGACTGGCGCAACCGCTGGGGCTGGCCCTGGATCACCAAGGTCAAGGATCAGAACCCCTGCGGTTCCTGCTGGGCCTTCGGCGCCGCCGGCCTGGTCGAGTCCATGGCCCGCATAGAGCACGACGTCTGGGCGGAACGCTCCGAAGGGGACGTCCACGACGGGCTCCGCTTCACCTGCGGACAGGGCTCGAACCCCGAGACCGCCCTGGACTGGATCAAGACCAACGGGGGCCTCGCCGACCCGGACTGCTGGCCGTACAGCACCCCGCCCGCCGGCCTCCCGGCCTCCCGCCGCGACGCCTGGCGCGCCGAGTACACGCCCAGCTGGGACCGTTCGGGCCGCACCGTCCGCATCACCGACTACGTCCGCCTCGGCGACGTGGAGCAGCAGAAGGTCTGGCTCGACACCGTCGGCCCGCTCACCGCCTGCTTCGACGTCTACGACGACTTCTTCGGCCTGGGCGCCGGCGTCTACCACCGCACCAGCGACCATCTCGCGGGCGGCCACTGCGTGCTGATCGTCGGGTACGACGACGCGGCCGGCTGCTGGCTGTTCAAGAACTCCTGGGGCACGGGCTACCACGTCGGGGGCTACGGCCGGATCGCCTACGGCGAGGTCAACATCGACTACTGGGCCAAGTGCGGCCTGCGCGGCACCAACATCGACCCGTGGAGCAAGCGCCGCCTGCACACCGGGAACGTCTACGAGAGCGGCAACGGCCGCGCCCACCGCAACTTCGAGCTCCTCGCCACCGGCGGGGCGGGCAGCCTGCGGCACTGGTGGCGCGAGGGCGACGCCCCCTTCGCGTGGGCCCGCGCCGGCACCTTCGCGAACGACGCATCCGGCCAGCCCGCCTTCACCGGGACCACCTACAACCGGAACATGGAGTCCCTGCACGTGACCACCGGCGGCCGGCTGCGCCACTGGTACTACGAGCAGTCCGCGGGCGTCTGGCGCGACGGCGGCGCCTTCGGCGGGGGCGACGCGGCCGTCGGCTCGACCCCGGCGTTCATCCAGAGCGACTACGGCAAGCCCGGCAACTTCGAGGTGGTCGTCCGCACCGCCGACGGCCGCCTGAACCACTGGTGGCGGATCAACGGCGCCCCCTGGACCTGGAACGACGGCGGCCGCTTCGCCTCCGGCATCGCCCACTACGGCCCCGCCCTCGTCCAGACCCGCAGCCGCCACCTCGACCTCGTCGCCGCCCGCACCGACGGCCGGATGCAGCTGTGGTGGCGCGACGACGCGAACGGCTTCGCCTGGCGCCCCGGCGAGGTCTTCGGCAGCGGCACGGCGGCCGTCTCCGCGCCCTGCCTGATCGAGGGGCAGTACGGGGCCGCGGACGAGGACACCGCCGGGAACTACGAGCTGTGCGTGGCCGTCGCGGGAGGCCGCGTCGAGCACTGGTGGCGAGGCAACGCGGGCGGCGCCGCCTGGAGCCGCAGCGCGGTCTTCGGACACGACGTGCTGGCCGTCACCGGGATGCTCCAGGGCAGTTTCGGGTTCAACCTGGAAGTCGTCGTCCTGCGCACCGACCGCCTGCTCCAGCACTACTGGCGCGACGGCGCGGGCTGGCACGAGGGGGCGGTGATCGGCCCGGCCTGAGAGGAGTGCCGTGGAGGTGCGCAGCGTGGTCCTGGGCCCCGGCGAACCGTACGAGCTGCGGCTCACCGGGCGCGGGGCCCGCGGCTACGTGTGGACCTGGCGGGTCACGGGCGACGAGGACGCGGTGGAGGTCACCGAGCGGCCGCCGCCCACGGCCCGGCCGGCGCTGCCGGGCGCGACCGTCGACCGGACCTACGTGGTGCGCGGCCGCGCGCCCGGCGGGCGGGCCCGGATCCGCTTCGCGCAGGTCCGCCCGCCCTACCCGCAGGAGGCCCCGTACGACGAGTTCGTGCTCGACGTCACCGTCACCGGCCCGATTTCCGGCGGTCCCGGATGCTGAGACGGGACACTGGTGTATCCGACATGTATCTATGCTGTGCGCATGCCAGCCCAGCCAGCCCCCGCACCACCCGCCGCCGACCGCGTCTACCGGCACATCAAGCAGGGCGTCCTCGACCGCCGCTACGAAGGCGGCACGCTGCTCACCGAGGGCGAGGTCGCCGAGGCGGTGGGCGTCTCCCGCACGCCGGTGCGCGAGGCCCTGCTGCGCCTGGAGACGGAGGGGCTGATCCGGCTCTACCCCAAGAAGGGCGCGCTGGTCCTGCCCGTGTCGGCGCAGGAGATCGCCGATGTCGTCGAGACCCGGCTGCTGGTCGAGGAGTTCACCGTACGCCGGGCCGTCCCCGCGCCGGCCGCGCTGCTCGCACGGCTGGAGGAGCTGCTGCGGGCCCAGGAGGGGCACGCGGACAGCGGCGACCTGGCGGCCTTCGCGGTAGAGGACCGCTGCTTCCACGCCGAGATCGTCCGGCACGCCGGCAACCAGATCCTCTCGCGCCTCTACGACCAGCTGCGCGACCGGCAGCTGCGGATGGGCGTCGCCGTCATGCACGCCCACCCCGACCGCGTCGCGCAGAACCTCGCCGAGCACCGGGAGATCCTCGCCGCGCTGCGGGCGGGCGACGCCGACCGGGCGGCCGCGAGCGTACGGGCGCACCTGGGCCGGGTCGGCACCCTGATGCGCGGTGACGCCCGGTGAGCGCGATCCTGCTCCCCAAGGACCCGCCCGGCGGCCGCGGGGCACTCGGCATCTGGGCCATCGGCGTCGCCGTCTACTTCGTCGCGGTGATCTTCCGTACCAGCCTGGGCGTGGCCGGGCTCGACGCCGCCGACCGCTTCCACGTCAACGCCTCCGCGCTCGCCACCTTCTCGCTGCTCCAGCTGCTGGTCTACGCGGGCATGCAGGTCCCCGTCGGCCTGATGGTGGACCGGCTCGGCACGAAGAAGGTGCTGACGCTCGGCGCCGTGCTCTTCACCGTCGGGCAGCTCGGCTTCGCGCTCTCGCCCTCGTACGGGATGGCCCTCGCGGCGCGGGCCCTGCTGGGCTGCGGCGACGCGATGACCTTCATCTCGGTGCTGCGGCTCGGCACCCGCTGGTTCCCGGCGCGGCGCGGACCGCTGATGGCGCAGCTGGCCGGGCTCGTCGGGATGGCGGGCAACCTCGTCTCCACGCTGGTCCTGGCGCCCGTACTGCACGAGGTCGGCTGGGTGCCGGCCTTCGCGGGCAGCGCTGCGGCGGGGCTGGTCGTGCTGGTGCCGCTGGTGCTGTTCCTGCGCGACCACCCGGAGGGGCACGAGCCCGCGCCGGTGGTGCGCGGCGGCGGGGGCGGGGGCTTCGTGCGCCGCCAGATCCGGGAGTCCTGGGCGGAGCCCGGCACCCGGCTGGGCCTGTGGGTGCACTTCACCACCCAGTTCCCGGCGATGGTGTTCCTGCTGCTGTGGGGCATGCCGTTCCTCGTCGAGGCGCAGGGGCTGTCCCGGAGCACCGCGGGCGGGCTGCTGACCCTGGTGGTCGCCTCGAACATGGCGCTCGGGCTGGTCTACGGCCAGATCGTCGGCCGCCGCCAGTCCTCGCGTATCCCGCTGGCCCTGGGCACCGTGGGCCTGACGGCGCTGCTGTGGGGCTCCGTCCTCGCCTACCCGGGGGACCGGGCGCCGATGTGGCTGCTGGTCACCCTGTGCCTGGTCCTGGGCGGCTGCGGACCGGCGTCGATGATCGGCTTCGACTTCGCCCGCCCCGCCAACCCGGCCGAACGGCAGGGCACCGCCTCCGGGATCACGAACATGGGCGGCTTCCTGGCCTCCATGACCACGCTGCTGGCGGTGGGCGTCCTGCTGGACGCCACCGGCGACGACTACCGCATCGCCTTCTCGACGGTGTTCGTCCTGGAGGCGCTCGGCATCGCCCAGATCCTGCGGCTGCGGCCACGGGCCCTCGCCCGCGAGGCGGCGGCGCAGGCGCGGATCACGATCCCCGCCCAGCAGGCCGCGGAACCGGGGCTTTCCGGCCCCGCTCCCGCGCCGCGCGGGCTACGGCGGAGCCGGACAAGGGGGTGACCGCGAAGTCGGACTAGGGGGTGACCGCGAAGTTGGCCAGGATGGCGTCCGCCAGCTCCGCGTCGCCCTCCACCTTCACGCGGTCGGCCACCGCGTTCGGCCGGACCCGACCCGCCGCGAGGCGCACGTACGTCTCCCAGTCCAGCGTCAGCGAGACCGCCGGCCCCAGCGACGGCGCCTTGTCCAGCGTCCCGCGGCCCTCCGCGTCCACCCGTACCGTCCGCATGAACTCCAGCGGGCCGTGCACGTCGATGACCACCGCCGAGTTCGCGGGCGCAGCCGCCCGCTTCGCGACCACCTTCGGCAGCCCGGCCAGCAGGATGTCCCGCGCCACGTACGCCCCCGGCGAGTCCCAGTTCCCCGGCACCCGCAGCGCCGCCCGCAGGTCCTGCTCGTGGATCCACACGTCGAACGCCCGCAGCCGCAGCGCGTGCTCCAGCGTCACCTGGTCGCCCAGCGGCCCCCGCACCAGCGTGGCCGGATCCCGCTTCTCGTTCCGCAGCTGCCGCGAGCGCCGGATGACGGTGTACTCCAGCTCCGAGGTCATCTCCGGCGCGGTGTGGTGGCGCCGTACGTCGACCTGCACCTCCATGTACCGGCTGAACTCGTCCACCACGTGCCGCAGGTCCCGCGCCACGGTGTGGATCGGCCGCGGGTCGCCGAGCTGCTCGCATTCGATGCCGATGATGTGTGACACGACGTCACGGACCGACCATCCCGGGCACGGCGTGGCCCGGTTCCACTCGCCCTCCGGCAACGGGAGGACCAGCTCGGATATCGCCTCGATGGAATGCGTCCACGCGTCGGCATAGGGCTGGAGGCTGGGATGGACGGTCAACGGGACCCCTCGCGTGCTGTTCAGTGGCGCGTTCTGGAAGCTCTGGACTTCGGAGACTCGGATTCCAAAACTACGCTGCCGGTGAGCACCCCGGCAGTGCTTTCGTGTGACGATCGTAGGCCCGAGTTGACGGCTTGAACGCCAGGACGGTGGTAGTGTGCGCGCCTCGCTGATCCAAATCGCAGTGAATGAGGGCGAGTCGGTGTCTTCCCGACGGGCCCGTGCGGCCGATCTCGTACGGGAGCAGGCCGGCTCCGACCTCGTCGTACTGCCCGAACTGTGGACGGTCGGGGCCTTCGCCTACGAACAGTTCGAGACGGAGGCGGAGCCGCTCGACGGCCCGACCTACGAGGCCATGTCCAAGGCCGCGAGCGACGCCGGCGTCTGGCTGCACGCCGGCTCGGTCGTGGAGCGCGCGGGCGACGGCTCGCTCTACAACACCACCCTCGTCCTCTCCCCGGCGGGAGAGCTGGCCGCCACCTACCGCAAGATCCACCGCTTCGGCTTCGACCAGGGCGAGGCCGTGCTCATGGCCGCGGGCGACACCCTGACCACCGTGGAACTGCCGGAGCAGACCCTCGGCATCACCACCTGCTACGACCTGCGCTTCCCCGAGCTGTTCCGCGGGCTCGTCGACGCCGGGGCCACCACGATGGTCGTCGCCGCCGGCTGGCCCGCGCGGCGCCGCGCGCACTGGACCCTGCTCAACCGGGCGCGCGCCGTCGAGGACCAGTCCTACGTCCTCGCCTGCGGGCTGGCCGGCACCCACGCGGGCGTCGAGCAGGCGGGACACAGCCTGGTGGTGGACCCCTGGGGCGAGGTCCTGGCGGAGGCGGGCCCCGGCGAGGCCGTCCTGACGGTCGACCTCGACCCGGCGAAGGTCACCGACACCCGCGACCAGTTCCCGGCCCTCAAGGACCGCGTCCTGGGCCTGCGCCCCCCGACCCGGTAACGGGGCCGCAACCCGGCGTGTGAGGCGCGGGGTGCGGGGCGCGGGGCGGAGCGCCGGCCGTTCCGCCCCTTCGGCGTTGGACGAGCCCGCCGCCGCCCCCGCCGCCCCGGGCGCTCCTGCCGTCAGCCGTCCCCGCGCTCCTTCTCCGCCATCCGGATCACGCACACCGCGACCGCGATCAGCAGCGCCGCGTCCGCGTCCTCCCGGACCACGTCCACCGCGTACGTCTCGCGGATCCGGTACCACTGGCGCGAGATCAGCGCGAGCAGCTCGTCCTCGTACTCGACCTTGAACTCCCGGTCCAGGATCCGCCCGCTGACGTCGAGTTCGGTGCCCTCGACCAGGGTGACCCGGAAGTGGTTGCGCAGGAGCGACAGCCGCTTGCGGCGGATCACCGCGAGCCGCCGCTCGTCCCGCTCCAGCGTCATCGCGTCGCGGAAGCCGAACAGTTTCTCCCGCAGGGTGATCAGGATCCGCCCGTCCGGATCCTTGAGTTCCAGCGTGTCCCGGAGCCGGAGCGCCTTCCCGTCGACGAGGAAGGCATGGCGGCCGTCCTCGTCCTCGATCCAGTAGTCGTCGCCGACGGCCAGCAGTTTGTCCCGTACGAGGTATTTCATGCGCTGATCCGTGCCCGCGATAGGTTTGCGGCATGCCTCTGCTCTACGTGACCGACCTGGCGTACCCGGCGCGCGGCCGCCGGTACTGCGACGAGGACATATTCCTCACCTCCCGCCTGCGGGAGCACTTCGCGCTCGCCCTGTGCCATCCGCGGGACGCCGAAGCCCTCCTGGGCAGCGGCTTCGACGCCGTCGTCGTCCGCAACAGCGGCCCGGTCCTGCACTACCAGGAGGCGTACGACTCCTTCCGCGCCGCCGCGCTCGCCGCCGGGACCCGCGTCTACAACCCGCTCACCGGGCGCGGCGACATGGCGGGCAAGCAGTACCTCCTCGACCTGACGGCCGCCGGCTACCCGGTCATCCCGACCGTCGACGACCCGGCCCGGCTCGCGGAGCTGCCGCAGGTCCCCTCCTACGCGGTCAAGCCCAAGCAGGGCGCGGACTCCATCGGCCTCACCTTCACCGCGACCCCGACCGGCCCGGCCGGGGAGGTCCTCATCCAGCCGCGCATCGACTTCGCGTACGAGGTGTCCTTCTACTTCGTCGACGACGCCTTCCAGTACGCGCTCCATGCCCCCGACCCGGCCCGCCGCTGGGAGCTGCGGCCCTACGAACCGACCGCCGCGGACCTGGACTTCGCCCGCACCTTCATCGCGTGGAACACCCTGCGCCACGGCATCCAGCGCGTGGACGCCTGCCGGGCGCCCTCGGGCGAACTGCTCCTCGTCGAGCTGGAGGACCTGAACCCCTACCTCTCCCTGGACCTCCTCCCGACGCAGACCCAGGACGCGTTCGTCACCGCGCTCACGGGCTCCCTCCACAGCTTCCTGTCCTGATGTCAGACCCGGGTGCGAGGCTCCCGGCATGGACAAGCAGACCTTCTGGAAGCTGATCGAGACGGCCCGCGCGGCGGTGGCGGACGACCGGGTGGCGGAGCGCGCGGCGCAGCTGCTCGCCGACCGCCCGGAGGCGGAGATAGCCGAGGCCCAGCAGGTGGTGTGGGACCTGCTGGCGGAGTCCTACCGCAGCCCGCTCTGGGCCGCGGCGTACGTGATCAACGGCGGCTGCTCTGACGACGGGTTCGACTACTTCCGCGGCTGGCTCCTCACCCAGGGCCGGGCGGCCTTCGAGACGGCCCTCGCCGACCCGGACTCCCTCGCGGACCTCCCCGCGGTCCGCGAGGCCGCGGTGGAGGGGCTGGAGCTGGCGGACGAGGAGGCCCTTTCGATCGCCTGGAGCGCCTACGAGTCCGCGACGGGCCGTGAGCTCCCGGCGGACTCCTTCACGATCCGCTACCCGCCCCTGGACCCCGCCTGGGACTTCGACTTCGACGACACGGAGGAGACCGCCGCCCGCCTCCCGCGCCTGAGCGCCCTCTTCGACTAGCGCCTGCGGCCCCGGAGTTGGCCTGCCGATCTCGGCGGAATACCTGCGTCAGCCCGGACGGCAGGGGCACACTTCGAGGAGGTCCGTCCGGCGGCTCGCGCCCCCTACGCCTCTAGGAGCATCCGGTGTCGTCGCAGGAACTCGACTTGACGATCACTCCCGATCAGGCCACCTACGGTGTCATCCTGACCGTCACCCTCCCGACCGGGCCCGCCCGCCTGCGGATTCCGTCCGGGACGCGGGACGGCGAACTGGTGCGGGCGCGGGTCGGCGGCCAAGAGGTGCTGGCACGGATCCGCGTGGCCGGCGCGTCCAGCCCGTCCGCTCCGGCGCCGGCGCCGACCCCGAGCCCGTTCCTCGGCCAGACCCAGCCCCAGACCCAGGTGCAGTCCCAGGTCCCGGGCTGGCCGCCGGCCGGCGCCGCGGGCCCGCCGCAGCCCGGACAGCCGGCCAAGAAGGGCGCCGCCGGATGCCTGGTGGGCGTCGGGCTCGTCGTGGCCGTGATCGTCGGGCTCGTGGTGATCGGCTCCGGGGGCGACACCGACCACAAGAACTCCGCCTCCTCGACGTCCAGCCCGTCGGCAAGCTCGTATTCGCCGTCCCCGTACCCGTCCTACAGCTCCTCCTACAGCGCCCCGTCCTACAGCCCCTCGTACCGCTCCACCCCCGCCGCGACGCAGCCCGCGACCACCGAGGCGGCCCCGGCCCCCAGCCCGTACGACAAGGGCACCTGCCTCAACGGAACCCTCCCGGACTCGGAGACGGCGCAGCGCGTCGACGACGTGGACGAGGTCTCCTGCTCGGCCTCCGACGCCCACTACCGGGTGATCGCGAGCATCCCGATGACCTCCGACATGAACCGCTGCGACGACTACCCGAAGACGGAGTACGCCTTCTCCCACCGCTACACGCTCAACGGCGCCGTCATCAACCAGTACGTCTACTGCCTGGTCGGCATCGGCTCCTACTCCCGCGGCTGACCCGCGGCCCGCTTCGTACGGGCGTGACCGGGCGTTCATCCGCGGATGGCAAGCTTGAAGGATGAACGATGCTGCCCCGGCGCCCACCCCCGCGCCCGCGCCCCGCCGTGCCCGTGTCCGTGCCCCCGAGCTGATCGGCAAGGGCGGCTGGCTGAACACCGGTGGTAAAGAGCTCACCCTCGCCGACCTGCGAGGTAAGTGCGTTGTCGTAGATTTTTGGACCTTCTGCTGCATCAACTGCCTGCACGTGCTCGACGAGCTGCGCGAGCTGGAGGAGAAGCACCGGGACACCGTCGTGATCATCGGCGTGCACTCGCCGAAGTTCGTGCACGAGGCCGACCACGCCGCCGTGGTGGACGCCGTCGAGCGGTACGAGGTGCACCACCCCGTGCTGGACGATCCCGAGCTCGCGACCTGGAAGCAGTACGCCGTACGGGCCTGGCCCACGCTCGTCGTGATCGACCCCGAGGGGTACATCGTGGCGCAGCACGCCGGCGAGGGGCACGCGCACGCCATCGCGCGGCTCGTCGAGGAGCTGGAGGCCGAGCACGAGGCCAAGGGCACCCTGCGGCGCGGGGACGGGCCGTACGTGGCGCCCGAGCCGGTGGCGACCGATCTGCGGTTCCCCGGGAAGGCGCTCCTGCTGCCCTCCGGGAACCTCCTCGTGTCGGACTCGACGCGGCACCAGCTCGTGGAGCTGGCCGCCGACGGGGAGAGCGTCGTGCGGCGGATCGGCAGCGGGGAGTTCCGCGAGCCGCAGGGCCTCGCGCTGCTGCCCGACGGGAAGGTGATCGTCGCCGACACCGTCAACCACTCGCTGCGCACCTACGACCCCGCCACCGGTGCGATCGAGCACGTCGCCGGGACCGGGCGGCAGTGGTGGCAGGGCTCGCCGACCTCCGGGCCCGCCCTGGAGGTGGACCTGTCGTCGCCGTGGGACGTGGCCTGGTGGCAGGGCCGGGTGTGGATCGCGATGGCCGGCGTCCACCAGCTGTGGACGTACGACCCCGAGAGCGGCACCGTCGAGGTGGCCGCCGGTACGACCAACGAGGGCCTGCACGACGGGCCGGCCGCCGAGGCCTGGTTCGCGCAGCCCTCCGGGCTCGCCGCCGCCGGGGACCGGCTGTGGATCGCCGACTCGGAGACCTCGGCGCTGCGCTGGATCGACACCGAGGGGGTCGTGCACACGGCCGTCGGCACCGGGCTGTTCGACTTCGGGCACCGGGACGGGGAGGCGGGCCAGGCCCTGCTCCAGCACCCGCTCGGGGTCACCGCCCTGCCCGACGGCTCGGTCGCGGTGTGCGACACCTACAACCACGCGCTGCGCCGGTTCGATCCGGCGACGGGGCAGGTGACGACGCTGGCCACCGATCTGCGCGAGCCGAGCGACGCCGTGCTCGCCGGGGACGACATCGTGGTCGTCGAGTCGGCCCGCCACCGCCTGACCCGGCTGCGGCTCCCGGAGGAGGCCGTACGGGTCGACGCGGTCGCGCACCGCACGCAGCGGGCCGCGACCGAGGTGGCGGCCGGCACGCTCCGCCTCGACGTGGTGTTCCGGGCGCCGAGCGGGCAGAAGCTCGACACCCGCTACGGGCCGTCGACGCGCCTGCTGGTCTCCTCGACCCCGCCCGGGCTGCTCGCGGCCGGGGAGGGCCCCGGGACCGACCTCTTCCGGGAGCTGGTCCTCGCGGACGACGTCACCGAGGGCGTCCTGCACGTCTCGGCGATGGCGGCGTCCTGCGACGACGACCCGGACAACGAGTACCCGGCCTGCCACGTCCACCAGCAGGACTGGGGAGTCCCGGTGAAGGTCACCGCCGGCGGGGCGAAGCGGCTCCCGCTCGTCCTCGCCGGCCTGGACGAGGAGACCGCCTAGCTCCGGGGCCGTGCCCGGTGGGCGTGCCAGGCCGCGAGCGCGTCGGCGCGGCTGTCCGCCGGGTGGGCGGCGTGCCAGTCCCGCAGGAAGCGGTTCAGCTCGAACTGGGCGCCGATCTCCTGCGGGCGGGCCGCCTCCGTCCGCGTCTCCCGCCAGTGGCGTGCGGCGTCGGCGAGGGTGCGGCCCGCGTTCTCGGCGATGTACGTCCGCATGAACGCGTCGAAGTGGAAGGACGGGCCCAGTTCCTCCCGGAACCAGGCGCGCAGCACCTGGCTGCAGCGCTGGCCCTCGGGAATGACGCTGTCCCCGTCGACCGGCGCGGCCAGCTGCCCGGCGCCGCCCGGCCGGCGCCGGGCCGGCGGGGGCGGCAGCGGACGGCCGTCGAGGGCCGCGGCGAGGCGCTCGGTCAGCGCCGCCTTGCCGCCGCCGGCGGGTACGCCCGTCTCCCTGGCCAGGGCGGTGAGTTCCGCCAGGGTCCAGTACCAGCGGAGCAGCTCCGCGCCCGACAGGCCGGGGCCCGGTGCGGGCCGGGCGTCGGCGGGGGTGGGCATCAGCCCTCCAGGAAGGCCACCAGGGCGTTGGCCAGGAGGTAGGGGTCGTCGGCGCCGCACAGTTCGCGGGCGCTGTGCATCGAGAGGATCGCGACGCCGATGTCCACGGTCTGGATGCCGTGGCGGGCGGCGGTGATCGGGCCGATCGTGGTGCCGCACGGCATGGAGTTGTTGGAGACGAAGGTCTGCCACGGCACGCCGGCCCGCTCGCAGGCGCTCGCGAACACCGCGCGGCCGCTGCCGTCCGTCGCGTAGCGCTGGTTGACGTTGACCTTCAGGATCGGGCCGCCGTTGGCGCGGGGGTGGTGTGAGGGGTCGTGCCGTTCCGCGTAGTTGGGGTGCACGGCGTGGCCGGTGTCCGAGGACAGGCAGATGGTGCCGGCGAAGGCGCGGGCCTTGTCCTCGTACGAGCCGCCGCGCGAGAAGACTGAACGTTCCAGCACGTTCCCCAGCAGCGGGCCGTCCGCGCCGGTGTCCGACTGGGAGCCGTTCTCCTCGTGGTCGAAGGCCGCCAGTACGGGGATGTGGTCGAGCTTCCCGGCGGAGGAGACGGCGGCGAGCGCCGCGACGCCCGCGTGCACCGACAGCAGGTTGTCCATGCGCGGGCCGGCCAGCAGTTCGCGGTCGCGGCCGAGGTAGGCGGCGGGTTCGATCGAGTGGACCATCAGGTCCCAGCCGGCCACCGAGCCCTGCGGCAGGCCCTCTTCCTCTTCGAGGAAGGCGATCAGGTCGCCTTCCTGGACCTCGCCCAGGCCCCAGATCGGCTGCATGTGGCGCTGCTTGTCGAGCTTGAGGCCGTCGGTGTTCACCGACCGGTCCAGGTGCACGGCCAGTTGGGGGACGCGCAGCAGGGCACGGTCCACATTCACCAGGCGTTCGGTGCCGTCGCGCAGGGTCAGCCGCCCGGCCAGGCCGAGGTCGCGGTCGAGCCAGGTGTTGAGCAGGGTTCCGCCGTAGATCTCGACGGCGATCTGCCGCCAGCCCTGGGAGCCGGTGTCCGGGAGCGGCTTGACCCGCAGGTTGGGGGAGTCGGTGTGGGCGCCGACGATCCGGAACGGGGTGTGCGCCGCCGCGCCTTCGGGGACGTACCAGGCGATGAGCGCGCCGCCGCGGAGCACGAACTTGCCCCCGGTGCCCGCATCCCAGGCGTCCGTTTCCGACAACTGCCTGAAGCCTGCCTTTTCCAGCCGCTCGGCCGCGTTGGCCACGGCGTGGTACGGCGACGGACTGGCCGTCAGGAAGGTCATCAGATCGTCGGTGTGGCCGCGGTCGAAGCGGGCGGGAGAGCTCATGTGGTTCACCTTAACGACGGTCGTGTTCGCCATGGCCGGACTGCGGCGGATAGCCGGGAGGACCGGTGCCGCGCCTGGGGTTCGGCGGTCCCGTCGATCCTCAGCCCGGCGGGCGCTCGAATCGGCGGTGCAGCTGCCTGCGCTCGCCCCGGCGGATGCGCGGGAGCATCTCCGGGGTCTGCGCGGAGCGCTGCGCGCGTCTCTTGCGTCCGGCGCAGAAGATACAGGCCTCGCCGGGGGGTGCGTCGGGGTCGATGGGGGCTCCGGGGTGCTCGGAGCAGCCGGAGGCGTTGCGGGGGCGGGACAGTTCGCGGGCGACGATGAAGGCGCGGTGCAGGTCGTCGGCGATGCGGACGAAGTCCTCCGCGGGCGAGGACAGGCCCAGGTGGAAGCGCTGGTCCTCGACGGTGCGCAGGTACGTGTGCAGCAGCTGGAGCGTGTACGGGCCTTCCGGCACCGGGTAGCCGAGGCGGCGCTGCTCCCCGGCGGGGCCGGCGGCCGGGCCGCCGTGCCGGCGCAGTCCGAGGCGGCGGCGGTCGTTGCAGATGAGGCAGCGGCCCCAGCCTTCGGGGGCTTCGGGGTCGAGGGCGCCGTTGGGGTGTTCGGGGCAGCCGGTGTAGCTCTTGGCGGGGGCCAGTCCGGCGGCCGTCTGGAAGGCCACGTACAGCGCGTCGGCGATGCTGTCGTACTCGGCGGGGTGGGCGCCGTCGTACAGCTCGCGCAGGTGGTCGCCGAGGCTGCCCAGGCTCGCCTGCAGCTCCTTGAGGGCGTACGGGCGCCCGGTGGGGACGGAGTACCCCCTGCTGCCGTGCTGATCCTGTGGACTCATGCGTACGAGCGTCCCATGAACGACTGACATCGGGGGAAAACCGCAGGACAGGGCCCTGTGGCCGCCCGCACGCACCGGCGGCCGGGCCCCCGTGCGGGAGGGCCCGGCCGTCGGTTCGTACACCGCGTACGGCTTTAGAAGGCGGCCTCGTCGAGCTCCATGAGGGAGTTGTCGACGCTCTCGGCCAGCGCGCGCTGGACCGAGACGCCCGGCAGGACCTGCGCGGCGAAGAACTTCGCGGCGGCGATCTTGCCGGTGTAGAAGGCCACGTCCTTGGCGGAGGCGCCCGCGAGCTTCTCGGCGGCGACGGCAGCGCCCTTGAGCAGCAGGTATCCGACGACCACGTCACCGGAGGCCATCAGCAGGCGGGTGGTGTTCTGGCCGACCTTGTAGATGTTCTTGACGTCCTCGCCGGTGGCGGTGAGGTCGACGATCATCTGGCCGACGATGGCCTCCAGGTCGACGGCGGCCTTGGCGAGCGCGTCGCGCGCCGGGGCGAGGTCCTCGCCGCCGGGGCCCTCGGCCAGGAACTTCTTGATCGTCTCGGAGAGGACGTTCAGGGAGGCGCCCTGGTCGCGGACGATCTTCCGGAAGAAGAAGTCCTGGCCCTGGATGGCCGTGGTGCCCTCGTAGAGGGTGTCGATCTTGGCGTCGCGGATGTACTGCTCGATCGGGTACTCCTGCAGGTAGCCGGAGCCGCCGAAGGTCTGCAGGGACTGGGCGAGCTGCTCGTACGACCGCTCCGAGCCGTAGCCCTTGACGATCGGCAGGAGCAGGTCGTTCAGGCCGATCTCGGCGGAGGCGTCCTCGCCGGCGGCCTGCTTGACCTGGATCGCGTCCTGGACGGAGGCGGTGTAGAGGACGAGGGCGCGCATGCCCTCGGCGTACGCCTTCTGCGTCATGAGGGAGCGGCGCACGTCGGGGTGGTGCGTGATGGTGACCTTGGGCGCGGTCTTGTCCATGAAGTTCGCCAGGTCCGGGCCCTGCACGCGCTCCTTGGCGTACTCCAGCGCGTTCAGGTAGCCCGTCGAGAGCGTGGCGATGGCCTTCGTGCCGACCATCATGCGCGCGAACTCGATGATCATGAACATCTGGCGGATGCCGTCGTGCTTGTCGCCGATCAGCCAGCCCTTGGCGGGGTGCTGGTCGCCGAAGGTCATCTCGCACGTGTTGGAGGCCTTGAGGCCCATCTTGTGCTCGACGTTGGTGGCGTAGACGCCGTTGCGCTCGCCCAGCTCGCCGGTCTCCCAGTCGAAGTGGAACTTGGGCACGAGGAAGAGCGAGAGGCCCTTGGTGCCCGGGCCGTGGCCCTCGGGGCGCGCGAGGACGTAGTGGAGGATGTTCTCCTCCATGTCGTGCTCACCGGACGTGATGAAGCGCTTGACGCCCTCGATGTGCCAGGAGCCGTCCTCCTGCTGGACGGCCTTGGTGCGGCCGGCGCCGACGTCCGAGCCGGCGTCCGGCTCGGTGAGGACCATGGTGGAGCCCCAGCGCTTCTCGACGGCGATCTGCGCGATCTTCTTCTGCGCCTCGTTGCCCTCCTCGTGGAGGATGCCGGCGAACGCCGGGCCTGAGGAGTACATCCAGATGGCCGGGTTCGAGCCGAGCAGCAGCTCCGCGTAGGCCCAGATCAGGGAGCGGGGCGAGGTGGTGCCGCCGATCTCCTCGGGCAGGCCCAGGCGCCAGTACTCCGAGTCCATGAAGGCTTCGTAGCTCTTCTTGAAGGAGGCCGGGACCGGCGCGGTGTTGGTGGCCGGGTCGAAGACCGGCGGGTTGCGGTCGGCGTCCGCGAAGGAGTCGGCCAGCTCGTTCTCGGCGAGCCGCGCGAGCTCGGACAGGACGCTCTTGGCGGTCTCGGTGTCCATCTCCTCGAACGGACCGGTGCCGTACAGCTTGTCGCGGCCGAGCACCTCGAAGAGGTTGAACTCGATGTCGCGGAGATTCGACTTGTAGTGCCCCATGGCGACGGCTCCGTTAAGGCTCGGGGAGACAGGTTCCTCGTACATACCAATCGGTAATGTCATGATGCTACCCACGGGTAATAAGACGCAACCCCTTCCGCCGACTGTGACCAGCGTCAAGCGTGGCGGGATTGCGGCTCTGGGGGCGGGGGCCGGTCGGTAGGCTTCGCCCCATGTACGGCTACGACCAGAACGTGAGCGCAGGGCAGCAGTACGCGCCCCCGCAGCAGATGGGCGGCGGGTACGGCGAGCAGCCGCTCTACCCCGAGCCCTCGCCGCCGTCGCTCGCCGACGCGGTACGGGCCTTCACCACCGGCTCCCTGTCCGCCGAGGACTTCCAGCAGATCTTCGCCACCTCGAAGGTCTACTGCCCGCGCGGCGACACCCCGGGCTTCCTGGCGCTGCACAACACGCAGCAGCCGGTCATCCCCATGTTCACCACGCTCAAGGAGCTGCGCCGGTACGCCGGCAAGGAGTCCAAGTACTTCGTGATCACCGGCGCGGAGGTGATCGACCTGCTGCCGACCGGGTACGGGTTCGTCCTCGACATGGAGGGCGACCACCGGATGGTCTTCGACGCGAAGGCGGTCGAGCAGATGGTCGACTTCGCGATGCGCCGCATGTACGGCTGAGCCTCCGGCCGAGGTCTGACGGGGGATCCGACGGGGGGCGGTCGAGATGCTGAGGGTGCACTTCACGACCGAGGACCTGTTGAACGTCACCTTCGCGAGCGAGCCGCTGCCGTTGGTGGAGCTGGCCATGGCCCTCGTCGCCAGCCAGCGCCGGGACGAGCAGGCGATTTTCGGCCGCTGGCGCGGTCACGCGGCCCGGGAGCTGCCGGGCGCCCGCGTGCGGCCGCTGCTGGACCTGCTGCGCCCGGACGGGGACAACCCGCAGTTCGTGGAGCCCTACTCGCGCACCCTGGAGGAGGGGCTGGCCGCCGTACGGGAGGCGGGCCCGCTGCTCACTCCCGAGCAGCTGGGGCGCACCGCCGCCAGGGCCCCCGGCTCCGCCTCCTGGCTGCGCGCGCTGTGGAGGCAGGACCGCGAGGCGTGGGACCAGCTCGACGGCGCGATCCGGTCCGCGTACGAGGTGCTCGCCGCCCCGGAGTGGCCGCGCATCCGGCAGTCCTTCCAGGCCGACGTGGCGTGGCGCGCCCGGCTGCTGGCCGCCCACGGCATCAAGGCGTGCCTGGCGAGCACGCACCCGGCGGCGGCCTGGTCGGGGAGCGCCTTCGAGGTCGACGTGAAGCCCGACTACGAGGTCCGGCTCGGCGGGCGCGGGCTGACGCTGATGCCCTCGCCGTTCTGGACCGGCCGCCCGCTGGTGGCGGAGGGTCCGGAGGGGACGGCGGGCGCGTACCTGCTGATGTACCCGGCGCTGACCCCGCTCCCGCTGGTCACCCGGAGCCCGGCGGAGGGTCCGCTCGACGCGCTGCTCGGCCGCACCCGGGCGGCCGTGCTCCAGCTGCTGGTCCAGCAGCGCACCACCAGCGAGCTGGCCCGGGACCTCGACATCAGCCTCCCGTCGGTCTCGGAGCACACCCGCACGCTGCGCGCGGCCGGCCTGATCACCACCCGGCGGGACGGCAAGGCGGTCCTGCACTCGGTGACGGGGCTGGGCGTGGACCTGCTGCACAGCGGCGGCTGAACGTTCCGGCGGCTGCCCCGGCGGCCGAACGTTTCGGCGACGACCGAAAGCATCGCGCCCGTGCCGGCGGCTGCCGAGTATCGGTGGTGCGGGGGGAAGCCCGCTCCTACTGAGAGGGAGACTGCGATGTCACGTACGTCGATGCGCACGAAGCTCGCGGCGGTCGCGGCCACGGGGGTGATGGCGCTGGGCACGGGGGTCCTGGCGGCCTCGCCGGCGTCCGCGTCGGACCAGGACTTCTACGGCTGCCGGTCCGGCAACGCGTGCATATGGGGAGCGGGCGCCGCCCTCGGTACCGGCCCCACCCACCAGTACCGGAACCGGGGGGCCTACAACCTGAGCGGCCAGGTGAACTGGCACTACGTGAAGAACAACCAGACCGAGGGCTGGAAGTTCAAGCTCTGCACCGGCTGGAACGGCACGGGGACCTGTTACACGATGAACCAGGACGACCTGTGGTGGGTGGACCTCACGCCGATCAACTCGGTCGTCGTCACGCCGTAACCGCAGATCAGGCACATCGGGGCCCCGGGGGAATTCTCCCGGGGCCCCTTCTGTTCTGTGCGGTGTGGCAGAAAGTTCGAGTTTCAACTAAACTCGGAGCAGAAGGAGGTCCTGACCATGCCCGCAGTGACTGTTGAGAACCCGTTGGCGCTCCCCCGCGTGGCGGAGCCGCAGGCGGCCGTGCCGCGCAAGGTGCTGGCCGTCACCACCGCTCCCGGTGGGTTCGAGGGCGAGGGATTCCCGGTGCGCCGCGCGTTCGCGGGGATCAACTACCAGTACCTCGACCCGTTCATCATGATGGACCAGATGGGCGAGGTGGAGTACGCGCCGGGCGAGCCCAAGGGCACCCCCTGGCACCCCCACCGCGGCTTCGAGACCGTCACGTACCTGATCGACGGAACCTTCGTCCACCAGGACAGCAACGGCGGCGGCGGAGTCATCAACGGCGGTGACACCCAGTGGATGACCGCCGGTTCGGGCCTCCTGCACATCGAGGCCCCGCCGGAGGCCCTCGTCGTGTCCGGCGGGCTCTTCCACGGCCTGCAGCTGTGGGTGAACCTCCCGGCGTCCGACAAGATGATGCCCCCGCGCTACCAGGACATCGGCGGCGGCCAGGTCCAGCTGCTGTCCACCCCGGACGGCGGCTCCCTGCTCCGCGTGATCGCCGGCGAGCTGGACGGGCACCAGGGCCCGGGCATCACCCACACCCCGATCACGATGATCCACGCGACCGTCACCCCGGGTGCGCAGATCACCCTGCCGTGGCGCGAGGACTTCAACGCCCTCGCGTACGTACTGGCCGGCCGCGGCTCGGTCGGCGCGGACCGCCGGCCCATCCACACCGGGCAGACGGCCGTCTTCGGCGAGGGCGGCTCGATCACGCTGCGGGCGGACGAGTCCCAGGACTCCAACGCCCCGGACCTGGAGGTCGTGCTCCTCGGCGGCCGCCCGATCCGGGAGCCGATGGCGCACTACGGGCCGTTCGTCATGAACAGCCGGCACGAGCTCCAGCAGGCCTTCGACGACTTCCAGGCGGGCCGGCTGGGCACCATCCCGACGACCGCGCGGACCGGCCTGGGCCACCGGGGCACGGGCGAGGCCGACGAGGACTGACGGCCACGGCGAGGACGCTCTAGGCGGGGCCCACGGGCCCGGGCCCCGCTTGGGCGGCGTACCGCATCCGCAGCTCCGACACGATGCCGAAGGCCGCGGCGGTCAGCGGCACGGCCAGCAGCATCCCCAGGATCCCGGCGACCCCGGCCCCGGCGGTGATGGCCAGCATGACCACGGCCGGGTGCATCTGCACGGTCCGGCTCTGGATCATCGGCTGGAGCACGTGCCCCTCCAGCACCTGTACGGCGAGCACCACGCCCAGCGCCCACAGCCCGATGGCCCAGCCGCGGTCGGCGAAGGCGACGAGGACGGCGACGGCGCCGGAGATGAAGGCGCCGAGGTACGGGATGTAGGCGCCGACGAAGACGAGCGCGCCGAGCCCGACCGCGCCGGGCACGCGCAGCACCAGCAGGCCGATGGTGATGCAGACGGCGTCGATGGCGGCGATGAAGGTGGTGCCGCGCATGAACCCCTCGACGGCCTCGAAGGCGCGGCGGGCCATGGCCTCCAGGGCGTCCCCGGTGGCCTGCGGCGCGAGCGAGCGCAGGGTGCCGGCGGCGCGGTCGGAGTCCCGCAGGAAGAAGAAGATCAGCAGCAGCGCGAGGACGGCGGTGGCGATCATCTCGCCGACCACGCTGAGGCCGGTGATGACGCCGGAGGCGGCCGTGCCGCCGAACTTGGCCAGCAGCTCCTTGGCGTTGGCGGCGAGGTCCTCCAGGGAGGTGCCGGCCGCCCCGAAGTGCTCGGCGAGGTCCTGCCCGGCCCGCTTGAGGGAGGCGACGATCTGGTCGCCGGTGTCGATGAGCGCGGCGACGACGACGTACGAGGCCCCGCCGACGACCGCCACGACGGCGAGGCAGGTGAGCGCGGCGGCGACGGAGCGGTTCACCCTCATGCGGATCAGGCGCCGGTGCATGGGCCCGAGGAGGGCCGTCCCCAGCAGGGCGAGCAGAACGGGCGTGACGGCGGTCTTGAAGGTGGCGCACAGCCAGACCAGCACCGCGACCACCCCGGTGACCAGCAGGAAGACGACGCACCAGGCGGCCAGCCGGCGCACGGGCTCGGGAAGCGGGTAGTTCGGCATGCGGCCATCCAACCACGCGGCCCGCGAGCCGCCCTGACGCCAAGTCGCGTGCGGCGCCGTGGCCGGGGCTCCGCCCCGGATCCCGCGCCTCAAACGCCGGCGGGGCTGGATTCGCCTGCCGGCCGCCCGAGGTCTACGGCTTCGACTGTTCGCGTAGCTCGAACCAGATGGACTTGCCCTCGCCCTGCGGGTCCACGCCCCAGGTGTCGGCCAGCATCTCCATCAGCAGCACCCCGCGACCGCTGGAGGCCATCTCGCCCGGGTGCCGCTTGTGCGGGAGCTCGTCGCTCGCGTCCGCGACCTCGATGCGCAGCCGGCGCGCGCCCAGCTCGCCCACGGCCTCCGCGACCAGCAGCGCGTCGCCGTCGGTGTGCATCAGTACGTTCGTCACCATCTCGGAGACCATCAGCACCGCCGAGTCCACCTGCTCCTCGTCGGCCCAGTCGTGCAGCAGCTCCCGGATGTGCCGGCGCGCGCCCGCGATCCGCTCGGGCTCGGCCTGGGCCACCGTCAGCATCGTGCGGCGGGCCGGCCGGGCCGGGTGCAGCGGGGTGCCGCAGCCGCAGCCCTCGCCCTCGCGGCACAGCAGCACCACGGCTATGTCGTCCTCGCGGCGGTCGGCCAGCGGGCCGGTGGTGTGGTGCGAGGACGGCCCGTGGACGGCCTGGACCAGCAGGTCGGCCAGCCGTTCCAGGTGCCCGGGCTCCGCGCCGGCGGCGGACTCCTCCGGCTCGGACTCCAGGATGGCGCGCAGCCGCGCCCAGCCGGTGTCCAGGTCGTGCCCGCCGGTCTCGATGAGCCCGTCGGTGCACAGCATCATCGTTTCGCCGGGTTCCAGGGTGAACCGGGTGGTGGGGTAGTCGGTGTCGGGGACGATCCCGAGGGGGAGGCCGCCCGCGGTGGGGCGCATCAGGACGGTGCCGTCCGTCATGCGGATCGCGGGGTCGGGGTGGCCGGCGCGGGCCACCTCCAGCATGCCGGTCCGGGGGTCGCACTCCACGTAGAGGCAGGTCGCGAACCGCGGGCTCGGGTCGTCCGCGTCCTCGTACGAATCGGTGATGCCGGCCAGGAAGCGGGAGGCGCGGGAGAGCACGGCGTCGGGGCGGTGGCCCTCCGAGGCGTACGCCCGTACCGCGATCCGCAGCTGGCCCATCAGCCCGGCGGCGCGCACGTCGTGGCCCTGTACGTCGCCGATGACCAGGGCGAACCGTCCCGAGGGCAGCGGGATCATGTCGTACCAGTCGCCGCCGACCTGGAGCCCGCCGCCGGTCGGGACGTACCGGGCCGCGATCTGCATGCCGGGGATCTCGGGGCCGAGCTGCGGCATCATCGACCGCTGGAGGCCGGTGGTGAGTTCCCGCTCGCTTTCGGCCACGCCCGCGCGCTGGAGCGCCTGGGCCAGCATCCGGGCCACGGTCGTCAGGACGGACCGCTCGTCGGGGGAGAAGGACACCGGGTGCTTGAAGGCGGCCATCCAGGCCCCCATCGTCCGCCCGGCCACGATCAGGGGCAGGAAGGCCCAGGAGACCCGCCCGAAGCGCTGGGCGAGCGGCCAGGTGACCGGAAAACGCCGTTTGTAGTCCTCGGGGCTGGGGAGGTAGATCGCCCGGCCCGTACGGACGACCTCCGCGGCCGGGTAGTCCGTCTCCAGCCGCATGTCCGCGAAGGGGCTCTCGTCCCCGGCGTCGTGCCCGTGGTGCCCGATGATCGACAGCCGGTCCCCGGACACCCCGAAGACGGCCAGCCCGTCCGGGTTGAAACCGGGCATCGACAGCGAGGCCGCGACCCGCAGCACCTCCGCCGTCGAACGGGCCTCCGCCAGCGCCCGCCCCGCGTCGAGCAGGAAGGCCTCGCGGGAGCGCCGCCAGTCGCCGGTGATCGGGGTGTGCGCGGCCGTGGTGCCGGGCTGCGGCTCGGCGATCTCCTGGATGGTGCCGATCAGCTCGTAGTCGAGGCGGCCGTCGGGCGCGCGGTTCTCCAGCGGCTTCGAGCGGCTGCGCACGGTCCGCAGGACGCGCCCGTCCTCGTCCATGATCCGCAGCCGGGCCTCGGCGAGCGTGTCCTCGGCGACGGCCAGGTTGACGATGCCGTTGATCTCGTTCCAGTCGACCGGGTGGAACCGCGACCGCACGGCGACCTCCGGGAGCACCACGGGCTCCGCGGGCAGCCCGAGGAGCCGGGCGGCCTCGCTGTCGAGGGTGACCGTCCCGGAGGCGTTGTCCCATCGCCACAGGCCCGTCGCGATGGCGGTCAGGACGTCCTCGGTGCGCACCCGGTCATCTTTACAGGTCATCCCACCGACGTGCCTGTTCGGCGCCCGCTCCGGGCGTGCCAGCGCGGTGCTCCGCCCGGACGGTAACCTTGGGACGGTTGAATCCACCCTGGTATCGCGAAGAACTGGATGACTGATGCATCGGTACAGGTCCCACACCTGCGGCGAGCTCCGCGCCTCTGACGTCGGCACCGACGTCCGGCTGAGCGGCTGGCTGCACAATCGTCGAGACCTGGGCGGCATCCTCTTCATCGATCTGCGCGACCACTACGGCATCACGCAGCTGGTCGCCCGGCCCGGCACCCCGGCCGCCGAGGCCCTGGACAAGCTCTCCAAGGAGACGGTGGTCCGGGTCGACGGCAAGGTCGTCTCGCGCGGCGCCGAGAACATCAACCCCGAGCTGCCCACCGGTGAGATCGAGATCGAGGCCGCCGAGGTCGAGGTGCTCGGCGCGGCCGCCCCGCTGCCCTTCACCATCAACACCGACGATGGTGTGAACGAGGAGCGGCGCCTGGAGTACCGCTTCCTCGACCTGCGCCGCGAGCGCATGCACCGCAACATCATGCTGCGCTCGGCCGTGATCGCCTCCATCCGCTCGAAGATGGTGGCCCTCGGCTTCAACGAGATGGCGACCCCGATCCTCACCGCGACCTCCCCCGAGGGCGCCCGTGACTTCGTCGTCCCGTCCCGCCTGAACCCGGGCAAGTTCTACGCCCTGCCGCAGGCCCCGCAGCAGTTCAAGCAGCTGCTGATGATCTCCGGCTTCGACCGGTACTTCCAGATCGCGCCCTGCTTCCGCGACGAGGACGCCCGCGCCGACCGCTCGCCGGGCGAGTTCTACCAGCTCGACGTCGAGATGTCCTTCGTCGAGCAGGAGGACGTCTTCCAGCCCATCGAGCGGCTGATGACGGAGATCTTCACCGAGTTCGGCAAGGGCCGCGAGGTCACCTCGCCGTTCCCGCGGATCCCGTTCCGCGAGTCGATGCTGAAGTACGGCAACGACAAGCCCGACCTGCGCGCCAAGCTGGAGCTCGTCGACATCACCGACGTCTTCGAGGGCTCGGAGTTCAAGGCGTTCGCCGGCAAGCACGTGCGTGCCCTGGCCGTCCCGGACACCGCCGCGCAGCCGCGCAAGTTCTTCGACGGGCTGGGCGACTTCGCGGTGTCGCTGGGCGCCAAGGGCCTGGCCTGGGTCCGCGTCGGCGAGGACGGTGCCCTGACCGGCCCGATCGCCAAGTTCCTCACCGAGGAGAACGTCAAGGTCCTCACCGAGCGCCTGGGCCTGGTCCCCGGCCACGCCGTCTTCTTCGGCGCGGGCGAGTTCGACGAGGTCTCCAAGATCATGGGCCCGGTCCGGGTCGAGGCCGCCAAGCGCGCCGGCCACTTCGAGGAGAACGTCTTCCGCTTCTGCTGGATCGTCGACTTCCCGATGTACGAGAAGGACGAGGAGACCGGCAAGATCGACTTCTCGCACAACCCCTTCTCCATGCCCCAGGGCGGCATGAAGGACCTGGAGGAGAAGGACCCGCTCGACATCCTGGCGTGGCAGTACGACATCGTCTGCAACGGCATCGAGCTGTCGTCGGGTGCCATCCGCAACCACGAGCCCGAGGTCATGCTGAAGGCCTTCGAGATCGCCGGCTACGAGGCCGAGACGGTCGAGCGGGAGTTCGCGGGCATGCTGCGCGCGTTCCGCCTCGGCGCCCCGCCGCACGGCGGCATCGCCCCGGGCGTGGACCGCATGGTCATGCTGCTGGCCGACGAGCCGAACATCCGCGAGACCATCGCCTTCCCGCTGAACGGCAACGCGCAGGACCTGATGATGGGCGCGCCGACGGTGCTGGAGGAGACCCGTCTGCGGGAGCTGAACATCGCGCTGCGCAAGCCGGTGGAGACGAAGGCGGCGGACGCGAAGCCGATCGCCGAGGCCGTCCACCCGGACGCCGCGCGCTAGGCGCGAGCCACACGGACGGCGGGAGGGCCCGGGATCCTCGATCCCGGGCCCTTCCGCTTTTCCCTGCTCAGAAGCGCTCGAGGATGCCCTTGAGGAGCGCGGCGGAGGTCAGCTCCGCGGGGGCCGGGCCGGCGTGGAAGAAGCCGGCGTTCTCGGCGTCCAGCTTGCGCAGGAAGTCGAAGGCCTTGGAGTCGTGGTCGCCGAACGCCACGAACTGCCAGTGGATGCCGGGGGCGGCGGTGGCCGCGTCGGTGATCGCCTGGCGGGCCGGCTGGCGGTTGTCGGGGGCGCCGTCCGTCTGGAAGACGACCAGGGCCGGGCCCTCGCCGCCGTCCTTCTGGTAGCGCTCGACGACGGCCTCGACGGCCACGTGGTAGCTGGTGCGGCCCATGCGGCCGAGCTCGGCGTGCCGGGCCTCGACCCAGCCCTCGTGGTCGTCCAGGGTCAGTTCGGCGGTCCCGTCCACCTCGGTGGAGAAGAACACCGTGTGCACGGTCGCCGCGTCGTCGAGGTGGGCGGCGAGGGCGAGGGCGTGATCGGCGAGGTGCTGGGCACTGCCGTCCTTGTAGAAGCCGCGCATCGAGCCGGACCGGTCCAGCACGAGGTACACCTTGGCGCGCGCCCCGGCCTTCCCCTTGCCCCGCAGTACCTGCCCGGCGGCCTTGTAGGGCCCGGCCACGCCGGGCGCCCGCCGCCGAACGCCCGCGGCGCTGTGCGCGGGCCCCTCCGGCTCCGCGAGCTCCGGCTCCGGTTCCGCCGCGGGGGCGGCATCGGCCTCGGCGGCCACCGGCTCCGGCTCGGGCTCGGGCTCCGGCTCCGCCGGGGCCTCGGCCACCACGGGCTCCGGCTCGGCGGCGGTGACGAGCTCCACCTCGGGCTCGTCCTGCACCTCCGGCGCGGGGGCCTCGGCGGCCACGGCCACGGGCTCGGGCTCGACGTCCTCGGCAGGAGTCTCCGCCTCGGCGGCCACCGGCGTCGGGGCCGGGGCCTCGGCCTCGGCGTCCTCGGCAGGAGCCTCTGCCTCGGCGGCCACCGGCTCCGGCTCCGGGGCGGCGACCTCGGCCTCGACGGCCTCGGGCTGTGCCTCCGGCTCGGCCTCGGGGGCCGCGGCCGCGGGCTCGGGCTCCGGTGCGGGGGTCGCCGGGACGGGGCGACGGGCTTCCGGGACCGTGGGGTCCGCGGCCGGTGCCGGGGCCGGGTCGGGGGCCGGGGCCGTGAGGACCGTACCGGGTTCGCGGTCCCGCGGCGTGGACTGCGGCGGAACGGTGGGGTTGTCGAAGGACGCCGCCACCAGCTCGGCCGCCGCGTCCAGCGGGGTGCGTTCCGTCTGGCTCGGCAGGGCCGCAGAAGGGGCGTCCGACGTCTCCGGAACGGAATCCGCCGACCGTCCGAACACCTTGCGCAACAAGCTCCGAATACCCATGGGCCAGGCCTTTCGCATGAGTGCGTGCGTCATTTGTCCGTGCTGCGCGGATGATCCCTGCCCAGAGTGGACACGTAAGGTTATCGGCCGCCCGGCTGGAACTTCGGCAGGGGCGCCTTTCGTGGCGTCCGGCCGTCCACCCCACCCGCACCGCCCACCGAACTGCCCCTCCGACGTGCCGGGTTCATCGTGCGTTCATCCCTCCGCCGCCGCCCCGGCGCAACCCGGGCCTACCGTCGCGCTGGATCGATTCCGACACGTTGTCGGCGCTCATGCAGCTACTCGGAGGACACTCGTGCGCAAGCTCCTGCCGCTCATCGGCAACCCGCATGGGGGCGGCCGTTCCGCTCTCACCTGCCGCTACCGCTGTGGCGACGCCTGCTTCCACGAGGTGCCGAACACCAGCGACAACGAGTACGTGGGCGATGTCATAGCCCGCGCCTACTCCCGCCGCTCGATGCTGCGTACCGCCGCCGTCGTGACGGTCGCCACCGCGGCCGGTACCGCCGTCGCCCTCAGCGGCCCCGGCCAGACCGCCAACGCCACCCCGGCCGGCGAGGCCGAGGCCGCCGGCAAGAGCGGCGAGGCCGCCCGCGGTCTGCGCTTCAAGGCCATCGCGCCGAACACCGACGACAAGGTCACCGTCCCCGAGGGTCACGACCAGAACGTGGTCATCCGGTGGGGCGACCCGATCGTCAAGGGTGCTCCGGCCTTCAACTCCGACAAGCAGAGCGCCGCCGCCCAGGCCGGTCAGTTCGGGTACAACAACGACTTCCTGAGCCTGCTCCCGCTCGGCGGCGAGTACGAGCGCCAGCAGCTGCTCGTGGCCAACCACGAGTACACGGACGAGAACCTCATGTTCAAGGGCTACGACCCGGCCAACCCGACCCGCGAGCAGGTCGAGATCGCCTGGGCCGCGCACGGCCTCGGTGTCGTCGTCGTCCAGGAGGACCACCGCAGCGGCAAGCTGACCGCGGTCACCCGCCACCAGCTCAACCGCCGCCTCACCGCCACCAGCGAGTTCAGGCTGACCGGCCCGGCCGCGGGCAGCGCCCTGCTGAAGACCTCCGCCGACTCGACCGGCACCAAGGTCCTCGGCACGCTCAACAACTGCTCCGGCGGCACCACCCCGTGGGGCACCACCCTCCACGGCGAGGAGAACATCAACCAGTACTTCGCCAACGCCGGCAAGGTCACCGACCCGGTCCAGGCCGCCCGCCTGAAGCGCTACGGCGTGACCACCGGCGAGACCGAGCGCAAGTGGGAGCGGTTCGACAAGCGCTTCGACGTCACGCAGGAGCCCAACGAGGTCAACCGCTTCGGCTGGGTCGTCGAGCTCGACCCGTACGACCCGAACTCCACCCCGCGCAAGCGCACCGCGCTCGGCCGCTTCAAGCACGAGGGCGCCCAGCCCCGCCTGACCGAGGACGGCCGCCCCGTCGTCTACATGGGCGACGACGAGCGCTTCGACTACTTCTACAAGTTCGTCTCCTCGAAGCAGATGAAGAAGGGCAACTCACGCGCGGCGAAGGAGCACAACCTCACGCTGCTCGACGAGGGCACCCTCTACGTCGCCAAGCTCACCGGTGACGCCCCGGCCGCCGAGATCGACGGCTCCGGCAAGCTCCCCTCCGACGGCGAGTTCGACGGCTCCGGCGTGTGGATCAAGCTGGCCACCGCCTCGGCGTCCGGCAACGTCTCGCACGTCGAGGGCATGACCGCCGAGGAGGTCTACGTCTTCACGCGCCAGGCCGCCGACAAGGTGGGCGCCACCAAGATGGACCGCCCCGAGGACATCGAGCCCTCCCCGCGCACCGGCCGCGTCTACGTCGTGCTGACGAACAACGCCGACCGCGGCAAGCCCGGCAAGGCCGGGGCGGACGAGGCCAACCCGCGCAACCTGAACAAGCACGGCCAGATCCTGGAGCTCGCCGAGAACTTCGACGACCCGGCCGGCGACGGTTTTGCCTGGCGCCTCTTCCTGGTCGCCGGTGACCCGAAGGACCCGGCGACCTACTTCGCGGGCTTCCCGAAGGACAAGGTCAGCCCGATCTCCTGCCCGGACAACGTGACCTTCGACCCGCACGGCAACCTGTGGATCTCCACGGACGGCAACCAGCTCGGCTCCCACGACGGCCTGTTCGGCGTCGCGACCGCCGGTGAGCGCCGCGGTGAGCTGAAGCAGTTCCTGACCGTGCCGCGCGGCGCGGAGACCTGCGGCCCGCTGGTCCAGGACAAGCGCGTCCTGGTCGCCGTCCAGCACCCGGGCGAGATCGACCGCGCGTCCGTCGAGAAGCCGCAGTCGGTGTGGCCCGACGGCCCCGGCAAGATCGTCCGCCCGGCGGTCGTGTCCGTCTGGCGCAAGGACGGCCGCAACATCGGTGTCTGACCGGACCGGTTGAGCCCGAGTTGACCTGAGGGGCATGTTTCACGTGAAACATGCCCCTCAGGCGTGGAGCCTGCCGACGGGGAGCCGGAGGGTGGTCACCGCGCCCCCGTCGGGGGCGTTGGTGAAGCTCAACGCGATCTCCAGCACCGCCGCCTGGCCGGCCACGATCGTCAGCCCCAGGCCGTGGCCGCGTCCCCGGCCGGGATCGCCGGTGCGGAACCGCTGCGGGCCCTGCTCGATCAGCTCGGGCGGATAGCCGGGCCCGTGGTCGCGGACCACGATCAGCGGGCCCTCCACGGTCACCTCGACGGGCGGCCGGCCGTGCTTGTGCGAGTTGGCCAGCAGGTTGGCCAGGATCCGGTCCAGCCGGCGCCGGTCGGTGAGCACCGTCGCGTCCCGGACCACCGTGACCTCGGCGGCCAGTCCCGTCCCGGCGACCGCCCGTTGTACGGCCCGGCCGAGCTCCACCCGGGCCAGGTCGGCCCGTTCGACGCCCGAGTCCAGCCGGGAGATCTCCAGCAGGTCCTCGGTGAGCAGGTGCAGGGCGTCCAGCCGGTCCTTGATCATCTCTTTGGGGCGGCCCTCAGGCAGCAGCGCGGCCGCGGCCAGCGAGCCCGTGAGCGGGGTGCGCAGCTCGTGCGCGACGTCCGCCGTGAAGCGCTTCTCGGCCTCCAGCCGGTCCTGGAGGGACCCGGCCATCGAGTCCAGTGCCTGCGCCACGTCCCGTACCTCGTCCCGGGAACGGGCGGGCCGGGTGTCCTCGATGCCGCCGTCGGCGGGGAAGTCCACGCGGGCGTCGAGGTCCCCGGCGCTGATCCGGCGGGCCACGGCGGCCGTGGTCGCGAGCCGCCGGCTGATCCGGTTGGCGAGGAACAGGCCCGCCAGGGCCACCACTCCGGCCGCGAGCGCCGAGGAGGCCAGGATCGCGGTGTCGATGTCCCGCAGCCGGTCGCGGGTGTTCTCGTACGGGATCCAGACCGCGAGGGCCGTCCGGTCGGCGGGGGCGGCCGCCCACATGACGGGCTTGCCTCCGTGCTCGCCGACCATGCTGCCGGTGTCGCCGCGGGCGACCAGGTCGCGCAGGGGGCGGGGGAGGTCGGGCGGATCGAGGGCGATGTTCACGTCGCCGTGCGTGGTGCCGTACTCGTAGTGGCCGAGGGCGTGGTCGAGTTCGGTGTTCACCTTGCTGCGGACCTCTCCGACGATCTGCCGGGCGACCACGTTGTGGACGAGGATCCCCAGGGCGGCGGCGACCGCGCAGCAGACCAGGGTGGTGGTCAGGGCGATCTTCCAGCGCAGGCTGCTCAGCGCGCGCATCGCGGCCCGTGCCCGGTGGCGGAGGTGTCCGAGAGGGCGGGGCAGTCGTCCAGGGTGAGCTGGGAGAGGTTCATGATCCCGGCCTTCGGGTCCCAGACGTAGTCGGAGACGGCGACGTACGTGGGGTTGGAGGTGGGCTCGCGGACCGCCAGGTGCTCGGCGGCCACCTCCACGCCCTCCAGGACCGCGCGGCGGGACAGGACGCGGGCGATGGAGCCGTCGTCCTGGACGGTGTAGACGCGCAGCTCGCTGAGGCGGCCGTCGATGTCGAGGGCGGTGATCAGCTCCTCCCTGCCGTTGCCGGTCAGGTCGTGCAGGACGCCGGGGCGCACCGGGCAGTCGGGGCCGCCGTCCACAGCCTGTGTGCAGAGCGCGATCCGCTGGACGGCGCGGGGGTCGACGAGGCGGCCGGTGCCGCGGTCCTGGGCGACGGCGGCGGTGACGTCGGCGCGCAGGACGTCCACGGCCCGCACGCCGCGCATGCTGAGGTTGGCGACCTTGGGGAGGCCCGGGATGACGGCGGCGGTGCCGGGTTTCTGTCCTGGGTCGGGCGGGGCGGGGCGGATGTCCTTCCACAGGCTCTGGGGGGCGTGCACGGTGCCGAGGTCGCCTTGGCTGCGCAGGCCCTGGACGTCGGCGCAGCCGGTCGCTGCCACGAGGGCGACGGCGAGGGCGGTTCCGGCCAGGGGCCGGGGGCTGCGCATGCGCATGCTCCGATGCTCCCCCGCTCCCGCGGCGGGGGCGCGACCCCAGACCCATCCGGGCGACGGCCGCCGCGGGGTCCGGAGCGCAGTCCCGTCAGGTCGGGTGGGCCAGGGCCTGGGCCGCCGTCACCTCCTGGCGGAGCGGGGAGAGGACGCCGGAGGTGGCGGAGGGGGACGGCGCCGGCGCGCCGGCGGGGGTGGTGCTGGTGCGGACCGCCTCCGCCAGGCCGCGGAGCTGGGCGGTGACGGAGGCGACCTCCGCCGCGGAGGGCGGGTCGGCGCCGTGGTTGACGCGGACGCGGGCGGCGGTGGTCGCGTCGACGATCCGCTCGACGGCGACCACCAGCGGCCACCACGCCGCCGCCCGCGCCCCCGTGGGCGGCGGCTCGGTCAGCGCCCGCTGGAACTCGCTGCGCACCCCCGAGAGGTCGCGGTAGATCCGCCGCCTCGCGGCCAGCCGGGCCACGCGGGCCGCACGCAGCTCCGCCTCCGTCTCCGGATCGGCGCCGAACGCCCGCTCCACGTACCGCGCCGCGTCCTCCACGGTGTCCGCGAGCCGGTCCCCGATCCGCGTGTGCCAGCTCTCGGGCCACAGCAGGTAGCCCGCGAGGAGGGTGATGGCGCAGCCGATGAGGCTGTCCAGCAGCCGGGGACGGATCAGGTCGAAGCCCTGGTGGTTGAGGAGGTCCGAGAGGAGCAGGATCACCGGGGTGATCGCCGCGGTCTGGAAGGCGTACCCCTTGGCGGAGAAGGCGGGGATCAGGGCGGCCAGGAGCATCATCACCGGCACGTCCCACCAGCCGCGCGGTACCTCGGACAGCACCGCGGCGGCGATGACCAGCCCGGCCGCGGTGCCCAGTGCGCGCAGCACGGCCCGGGAGAACACCGAGCCGAAGTCGGGCTTGAGGACGAAGGTGACGGTCAGCGCGACCCAGTAGGACCGCTCGACCTCGACGAGGGAGACGAGGGACTGGGCCAGGCCGATGCACAGGGCCAGGCGCAGCCCGTACCGCCAGGAGGCCCCGGACATCATCATGTCCCGCACCGCGCGCCGGGCCCGGACCCGCAGGGCGGCGGGCCGGCCGAGCCGGTCGTCGACGTTGTAGGGGTCGGGTTCGGCGAGGTGCACGATCGTCGCCGCGTGCCGCAGGGCCGAGTCGACGGCCCGCTCGGCCGGCGTGTGCGGTGCGGGCAGGTCCAGGACGGGGGTACCGGTGCGGCCCTCCTCGACGGCGGTCGCCAGGTCCCGTACGGCCGCCGGGATCTGCGGCGGCAGCGGCCGGCCGCGCAGGTGCGCGGCGGGAGCCGCCTCCACCAGCGGGATCACCACGTTGAGCTGGGCCAGCATCCGCACCAGGGAGGGATTGCGGCCGTGCACCCGGGCCCGCCGGCCGAGCACCAGGTCGTAGGCCTGGTTCAGCGCCTGGGTGACCTGGTGGCGGCGTTCCTCGTAGGCGGGGCCGCCGGCGGCCTCCAGGGTGTCGGCCAGAGCCCGGTAGGTGGCGGCGACGGCGGCGCGCTCGGGCTGCCGGCCGCGCAGCGGCCAGCCGAGCAGGGTGAGGACGAGGACGAACAGCCCGCCCGCGGTCAGCAGCAGGGGGGCCGTCCACCAGGGGCGGGGCAGCGGGAGCCCGGCCCCGACCACGGCGTTGAGGAGGAACAGCAGCCCGGACACGGAGGCCACCGTGCCGATGGAGGAGATCATCCCGGAGATCAGGGCGATGAGGGTGAGGGCGCCGACCGCGAGCCAGCCGTGCCCGAAGACCAGGGTGCCCAGCGCGACGCCGACGGCGCCGAAGAGCTGGGGGACGGCGATGTTGAGGATCCGCATCCGGTAGGCGTCGGCGGTGTCGCCGATGACCCCGGAGAGGGCGCCCATCGAGACGAGCGCACCGTACTCGGGCTCGTTCAGGGCGAATCCGACGGCGAGGGGCGCGGCCAGTGCCACCGCCGCGCGCAGTACGGCGGCCCAGGGGATCGGCGCGGTGCTGGGCCGCAGTCCTTGCAGCAGCCAGGCGGGCGGCGCCAGCGGATGGTTCCCGCTTCGCCCGGACGGTATCTGTTCGGTGCTCATTCCGCTTCCGTGCCGCCGTTTGGGAATCGGTTCTTCTGCGTTCTGCGTTCTTCTGCGTCGTTCTGCGTCGTTCCGCGTGCGTTGGTACCTTCCGAGCTTATGGGGTGCGGCGCAGTCGGCCCATCAGCCAGGCGCCGAGCGCGGCGGCGAGGCCGATGGCCAGCACCACCCAGGCGGTGGTGCGCAGGAACGAGGTGAGCGCGTCGTACACGGCTCCGGCGGCCCGCCGGTCGATGTCGGCGGGCAGATCGTCGAGGGCGAGCCGGCGGCACACGTCCACGGCGATCCCCAGCAGTCCGGCCCCGATGGCGAGGCCCAGCCCGGTGGCCATGACGGCGCGCCGCCGGTGGACGGCGACCGCGATGGCCGCCGCGGCCAGGACCACGGTCAGTACGGGGAGCCAGATGCCGGCGACTTGGAGCATGCGGAACCACCTTCGGAGCGCCCCCAGGTTGTCGTACTCCATGACCTTGACGGAGAAGTGCGTCACCGGGATGCGGTCGGCGAAGGGCACGCCGTCGTCGACGAGTTCCCCTTTGACCTGGTCGATGACGGGTGCGAGGTCGATGGTGAGGGCGTCGCCGTGGCCGGTGGTGAGCGCGTCGAGGAAGGCGGCGTGGGCGGCGCGGTTGGCCGCGTCCCAGGCGGTGCGGTAGGCGGGGGTGCCGGCGAAGGAGTGCAGGGCCTCTTCGAGCAGGGCGTCCACCCCGACCTGGAAGGGGCCCGCGTCGATCTGGTCGGACAGGGCGCGGCCCACCTGCGTGACGACGACCCCCTGCACGGCCGGGTCGCGGGCGAGGGGGGACATGGCGGCGGTGTAGCGGTCGGCGTCGCCCAGCTCGCGGTCGGCCCAGTAGGCGATGGCGCTCGCGGGCACCAGCAGGGCCACGAGCACGATGAGAACCGCCGACAGGATGGTGCGCACGTCACCAGGGAAAACCGGTACGGGCCCGCACGCCAGCGGTGTTGCTGCGGGCGGGTGGATGACGCGTCGCCCTTGCCCCCGCGGTCGAGGGGCCCGAGGAGGCCTTCCGGTGCGCGAGCAGGCCTTCGCCAACCTCCGCACCGCCCTCGCCCTGCCCGGCATGCTCTTCGAGATCGACGCGGTCGCCGTGCGCGGGTGATCCACTTGCCGCCCGGGGGCGCCGGGTGTGCCCTGGATGATGGGAGAGAGGAGCCCGTCATGGCACATGCGGCACCCACCGCCCCGCGGCGGCAGCACCGGCAGATGGCGGACATGACCCACCTCGGCAAGAGCGCCTACGCCAGGCCCCTGCTCATGGGACTCGTCTACGGGGTCTGGGCCGCCTTCATCAAGCGCCAGATGGGCCCCGTCGACGCCGGAAACGTCTTCTACGGGATCCTGTGCGGCGTCCTCTTCGCCGCCTGCATGTTCGCCCTGGCCCGCATCGGCCCCCGGATGAACCGCGAACTGCACGCCACGGCGTACGGGGTCTTCGCGGGCATCGCCGTGGGCTACCTGCACAGCCTCACCAACTCGTCCGTGCTCCGGGCGACCGTGATCGGCTTCTTCGTGGCCCTGGGCGTCGGCGGCGTGGCGTTCTACCGCTACTACACCAGCGAGGACTGAGGCGGCGACCTTCGGCCCGGCCCGGCGGTACTTTCGGCCGGGCCGAGCCGGTACCTCTGCCCGAAGCGGCCGGTAGGCCGCCCGGCGGAGACTGTCAGTGGCGCCGGTTCCCGCGCCCCGTGGTCGAACCTCACGTGACCACTCTCCGTTGCCGAGGGGCGCGGGAACCGGTGCCCCTTCACGTCCGGGCTACGCGGCCGAGTCCGCGGGAGCGGGGCGCGCGGCCTTCTCCGGCTCGCACTCGGACGCGGTGGACGCGGCCGACCCGGCGGACTCCGCCGCCTCCGCCGGATCGGGCCGGCGGACCGGCGGGGTGAAACGGGCGGCCTCGGCGCGGAGCATGGCGTTCAGGGCGGCGTACGGGTCGATGGGCATGGCGAAACCTCACGGTGCTCAAGGGGGTGTGGGGGTCTGCGCTGCTCGGCCTTCTCAGCAGCGCAGGACCACACTCCGCACCGCCCGCAGGGACAGCGCCGGTTCGGCCGTCTCCGACGGGGGCGCGCACGGCGCAGGGTCCGGCTGTTTCACGTGAAACACCGGGAGCGGTGTCCGCCGTACGCCGGGCAGCACCCCGCGCAGGACCGTCCGTACGGCGGCCCGTACCTCGGGGTCGGCGGGGCCGGGGTCGTTCTGGCCCTCGGTCGGCTCGGCGGGCGCGGTGGAGGAGGGCCGGGAATCGGCGGCCATCGCGGCCGCCGGACCGGCACCGAACACGCACAGCAGCACGACGCAGGCCATCGTCAGGGCCCTGGTCAGTGCCGTCCGTGCGCGCTGCCTCCCGCTCATGCGAGGGGTCTGCCCCGCCACGCCGGGCCACTCCCGGACCGATCACGAGAAGCCCCCGACCGGGGGACGAACTCACCCCCCACGGCTGACGCTCAGCGGCCCCGCCGCTGTCCCGTCAGCCGGGCGAGCACGGCGGTTTCGCCACCGATCAGCCGCAGTTGGGCCCGCCCGGCCCGGTCCTCCCGGCCGCCGGCCTTGCCGGGTGAGATCCGTACGACGGTGAACACGGCGGTACGGCTGTCCGCGCGCGGGATCTCGATGGTCCGGCCCCGCTGGAGCCCGGTCAGGCGCAGCCCCGATCCGCTGATCACGGCGGTGCCCGCCGCGCCCGGTGCCGGAGTGCCCGCGTCCCAGGAGGCCTCCTCGTGCTCGCCGGCCGCCAGCGGTACGTCGATGCCCAGGCTCGGGATGCGCAGCCGCAGCGGTGGCGCGGCCCGCAGCGGCTGCGCGGCTCCCCGCAGCGGACCGGCGGCCGTCCGGGGCGAGCGGGCGCCCTGGCCGGGGCGGTGCTCGCCGGACTCCTCCAGCTGCCGCACGAGACGGCGGTGGTCGGACAGCCCCAGTGCCCGCGAGGGCAGTGCGTCGTCCGTGGCCGAGGCCACGGGCTTGGCGCCCTCGGTGCGGAGCAACACACCGATTCCGGTGGCCAGCAGAACCACCGTCAGAACGACGGCCACCTTCCCCCAGCCACCGCTGGACGGTTCCCCCGAGGCGCGAGGCATGCGATTCCCTCCTGTCCGGCTCGTGCGGCCGGGTCATGTGAGCAGTGGACACCTCCACTGCCCGTCCGCACTCCGTGAAACACGCAGGGCTGACGGGGCGTCACGGGCGTGTCGTCGCACGAGGGGGAAGTCTTCGCAGCTGACAGCGGTTCGCCCAGGGCGGCCCGGGGCCGGGGGCGCTTACGCCCGAACGGGTGAGACGGCAACGCCGTGGCGGGGTCGCGCACCCGGCGCGGTCATACCGCGATCAGGGTCGCCGCCGCCACGCCCATCAGGGCGGCCGCGAGGTGGACGGCCGGGTGGCCGTAGTCGCCGAACCAGAGGTGGCGGGCCAGGCCGCCCAGGGCGGCGAAGGCCGCGATCACGCCGATCTGGCCGAACAGCGTGATCGCGGTGAAGGGGGCCAGGAGCAGCAGGAACGAGCTCAGCCAGAACGGGCCCGCGCCCGTCCAGCCACGCCATTCCCGTATCGCCGTCGGCATGTACCACCGGCCCCCTCTTCATCAACTGGTCGGCTGAACAGCCTCCTTGGGTGCGGCGGCCGGCACAAGGGCGCGTTCGGCTAGATGCCCGAAGGCGAGGCCGAAAGTCGTCCACAGTGCCGCCTGGATGGCCAGGGACGCGAGGCGGAACTGCCAGATCAGCGCGGCCGGGAAGTCCTCCGGCACCTCGTTGATGCCGGGCAGCGCCACGTACGAGATCCCGACGGTCAGGACGAAGACCGCACCGGCGGCGACCGATGCGTTCCAGTTGCCGAGCTTCGGGGCCAGCCTGCGGCCCACGATCAGTGCGCCCGCCGCGAGCAGCGCACTCAGAGCGATCATCAGGAGGTAGAGGGCGGTCCGCCGGGCGGCCGTGTCGGGGTCTCCGACGGCCGGCGGATTGGCGGGGTACTTGAAGAACGGCACCAGCGTGACGGTGACGAACAGACCCCCGGTGACCAGCGCGGCCGTGGCCCGCGGGCCGAAGCGGCCGATACGGCCCAGGGCGAAGCAGAAGACGAGCGCGGCGATGCCGCCGAGCGCGACCCCGTACAGCAGGACACCGGTGCCGAGGCCGGCCGTGGCCTGGAGGGCCCGGCTGACCGGGGCGTCCTCGGCGCCGTGGTCGTGGCCGGCCGCGAGGTGGCCGGCCTCCTCGATGGCGATCGCCGCGTCGACCTTGGACTCACCGAGGAGGTAGGCGACGAGGAACGCGGCCACGCCGGCCAGCAGGCCGGCGAGCATGCCCCGGACCAGCAGCACGCGCGGGGAGAGAGTGTTCACGTTGTCGATCCCTTGCGGAGGCAGAGGCGGGATCAGTGGCAGGGGAAGCCGAGGAGGTGGCGTCCGTCGTGCAGCCACTCGTGGACGTTCTCGCCCTGGAAGACCGCGGTGGCACCCTGTTCGATGCCGACGAAGTACAGCAGGACGAGCGTGAGGACGGCGACGAAGGCCGCCCAGGGGGCGAGCGCGGAGAGCGAAATGGGTGTGACGGCAGGAGCCGAAGCGGGCACGGCGGAGTGGGCCATGGCAGAACCTCCAGAGGGAACACGCGTCCCGGTCAGTGGTGCTCGCGACGACGGTGGCGGGTCTGACTTGCCTCCCCCTTCCGGGAGGGTTCACAGTGGCGCGACCGTGCCGGATTCTCACCGATGCTTCCGTCGTACGTCGTCATTTAGTTATGTCGTCCGAGACCGTACCGCGCTTACGCTCCCCTTATGAAGACCCCTTTGGTACGAGTCCGGTTGGTGAGACCCCCGCAGGCCGCGCAGACCCCCGCCGTTCGCTTCGGCCACGGGGAGCCGTGCCCGGCGTACGAGGGCTTCCGCGGCCTCGACACGGGGGAGTGGGCGGGCCGGACCCTGGACGAGGTCGCCGAGGCGGACCCGGCCGGCGTACACGCCTGGTTGACGGATCCCCGCTACGCGCCGCCCGGCGGGGAGTCGGTGGAGGCGCTGATCGCCCGCGTCGGGGCGGAACTGGACGGCCTGGCCGCGGCCACCCACCGGGCCGAGGTCGAACAGGCCGTCGTACGGGCGGCCGTGGTGCACGCCCTGGAGCTGCCCGCCGCGGCCTTCTGGCGTCTGGACGTGCGGCCGGGGTCGGTCACCACCCTCACCGGGCGCTCGGGCCGCTGGAACCTCCTCGTGGGCCGGCCGGAGTAGGCCGCCGGAACTCCACGGGCAGCAGAACGGCCCGGACCCCGCGACGCGGTCCGGGCCGAACTGGGCTGCGGTGGCAGCGGGTCAGGCGACGATCCAGTCGGAGGTCGCGATCACCGGCTGCACACCGTCACGGTGGATGGTGCCCTCGATGAGGCCGTACATGCGGTCCGCCGCGAAGTAGACCTCGTTGTCGTTCTTGAGGCCGAAGGGCTCCAGGTCGACGAGGAAGTGGTGCTTGTTGGGGAGGTTGAGGCGCACCTCGTTGACCTTGGGGCAGTTGTCGAGCACCCGCTCGGCCATCTGGTTCAGGGTCTGCTGCAGGGAGTACGAGTAGGTCTCCGCGAAGGCTTCCAGCATGTTCTTGCGGACCTTCTTGTACGACTGGTCCCAGTCGTAGGAGGTGTCGTCCGCGGCCAGCGCCGAGTGCGCCCAGCGCGCGGTGACCTTGGTCGCCAGGATGCGGTCGTACGCCTCCTGGAGGGTCGTGTACTTGTCCTTGATGTAGCCGTGGAACTCGGAGTTCGTCGAGTTCATCACGGTCAGGTCCTTCAGACCCGAGATGACCTGGAGGCCGGTCGTCTCGCTGTAGGTGATCTGCGCGGTGCGCACCTCCTGGCCCTTGCGGACGAAGGAGTGCTGCTCCTTGCGCGTGGGGACCGGGATGCGCTCCCAGGCGTACTCCTCGATGCGGATCTGCGCTTCGCGGATCGGCTGCTGCGAGGAGACGAAGTGCTTGGCGAGCAGGATGCCGAAGGCCTCGGGGGACTCGATGCCGTGCTCCTTGCCGAAGGCGTACACCGTGTTCTTGGTGGTGTCGGTCGGCAGGCAGTTGGCGTTGTCACCGGTGAGGTGGACGTCGCGGAACTCGCCGCGGAGCGCGACCGAGACGTTGAGGTCGCGGATCTCGTGCCAGGAACCGTCGTTGCCCTTGCGGGTGACCTTGACGATGCGGTTCTCGGCCTTGCCGTACTGGTTCTGTGCCAGGACGTGCTTGCTCATGGCTGTATTCCTTCGGGTACACGGAGTCCGGCTGACTGGATCCCGTACGCCCGGCGTCCAGCGGTCGGCCCGCTCCCCGCCGTTCGGTCACGGAGGACCGCCCCGGGACTGACGTGCATCCCGGTCCGTAGGTGCTCTGTCGGATTTCAGCATGTTCACGTGGTGTTCGTAATGGCGCGGAACATCCAAGACAGGCACCCACGGATTGGGCGACCCTCCATTCACGCAGGTCAGACCATGTGCGCGTCCGCCACCGAGAGGGCCTCGTCGAGGACCTCCAGCCCCTTGGCGACATCGTCGGCGGCGATGTTGCACGGCGGCGCGACGTGGATGCGGTTCCCGGCGAGGAGCGGCCAGAGCCCGCCCTTCTTGCAGGCGGCGCCGAAGGCGGCCATGGGCGCGTTGTCCGCCCCGGCGGCGTTGTACGGGACCAGCGGCTCCCGCGTCGCACGGTCCCGTACGAGTTCCAGGGCCCAGAAGGTGCCCAGGCCCCGGACCTCCCCGACCGAGGGGTGCCGCTCGGCGAGCGCGTGCAGCCCGGGGCCGAGCAGCTCGGCGCCGGTGCGGGCGGACTGCTCGACGATGCCCTCCTCCTCCATGACGTTGATCGTGGCGACGGCGGCCGCGCAGGCCAGCACGTGCCCGGAGTACGTCAGGCCGCCCGGGTAGGGGCGGCGGGCGAAGGTCTCGGCGATGGCGCCGGAGATGGCGACCCCGCCGAGCGGCACGTATCCGCTGGTCACGCCCTTGGCGAAGCAGAGCAGGTCGGGGGTGACGTCCCAGTGCTCGGAGGCGAACCACGCGCCGGTGCGGCCGAAGCCGACCATGACCTCGTCGAGGATGAAGACGATGCCGTAGCGGTCGCAGAGCGCGCGCACGCCGGCGAGGTAGCCGTCCGGGTGCACGAGCACGCCCGGGGCGCCGCCGACGGTCTCCAGGATGATCGCGGCGATGGACTGCGGGCCCTCGAAGACGATGGTGTCCTCGAGGTGGCGCAGCGCGCGCTCGCACTCCTCGGCCTGCGTCGTCGCGTAGAAGGGCGAGCGGTAGGCGAAGGGCCCCCAGAAGTGCACGACCCCGGCGGTCGCCGAGTCGTTGCCGAAGCGGCGGGCGTCGCCGGTCAGGTTGATCGCGGTGGAGGTGGCGCCGTGGTAGGAGCGGTACGCGGACAGCACCTTCGGCCGGCCGGTGTGCAGCCGGGCCATGCGTACGGCGTTCTCGACGGCCTCGGCCCCGGCGTTGGTGAAGAAGATCTTGTCCAGGTCGCCGGGGGTGCGCTCGGCGATCAGCCGGGCCGCCTCGGAGCGGGCGTCCACGGCGAAGCCGGGCGCGACCGTACACAGCTCGGTCGCCTGCCGGGCGATGGCCGCGGCGACCTTGGGGTGCTGGTAGCCGATGTTGGTGTAGACGAGGGCGCTGGAGAAGTCGAGGTAGCGGTTGCCTTCGTAGTCCCAGAAGTACGAGCCTTCGGCCCCGGCCACGGCGAGCGGGTCGATGAGCTCCTGCGCCGACCAGGAGTGGAAGACGTGCTTCCGGTCGGCGGCTTTCACTGCGGCGAGGGCGTCGGACTCTGCATTCATGAAACGAGGGTAGTAGTCCGGCATGTGGATCCGGGGGCGCCTTCGGGGCACGTCCCGCATGCCGGACTCGGACGATGTGGCGTCCGCCGTCGACGGTCAGGACGTCCCCGGTCGTGTATGCGGCGCGTATGCGGCGTTGACCAGGGCAGCCGCCGGGTGTTTGCCGTATCGCGGAAGTTGATTTCCGAGATGTGGAATTTCAGGAAGGGTCGAGTGACGGCCGGAGCCCTAGGATGGGCCTCGTCGGCCGAGGAGGCGGGAGGCCCTGTGACCGAGCAGACGCGGCGGCTGGTCCTGGGCGGCGCCACGACCGGGGTCGTGAGCCGCTGCCGGGACTTCACCCGCAGGGCACTGGCGGACTGGCAGTGGGCGGGGCGGGCCGGATGGCCGGAGGCCGAGGACGACGTGCTGCTGTTGGTTTCCGAGCTGGTGACCAACGCCTGCCTGCACGCCGGCGGCCCCCACGAACTGGTGCTGCGGCACACCCCCGAGGTGCTGCGCGTAGAGGTCAGCGACGGGAGTCCCGAGCACCCGCGCCGACGGGCACCCGGCGACCGCGCGCTGCCGGGAGGGCACGGGCTGATCGTGCTGGAACGGCTCGCGCGGAGCTGGGGCTCGGTGCCTTCCGCGGACGGCCGGCCCGGCAAGACGGTCTGGCTGGAGGTACCTGCCCGCCACCCGCTGCCCCCGTCGGGCTAGCGGCCCGCGCAGGGGCGGGCGGCGCCGTACCGTCCGTCTCGTCGTCGGTGAGCAGACCGGTGCGCAGGCGGGCCAGGGTCCGGGTCAGCAGGCGGGACACGTGCATCTGGGACAGGCCCAGCCGGTCGCCGATCTCGGTCTGTGTCAGCTCCTGACCGAACCGCAGCGTCAGCAGCGTCCGCTCCCGCTCGCTCAGCCCCGCCAGCATCGGCTTGAGGGACTCCAGGCACTCGATGCGGTCGTACGCCTCTTCCTCCTCGCCGATCGAGGACCGCTCCGCGTAGGTCTCGCGATCGCCGCCGTCCTCCTGCGCCGGCGCGTCCAGGGAGCGCGCGGAGTACGCGCACGCCGCCTTCCGCCCCTCCGACAGCTCCTCGGGCGTGACGTGCAGGTGGCAGGAGAGCTCGCTGTCCGTCGGCTCGCGGCCCAGTTCCTGCTCCAGGGCGTCGTGCGCCTTCGCCGTGTCGATCCGCAGCTCCTGGAGCCGCCGCGGGACCTTCACGGCCCAGCTGGTGTCCCGGAAGAACCGCTTGATCTCGCCGGTGATCGTCGGGATCGCGAACGAGGTGAATTCCACCCCGCGCTCCGGGTCGAAGCGGTTGATGGCCTTGATCAGGCCGATCGTGCCGACCTGGACGATGTCCTCCATCGGCTCGCTGCGGCCGCGGAAGCGGCGGGCGGCGTACTTCACGAGGCTGAGGTTGAGCTCGACGAGGGTGTTGCGGACGTACGAGTACTCCGCGCTGCCCTCCTTCAGCTCGGCCAGCCTCCGGAACAGGGACACGGACAGGGTTCTGGCCTCGTGGGTCGTCACGTCTGTGAGGTCTGTACGGTGCATGGCCTGCGCTCCTCCGACGGTGCGGCCCCGGGGGGCAGGGGTGCGGGCCCGGGGGTGCGTCGTCGCGCTGTCCCAGGTGATATACCCGGACGAACCGCCACGTACCCCCACATCTCTTCGAAGATCCGCCCTCAGCGGTTTCCGTCAGGGATGCGTCAAAGGAGCCGTCCCGGGCGTATGGGAGGCGTCAAAGGGGCCCGTCGGCGGGAAAAACGGCGTTCCACTCGGAGGTGTCCGAAACACGTCCCTCGCACCTCCGGGAGCTCACGATGGCCGATCTGGCCTTCGTCGTCACCACGCTCGCGCTCTTCGCGCTGGTGGCCTTCGTCGCCAAGGGGGTGACCAAGCTGTGAACGCCGAGAACATCGTCGGCCTGCTGGTCGCCGTCTCCCTGCTGGGCTATCTCGTCTTGGCCCTCGTGTACCCGGAGAGGTTCTGAGCCCCGATGAGTCCCGTCCTCGCCGGGGTGCTCCAGCTGCTCGCGCTCGTCGCCGCACTGGCCCTGGCCTACCGCCCGCTGGGCGAGTACATGGCCCGCGTCTACTCCTCGGAGAAGCACTACGGGCCCGAGAAGTGGATCTACAAGGCGGTCGGCGCCAACCCGGACGCCGAGATGCGCTGGCCCGCCTACCTGCGCTCGGTGCTGGCCTTCTCCGCCGTGAGCGTCCTCTTCCTCTACCTGCTCCTGCGCCTGCAGGGCAGCCTGCCCGGCTCCCTCGGCTTCGCCTCCATCGAGCCGGACCAGGCCTTCAACACCGCCGCGTCGTTCGTGGCGAACACCAACTGGCAGTCGTACGCCGGTGAACAGGCCATGGGCCACGTCGTGCAGACCGGCGGCCTGGCGGTGCAGAACTTCCTCTCGGCGGCGGTCGGCATGGCCGTCGCGGTCGCCCTCGTACGGGGCTTCGCGCGCTCGCGCACCGGCGAACTCGGCAACTTCTGGGCCGACCTGGTCCGCGGCACCTTCCGCATCCTGATCCCCCTCGCGGTGATCGGCGCGGTCGTCCTGGTCGCCTGCGGGGTGATCCAGAACTTCGCCGGCATCCACGAGGTCGGCCGGTTCACGGGTGGCACCCAGCAGTGGAACGGCGGCGCCGTCGCCTCCCAGGAGGTCATCAAGGAGCTCGGCACCAACGGCGGCGGCTACTTCAACGCCAACTCCGCGCACCCCTTCGAGAACCCGACCCCCTTCTCGAACCTCTTCGAGATCTTCCTGATCCTCCTCATCCCCTTCGCGCTGACCCGCACCTTCGGCCGCATGGTCGGCTCGGTCAGGCAGGGCTACGCGATCCTCGCGACGATGGCCACCATCTGGCTCGGCTTCACCGCGCTGATGATGTGGACCGAGTTCGCCCACCACGGCCCGGCGCTCCAGGCCGCGGGCGGCGCGATGGAGGGCAAGGAGACCCGCTTCGGCATCGGAGCCTCCGCGATCTTCTCGGTCGCCACGACGCTGACCTCGACCGGCGCGGTGAACTCCTTCCACTCCTCGTACACGGGCCTGGGCGGCGGCATCCAGCTGCTGGGCATGCAGCTCGGCGAGATCGCGCCCGGCGGTGTCGGCTCCGGCCTCTACGGCATGCTGATCATGGCGGTCATCGCGGTGTTCATCGCGGGCCTGATGGTCGGCCGCACCCCCGAGTACCTGGGCCGGAAGATCGGCACCCGCGAGATCAAGCTCGCCGCCTGCTACATCCTCGTCACCCCCGCGGTGGTCCTCGGCTTCACGGCCGCGGCGATGGCCCTGCCCACCCCCGCCCACTCGATGGCGAACGGCGGCGCGCACGGCTTCTCGGAGATCCTCTACGCCTACACCTCCGCCGGGAACAACAACGGCTCCGCCTTCGCGGGCCTGAACGCCGACACCCAGTGGTTCAACACGACCACCGGCCTGGCCATGCTCCTCGGCCGCTTCCTGCCGATGGTCTTCGTCCTGGCCCTCGCGGGCTCGCTGGCGCAGCAGCAGCCGGTCCCCGAAACCGCGGGCACCCTGCGCACCGACAAGCCGCTCTACGCGGGTCTGCTCGTCGGCACCATCGTCATCGTCACCGGCCTCACCTACTTCCCGGCCCTCGCGCTGGGTCCGCTTGCCGAAGGGCTCGCCTCATGAGCACCATCACCCCCACCCGCGCGCCCCACCAGGACGCCCCGACCGGCCGCACGGAGCCGGAGCAGGGCCGGGTCGGCGGCGGTCTCTTCGATCCGAAGCAGCTGGTCGGCTCCCTCCCGGACGCGGTCCGCAAGCTCGACCCCCGGGTGATGGTCAAGTCCCCGGTGATGTTCGTGGTGGAGGTCGGTTCCGTACTGACCACCCTGCTGGCGCTGGCCGACCCGACGGACTGGTTCGGCTGGGCGATCACCGCCTGGCTGTGGCTGACCACGGTCTTCGCGAACCTCGCGGAGGCCGTGGCCGAGGGCCGCGGCAAGGCCCAGGCCGACACCCTGCGCAAGGCCAAGACCGACACCGTCGCCCGGCGGCTGAACGGCCCCGCGGAGGAGCGGGTACCGGGCACGGAACTCCGTATCGGCGACCTGGTGGTCTGCGAGGCCGGCGACGTCATCCCCGGCGACGGCGATGTCGTCGAGGGCGTCGCCTCCGTCGACGAGTCCGCCATCACCGGCGAATCCGCCCCGGTCATCCGGGAGTCGGGCGGCGACCGTTCCGCCGTCACCGGCGGCACGAAGGTCCTCTCGGACCGGATCGTCATCAAGATCACGACCAGGCCCGGCGAGACCTTCATCGACCGCATGATCAACCTGGTCGAGGGCGCCGCGCGGCAGAAGACCCCCAACGAGATCGCCCTCAACATCCTGCTGGCCTCGCTGACGATCGTCTTCCTCCTCGCGGTCGTCACCCTCCAGCCCTTCGCGGTCTACGCGGGCGCCGAGCAGTCGATGATCGTGCTGGCCGCGCTGCTGGTCTGCCTGATCCCGACCACCATCGGCGCGCTGCTCTCCGCGATCGGCATCGCCGGCATGGACCGGCTGGTCCAGCGCAACGTGCTCGCGATGTCCGGGCGAGCCGTCGAAGCCGCCGGTGACGTGTCGACGCTGCTCCTCGACAAGACCGGCACCATCACCCTCGGCAACCGCCAGGCCTCCGAGTTCGTCCCGGTCAAGGGCACCACGGCGGCCGAACTCGCCGAGGCCGCCCAGCTGTCCTCCCTCGCCGACGAGACCCCCGAGGGCCGCTCCATCGTGGTCCTCGCGAAGGACGCGTACGGGCTGCGCGAACGCCGGCAGGGCGAGCTCGCGCACGCCGAGTGGATCGCCTTCACCGCCCAGACCCGTATGTCGGGCGTGGACGTCGACGGCCGCAAGGTCCGCAAGGGGGCGGCGGGTTCCGTCGTCGCCTGGGTCGAGGAACGCGGCGGCCGGGTCGCCCGGGACGCGCAGGTGCTCACCGACGCCATCTCCTCCGCCGGCGGTACGCCGCTGCTGGTCGCCGTGGAGGACGGCGGGGGCGCCCGGGTCCTCGGTGTCGTCCACCTCAAGGACGTGGTCAAGGAGGGCATGCGCGAACGCTTCGGCGAACTGCGCCGGATGGGCATCAGGACCGTCATGATCACGGGTGACAACCCGCTCACGGCCAGGGCCATCGCCGAGGAGGCGGGCGTCGACGACTTCCTCGCGGAGGCCACTCCCGAGGACAAGATGGCGCTCATCAAGCGGGAGCAGGCGGGCGGCAAGCTCGTCGCGATGACCGGCGACGGTACGAACGACGCGCCGGCCCTCGCCCAGGCGGACGTCGGCGTGGCGATGAACACCGGCACCTCGGCCGCCAAGGAGGCCGGGAACATGGTGGACCTGGACTCCGACCCGACCAAGCTCATCGAGATCGTCGAGATCGGCAAGCAGCTCCTCATCACCCGGGGCGCCCTGACCACGTTCTCCATCGCCAACGACGTCGCGAAGTACTTCGCGATCATCCCGGCCATGTTCGCCGTGGTCTACCCGGGCCTCGACAAGCTCAACGTCATGGGCCTGCACTCCCCGCAGTCCGCGATCCTGTCGGCGGTCGTCTTCAACGCGCTCGTGATCATCGCCCTGGTTCCGCTGGCTCTCAAGGGCGTGCGGTACCGGCCGACCAGCGCCGACCGGATGCTGCGCCGCAACCTCGCCCTCTACGGACTCGGCGGCCTCATCGCCCCGTTCATCGGCATCAAGCTCATCGACCTGCTCATCTCCCTCATCCCCGGCATTGGGTGACCCGCCATGAACAACTCCGTCACGAACACCGCCCGCCTCCTCGGCGCCGGCCTGCGCGCCCTGCTCGTGCTGACCGTCCTGTGCGGCGTCCTCTACCCCCTCGCCGTCACCGGCATCGCCCAGGCCGCGTTCGGCGGCAAGGCCAACGGCTCCGAGATCAAGGACGGGAGCGGCAGGGTCGTCGGCTCCGCCCTCATCGGGCAGAGCTACGGGGACGACCTGCACTGGTTCCAGCCCCGCCCTTCGGCAGGGCTCGGCAGGAACAGCGTCAACACGCAGTACGAGCTGCTGCTCTCCGGCGCCTCCAACAAGGCGGCGGACAACCCCGATCTGGTGAAGGCGGTCGAGGAGGCCAAGGCGAAGGTGCTGAAGGACAACACCGTCCCCGGCTACGCCCCGAAGGTCTCACAGGTCCCGGCCGACGCCGTCACCTCCTCCGGTTCCGGCCTCGACCCGCACATCTCCCCGGCCTACGCCGACCTCCAGGTCCACCGGGTGGCCTCGCTCAACGGCCTCCCCGTCGCCGAGGTGCGGCGGCTCGTCGACGCGCACACGCAGGGTCGCACCCTGGGCTTCATGGGTGAACCCCGCGTCAACGTCCTGGAGCTGAACACCGCCCTGAAGGACCTCAGGCAGGGCTGAGCGGGGGCCGGGCGGGGGCGGGGGAGCGGCGGTGACTACCGGTCGGAGTAGCTGAAGTCCCCGACGGTCCAGGCGTCGACGTCCTGGATCGCGATCCGGTACATGCCGCCCGTCTCGGGGATGCCGAGGGTGCCCTGGAGGATGCGCGCCACGTGGAAGTGCAGATGGGAAGGGGCGTCGGCAGCCGGTCCCGAGGCGCTGAAGACCTCGGCGAACGGGCCCAGTCGGGCGGAGTCCTGAAGGACCTCGGCCACGCGCTGGCGCCAGACGCTCTCGGGGGCGAGGCGGCCGGTGATGACGGCGCCGTGGACCACCACCGTGAGGGACATCTGATTGGTTTGCTCCGACTCGACCTTGGCCGCGATATCGATGAGCAGGTCATCAGGAATCGACATGGGCAGGCACTCTAGCAACTGCGGCGGGCCCCGGCGGTGAAGACCGCGGGGCCCGCCCCCCGTGCGTGATCAGGCGGGAACGATGTTCTCGGCCTGCGGGCCCTTGTGGCCCTGGGTGACGTCGAAGGTGACCTTCTGGCCTTCCTGGAGCTCACGGAAGCCGGTGGTGGCGATGTTCGAGTAGTGGGCGAACACGTCGGCGCCGCCGCCCTCCTGCTCGATGAAACCGAAGCCCTTTTCCGCGTTGAACCACTTCACCGTGCCGGAAGCCATCTGAATTCTCCTTCGGAATGAATGTGGCGGAACCGTAGCACGGGAAAATCGGCAAACGGCTGAATTCATGCTCATTTCGCACCGATAGCGGTAATCGATATGCGTGCCGGAAAAGCATATGAATGGTGCCGGCGGCCGCTCCTCACCGGCCGGCGGACCGGTCGCACCGCAGGGCCGCGAGGAAGTCCAGTCTGGTTTCGAGCCGGGCCAGATCCCGGCCGGTGAGCTGCTCGATGCGGTCGATGCGGTGGCGCAACGAGTTGACGTGCAGGCGCAGTTGGGCGGCGCACGCGGTCCAGGAGGCGTCCTGCTCCAGGAACTCCTCCAGCGTGCGCAGCAGGTCGGTCCGGTGGCGCCGGTCGTGGTCGCGCAGGGGGCCGAGCAGGCGGGCGGCGAACGCGCGGCGGGTCTCGGCCGGGATGAGGGGCAGCAGCGACAGCACGTGCGAGGTGAGGTCGTCGGGGCCGCGCACGTTCACCCGTTCCGGTCCTTCGGCGGCGACGCGCAGGGCGTTGCGGGCCTCCTCCAGCGCCCGCCGGCCGTGCTCGGGCGCGGCCACCGGGGAGCCGAGGCCGACGAAGACGCTGCCCGACGGGCCGAGCCAGCGCGCGAGTACCGCGGCGAGCCTCCGCTGCAGGGCGGCGCAGTCGAGGGCCGGTCCGGGGAGCGCGCCCGTGGGGTCGGGCACCAGGACCAGGAGGACGGCCTGGTCGCCGTCGACCGTGGAGGCGATGTCCTGCGACGAGACCGGCACCGGGCCGTCCGGCCGGATCAGGGCCTCCTCCAGGAGCACGCGCAGCGCCGCCGCGGGGAGGGGGCCGGCGCCGCGCCGCTCGCCCCTGGCGACCACGAACTGGCAGCGCGGCCAAGTGTCCTGCCCGCTGACGACGCCCTGCGCGGTGCCGCGCAGCCGGACGGGGATCTCCTGCGCCGGGACGCTGCTGTCCAGCAGGTCGAGGGCGCGGCGGGCCAGGTCGTGCAGCGCCGCCTTCGTCCGCTCGTGTGCGGAGCGGGCGTCGGCGACCAGTTCGACGATCCGGTCCAGGAGTTCGGCGTCCGGCGGTGGCCGGTTCGACGGATCGGCCTCCACGATGAGCAGCCAGTCGCCCAGCTCGGCGGCGTCCTGCGGCGCGTCCGACGGAGCCGACGGGTCGGGTGGGTTGCGTACCGGCACGAGCGCGTAGTGCCGCTCCCCGACCGTGACCCGGTGGGGAGCGGCCCCGCCCGCACGGCGCGCGGCCAGGTACCTCCCGGCCAGTGCCACCGCCGTCCTGGCGGGCAGCGCGGGGCGGGCCCCGGCGACCTGGCGTCCGGTCGCGGACAGGACGCGCACGTCGAGGCCGAGGCTCTGCTGCAGGAGCTCCAGCACCGCATCCGGGAAACCCTCTCCGGTGAGCAGCCGCCGATGGCGTTCGACCAGGTCGGTGAGGGTGCCGACGCGCCCGCGGTGCAGCCGGCCCAGGACGTATTCGGTGATCGTGGAGAAGGAGATGTCCGGGTGTACGGCGAGGAGGGGCAGGCCGTGGCGCCGGCAGGCGCGGACGAGGTCGTCCGGGACGTGCCCGTGTTCGGCCTCGCCGGCGGCGAGGGCCGCGACGCCCGCCCGGTCCAGGACGCGTACGAACGACTCGGCGTCCCCGTCCTCCTGCCACCAGGCGAGCCCGGTGAGGACGAGTTCACCGCCGGCGAGGAAGCGGCCGGGGTCGGCCAGGTCGGTGGTCAGCACGGCGCGCACGGCCCGGTCCCGGGCGTCGCCGCCGGGGTCCCGGTCCTGGCCCACGAGCAGGAACAGGCCCAGCTCGTCGAGGAGTTCACGTAGCCGCATGGCCGACACCCTCTCACGCCCCCAAGAGGTCAATCTTCTTCCGAAGGGCACATCATCGCAGTTCACAGGCGTGAGACGGTGGGAAAGCACGGTGGTCCACAGACGACGGAGAAGCCGGTTCTGTGGGTTCGGTGACTGCCTCGCCGGCCGGATCGCTCGGTCTACTTCTACGCATCCAACGACTCCAGGAAGGCGTGGTCTGAGCATGGCTGGCACCACCACGGGCGTCCCCGCCAACGTCACCCAGAAGCACACCAAGGGCGGCATCGGCGAGTCGACGCTGCGCCCGGACGGCACCCTCAAGGTCACCGGCGAGTTCGCCTACTCCTCGGACATGTGGCACGAGGACATGCTCTGGGGGCAGATCCTGCGGTCCACGGTCGCGCACGCCGAGATCGTGTCCATCGACACCTCCGAGGCCCTCGCGATGGACGGCGTCTACTCCGTCATGACCTACGACGACCTGCCGGCCCCGATGAAGTACTACGGCATGGAGTTCCAGGACACCCCGGTCCTGGCCCACGGCAAGGTCCGGCACCACGGTGAGCCGGTCGCGCTGGTGGGCGCCGACCACCCGGAGACCGCGCGCCGCGCCGCCGCGAAGATCAAGATCGAGTACCGGGAGCTGCCCCTCGTCACCGACGAGGCCTCGGCGACCGCTCCCGACGCCGTACTCGTCCACGAGAACCGCGACGACCACCACTCCGGGCACGTCCCGCACCCGAACATCGTCCACCGCCAGCCGGTGATCCGCGGCAACGCCGCCGAGGCCGCCAAGCGGGCCGACGTCATCGTCACGGGCGAGTACACCTTCGGCATGCAGGACCAGGCCTTCCTCGGCCCGGAGTCCGGCCTCGCCATCCCCGCCGAGGACGGCGGCGTCGACCTGTACTGCGCCACCCAGTGGCTCCACTCCGACCTGCGCCAGATCGCCCCGGTCCTCGGCCTGCCCGAGGAGAAGGTGCGCATGACGATGGCCGGCGTCGGCGGCGCCTTCGGCGGTCGCGAGGACATCTCCATGCAGATCCTCGCCTGCCTGCTCGCGCTGGGCACCGGCAAGCCGGTGAAGATGGTCTACAACCGCTTCGAGTCCTTCTTCGGGCACGTCCACCGGCACCCGGCCAAGCTCTACTACGAGCACGGCGCCACCAAGGACGGCAAGCTCACGCACATGAAGTGCAAGATCGTGCTCGACGGCGGCGCCTACGCGTCGTCCACGGCCTCGGTCGTCGGCAACGCCGCCTCCCTCTCCGTCGGCCCGTACGTCATCGACGACGTCGAGATCGAGGCGATCGGCCTCTACACCAACAACCCGCCCTGCGGCGCCATGCGCGGCTTCGGCGCCGTCCAGGCCTGCTTCGCGTACGAGGCCCAGATGGACAAGCTCGCGGCGAAGCTGGGCATGGACCCGGTGGAACTCCGCCAGAAGAACGCCATGGAGGAGGGCACGCTCATGCCGACGGGCCAGCCCGTCGAATCGCCCGCCCCGGTCGCCGAGCTGCTGCGCCGCGTCAAGGAGCGTCCTATGCCGCCGGAGCGGCAGTGGGAGACCACCGACGGCGCCGACGTCCGCGCGCTGCCGGGCGGTCTGTCCAACACCACCCACGGCGAGGGCATCGTGCGGGGCGTCGGCTACGCGGTCGGCATCAAGAACGTCGGCTTCTCCGAGGGCTTCGACGACTACTCGACCGCCAAGGTGCGCATCGAGGTCATCAACGGCGAGGCCGTCGTGATGGTCCACACGGCCATGGCGGAGGTCGGCCAGGGCGGCGTCACCATCCACGCGCAGATCGCCCGTACCGAGCTCGGCGTCACGCAGGTGACCATCCACCCGGCCGACACCCAGGTGGGCTCGGCCGGTTCGACCTCCGCGGGCCGCCAGACGTACATGACCGGCGGCGCCATCAAGAACTCCTGCGAGATCCTCCGCGGGAAGGTCCTGGAGATCGGCCGGCGCAGGTTCGGCGCCTCCCACCCGGCGTGGGCCACGGCCGAACTGCACCTGGAGGGCGGCAAGGTCGTCACCGACGGCGGCGAGGTCCTCGCCACGCTCGTGGACGTCCTGGAGGACGAGGCCGTCGAGGTCGAGGAGGAGTGGCGCCACCGCCCCACCGAGGCCTTCGACCTGGTCACCGGCCAGGGCCACGGCCACGTGCAGTACTCCTTCGCCGCGCACCGCGCGGTGGTGGAGGTCGACACCGAGCTCGGCCTGGTCAAGGTCGTCGAACTGGCCTGTGCCCAGGACGTCGGCAAGGCCCTCAACCCGCTCTCCGTCGTCGGCCAGATCCAGGGCGGCACCACCCAGGGCCTGGGCGTCGCCGTGATGGAGGAGATCATCGTCGATCCGAAGACCGCGAAGGTGCGCAATCCCTCCTTCACGGACTACCTGATCCCGACGATCCTCGACACGCCGACGATCCCGGTCGACTACCTCGAACTGGCGGACCCGAACGCGCCGTACGGAGTGCGCGGCATCGGCGAGGCCCCGACCCTGTCGTCCACCCCGGCGGTCGTCGCGGCGATCCGGAACGCGACGGGCCTGGAGCTCAACCGGACGCCTGTCCGGCCGGAGCACCTCACCGGTCTCTGACCGGCACAGAACTCCGGTCCGCCCGGACAGGGGAGCGCGGACACGTGACGCAGCTCACGGGGAATGTCCGGGCGGGCCGGTTCCTCTTCCTGCACGAGACGAACACGAGGAGGAAGCGATGAGAGTTCCACGGCGGACGGGTGCGGGCCCGGCCAGGAGCCTGTTCCGTGCGGTCGCCACCGGGCTGGTGCTCGCCGTGGCCGCCGCCCCGGCGGCGGCCGCCCCGGCAGGGCGGCCGGGTGACGTGCGCGAGGCCTACGTGACCATGGCCGGGGCCGACGCGCCCGGCCCGGCGGCACGCGACCGCGTCCACGTGCTGAAGGTCGGCTCCACCCGCGCCCGGCAGGTCCTGGTGCTGGCCCCCGGCCAGTTCGCCGCGGCGGGCAGTCTCGCCCCGCTGGCCCGGGAGCTGGCCGGCCGGCTGCCGGAGACCCAGGTGTGGGTCGTCGACCGCCGCGAGCAGGACCTCGCCGACCTGGAGGGCTTCCGCCGCCCGGTGGAGCGCGCCGCCGAGCACTACCTGGGCGGGCACTACCGGGCCCAGACCCCGCAGAGCGTGCCGTACGTCGGCGAGTGGGGGCTGGCCGTCGAGCTGGCGGACCTGCGCGAGGTCGTCCTCGCCGCGCGGGACGGCGGACGCCGCCAGGTGGTCCTGGGCGGGCACTCCTGGGGCGCGACCACCGCACTCGCCTACGCCGGCTGGGACTTCGACGGCCGGCCCGGCTACCGCGACCTGTCCGGCCTCGTCATGATCGACGGCGGGGTGCACGACGCGTTCGCGGGGGAGGGCATCACCTACCGGGTGAGCGCCGGCCAGGCGGACGCCTGGCGGGCCCGGATCGCCGCCGGCGAGGTCTTCGACGAGTCGGCCGCGATGGGCCGGCCCGAGACGTACCCGATCCTCCAGCAGCTGGCGGGCGCCTACGCGGTGGCCGCCCCGGACCGGCCCTCGACGCTGGCCGCACAGCTGCCGGACTGGCTGCGCCCGCCGGGCGAGGTGACCAACGCCGGCCTGCTCGAATGGCTCTACGTCAGCCACCCGCTGGTCCCGGACGTCAGCATCAATCCCGCCTTCACCTCCCCGACCGCCCTGGCCGGCGCGCTGGCCGGCCCGGCCCCCTCCGTCTGGCAGTGGTACTGGCCCAACCGGCTCACCCTGGACCTCCAGGCCGCCGACCCCTTCGCCGACACCGAGGTGGCGCGCGGGCTGGGCCTGCGGCTCCGCCACACCCGGGAGATCGACGTACCGCTGTACTCCTTCCAGACCGGGCTGACGCACGGCACCGCCAACACGGCCGCGCGCTGGGTCGTGGAGCAGTCGCGGATCACCTCGGCGACGTACGCGGAGAACCCGGCCATGACCCACCTGGACCCGCTGTTCGCGGAGCCCGGGAAAAACACCTTCGTCGACACGGTGACGCCCTTCCTCACCCGCCTCGGTCAGCGGTGACCGGCGCCACGCAGGCAGCCGAGCGGCAGGCGGACCACGCGGCGCTCGTACGGGCCGCCCAGCGCGGCGACCGGATGGCCGTTCAGGAGCTCCTCGACCTCCTCACCCCCTACGTGGGGCGGCTGTGCGGGCCGATCGCGCTCCAGGACGGGCCGGACGCCACCCAGGAGGCGCTGATCGTCGTCTTCCGCAGCATCGGCCAACTCCGAGAGCCCACCGCGCTGTTCGGCTGGGTGCGGGTGATCGCCGTACGGGAGGCCGTACGGATCGCCCGCGCGAGCGCCCGTACGGTCGCCGACCCGCTCGACGAGGTCCCCGCGCGCGACGACCCCCAGCTCGCCGCCGACGTACGGGACGTGCTGTCGCGGCTCACCCCGGCGCACCGCGCCGTCCTGGTCCTGCGGGACCTCGAAGGGCTCGACGAGCATGCCGTCAGCGCACTGCTCGGCGTGCCCGAACCCACCGTACGGACCCGGCTGTTCCGGGCGCGCCGCAACTTCCGGAAGGCATGGGCACGATGAACGACACCTGGCCCGTGGCCGAACTCGACGCCGTCCGCAGGCTGCGGGTCATCGCCCGCACCACCCCCGGCGCGTCCTTCGCGGACCACCTGCTCACGACACCCTTCGACCGGGTCTGGGCGCTCGCCTCCGACCTGGAGACCCAGATGCCCCGGCTGATCACCGACATCAGCGCCTTCACCGTGACCGCGCGCGAAGCCGACGGGGACGGGGAGCGCCTCGAAGCCAGGGCCCGCAGCCCGCTGGGCATGCGGGCGCGCTTCGACATCTCCCTGAAGCCGGGCTGGTGCCTCATGCAGAGCCGGTTCGTGCTCGGCGGCCTGGCCGCCGTACCGGAGGGCGAGGGCACCCGCTTCGCGTTCTTCGGCGCCCTGCGCGTCCCCGGCGTACGGCTGGTCGACCGGGCCCTGCAGCCGCTGCTGGACCCGCGGGGGGCCAAGGCGCTGAAGCGGTTCACCGACCAGCTGGAGCCCTGATTCCCGGCTCAGCCGGCGACGGGGCGGTACGTGCAGACCTGGGTCCCCGTGGCGGCGACGGCGGTCGAGACCAGTTCGAGCGTGCGCAGGGCGCCGTCCTCCGGGAAGATCGTCTTCCCGCCGCCGAGGAGCACCGGCATGATCATCAGCCGGAGTTCGTCGACCAGGCCCTCGGCGAGGAGGGCGCGCACCAGGGTGGGGCTGCCGAGCACCGACAGGTCGCCGCCGGGGCCCCCGCGCAGCTCCCGGATCCGCGCGAGGGCCTTGTCGCCGAGGATGAGGGAGGAGTTGTTCCAGGTCAGGTCGGACTCGCCGAGGGTCTCGGACACCACGTACTTCCTGACGGAGTTCATGTGGTCGGCGAACGGGTCGCCGGCCCGCTCCGGCCACGCCGCGGCCATCGTCTGCCACGTACGGCGCCCGAACAGCAGCGCGTCGGTCGTGTTCATGGCCTCGCCGATGGAGGCGCCCATGACCTCCGGGTCGAAGAACGGGTGCGACCAGCCGCCGTGTGCGAAGCCGCCGTCGGTGTCCTCCTCGGGGCCGCCGGGCGCCTGGACGATGCCGTCGAGGCTGATGAACTCGCTGATGACGATGCGCATGTGGATCCGCTCCTCTTGTCCGCCCGGTTGCTTGCGCAGGGGTAGACGCCGGCGGCGCCCGCAACTCATCGGTCGCACCCGCATCCGGCGGTGTGACCCGGGTCACATGGTTGTTCGGGCTTTACCGGCCGGATCAAGTGGGTGATGCTGGCCCGGCGTTTGAGGTTGATCGACACGGGGGGCCGGTCGGTCTCGAGGGGGAGGGCGCCGTGGTGCGCGTAGGACTGCTGGGACCGGTTCAGGTGTACGCCGACGATGCGACTCCGGTCGAGGTGGGTGGCGTACGGCTGCGGATGCTCCTCGCCAGGCTCGCCCTCGAAGGGGGCCGCCCGGTGGCCGCCGACTCGCTCGTCGACGGCCTGTGGGGGGAGGAGCCGCCCTCCGACGCGGCCAACGCGCTGCAGGCGCTGGTGTCCCGGCTGCGCAGGGCGCTGCGCGGCTCCGCGGCCGTGGAGTCCGCCTCCGGCGGCTACCGGATCTCGGTGCGGGCCGAGGACGTGGACGTCCACCGCTTCGAGGACCTGACCGCCCGGGGCAGGCGGGAGCTCGCGGCCGGGCGGGCCGGCGAGGCCGCCTCGCTGCTCGGCGCGGCGCTCGGGCTGTGGCGGGGCGCGGCCCTCGCCGACGTCCTCGACGCACCGTTCGCCGGGCCCGTGGCGACCCGGCTCCACGACCTGCGGGCCGCCGCGGCCGAGGACCACTGCGATGCCGAGCTACGGCTCGGACGGTACGGAGAGGTGCTCGCGGACCTCGAAGCCACCGGAGCGCAGCGCCCGTTGAGCGAACGGGTCGCCGGTCTGCGGATGCGGGCGCTGTCCGCGGCCGGACGGCAGTCCGACGCCCTCGCGGTGTACGAGGCGATACGCGAGCGGCTCGGCGAAGAACTCGGCGTCGATCCCTCGGCCGAGCTGCGCGAGATCCATCTGGCGCTGCTGCGGGGCGAGCTGGAAACCCCCGCCGAGCGCGCCGAGGCCGCCCCGAGCCGCCTCCCGGCCCGGCTCACCAGCTTCGTCGGCCGCGACGGCGAACTGGACCGGCTCGCGGCCCAGTTGAGCCACGGCCGGCTCGTCACCATCGTCGGCCCCGGCGGCGCGGGCAAGACCAGGCTCTCCCTCGAGGCGGCCACCCGCGACCGTGCCCACGCGCGCGGCCGGGTCTGGTTCGTCCCGCTCGCCGGTGTGAGCGCACCGGACCGGCTCGCCGACGCGGTACTCGGCGCCCTCGGCTCCACCGACGGCGGCCTGTACGAAACCGGGCCGGGCCGGCGGGCCACCCCGGTCGAGCGCATGGCCGCGCTCTTCGGCAGCGGCGACGCCCTGCTCCTGCTCGACAACTGCGAGCACCTCGTCGAGGCGGCCGCCGAACTCGCCGCCGAACTCCTCGACCAGCTACCGGAGCTGCGGATCCTGGCCACCAGCCGCGAGGCCCTCGCCATCACCGGCGAGTCGCTGTGCCACCTCGGGCCCCTCGACGTGCCGACGGGATCCCCGGAGCCCGCCGAGGCCGCGCAGTCGCCCGCCGTCCGCCTCTTCGTCGACCGGGCCGCCGGGGTCCGGCCGGACTTCACGCTCGACGACTCGACCCTCGACGCCGTGGTCGAGGTCTGCCGGCGGCTCGACGGGATGCCGCTCGCCCTCGAACTGGCCGCGGCGAAGCTCCGCTCGATGGGCGTCGAGCAGATCGCGCGCCGCCTCGACGACCGCTTCCGGCTCCTCGCCTCGGGCAGCCGCACCGCCCTGCCCCGCCAGCGCACCCTGCTCGCGCTCGTCGAGTGGAGCTGGGACCTGCTCGACGAACCCGAGCGGATCCTCGCCCGCAGACTGTCGGTGTTCCCCGGCGGCGCGACCGTCCCCGCGCTCGAAGCGGTCTGCGCCGACCCCTCGCTCCCGGCCGCCGACATCCCGTACCTCCTGGACGCCCTGGTCGAGAAGTCGCTGGTCACCGCCGTCGAGGAAGGGGCGGCCGAGCCGCGCTACCGGATGCTCGAGACGGTACGGGCGTACGCGGTCAGGCAGCTGGCCGCCGCCGAGCCCGGGGATGCCGTCATCCGGCGCTACACCGCCTACTTCCTGGCCCTCGCGGAGGAACACGAGCCGCGTCTGCGCACCGGCGAACAGCTGCGCGCGATCGAGGTCTTCGACGCCGAGCACGACAACCTCGTCCTCGCGCTGCGCTCCGTCGACGCCGGGGACGGTGACCTGGCCGCACGCTTCGCCAGGGCGATGTTCTGGTACTGGGGGATCAGGGGGATGAGCACCCGGCTCGACACGCACCTGCCCGAGGCCGCCGGGCGTACGTCCGCCGAGGGCGAGTCGGCGACGGCCCGCGAGTTCCATCCGGCCCTGCTGCTCCTGCGGATGTCCCGGGTCTCCTTCTCCGCGGACGCGTCGGAGCCGGGCGCGGCCGCGGAGCGGGATCCCCTCGACTCGCCCGACCCCTGGGTGCGGGCCAGTGCCCACCTGGCACGGGACTTCGCCCTCACCGAACAGGGCGACCTGGTCACCGGCGCGCAGTCCCGTATCGAGGCCCTGCGCGGCTTCGAGGAGGTGGGAGACCGCTGGGGGCTCGTGATGAGCCTGTTCCCGGTCGGCCGCGACCACTCCCTGCGCGGCGAGTACCCCCAGGCCATCGCCACCTTCGAACGGACCGTGGCCCTCAGCTCCGAGCTCGGCACCGAGGACTACCTCTACCTCAGCAAGGCCCGGCTGGCCCGCGAGCGCCGGCGCAGCGGCGACCTGGCGGGCGCCTTCCGCGATCTGCACGCCGCCCACCGGCAGGCCCGCGAGCGCGGACAGCTGCGCCTGGAGGCCAACATCCTGGTGGGCCTGGCCAATGTGCACCGCAGGGCCGGTGACCTGGTGCGGTCCGACGCGACCCTGGACCGTCTCGAGGCGCTGAGCGCCCGGCGCCCCTCCCTCAGGGAGACGGCCCGCGACCTGATCGTCAGCACCCGCATCGAGAACCGGCTCGCCGAGGGGGACGCCGTACGGGCCAGGGCCCTGCTGCCCGAGGCGGCAGGCGCCCTGCTCGGGCAGGGTGCGGGCGCCGCGCTCGCCTGGGTGGCCGAGCTGCTCGGGGGCCTGCGGACCTTGGAGGGCGCGCCCGAGGAGGGGGCCATGTCGCTCGGCATGAGCCAGGTGATGCGCGGCGCCTTCGACTGGGGGGAGCCGGAGTGGCGCGAGCTGGTCGACCGCATCGTGGCGGTGCTGGGCGAGGAGGGCTTCAAGGCGGCGTTCGAGGCGGGGGCCGCGTACTCCCGTGAGGACGCGCTGCGGTGGCTGGAGGCGGAGACCCTGCGGGGCTCGTCGTCTCCGCCTCATCCGGCGTTCTTGCGGTAGGCGCGCATGGCCAGCGGGAAGAAGACCACGATCACGCCGGCCGTCCAGGCGAAGGTGCCGGCCAGGGAGCCGGCGACCGGACCGCCGTTGAGCAGGCCGCGTACGGCGTCGGCCACCAGCGAGACGGGGTTGACGTCGGACCACGCCCGCAGCCAGCCGGCCATGGTGTCGCGGGGGACGAAGACGTTGCTGGCGAAGGTGAGCGGCAGGATCAGGATGGTCATCAGACCCTGCACGGAGGCGGGGTTCTTGATCAGCATGCCGAGGTAGACGGAGATCCACGAGAAGCCGAGGGCGAAGCCGATGAGCAGGGCGAGCGCGGCGAGCGAGGCGACGGGGCCGGTCTCTACGCGGTAGCCCATGACCAGGGCGAGGACGGCCAGGGTGCCCAGGCAGGCGACGTAGCGGACGATGTCGGCCAGGACGGCGCCGATCAGGGGGCTGGAGCGGGCGATCGGCATGCTGCGGAACCGGTCGAAGATCCCGGTACTGGCGTCCGCGCAGAGGGAGGCGCCGATGCCGACGCTGGCCTGGAAGACGGCCATGACCATGACGCCGGGGGTGACGAGCCGCAGGTAGCCGTCGGTGTCGCCGCCGGACATGGCCTCCCCGAAGAGGTAGACGAACATCAGCAGGCTGATGACCGGGGTGAGGATCACGTCGACCAGCTGGATCGGCGACTTCATGAACCTGCTGATGCCGCGGCCGGCGAGGGCGAGGCTGTGCCGGGCGGTCTGGGCGAGGCCGATGCGGCCGGGACCGAGGGTGTGGGTGCTCATGACGGGGTCCTCTCGGGAGAGTCAGGGGCTCAGGCGGCGACGGGCTGGTTTTCGGTGGTCAGGGCGAGGAAGACCTCGTCCAGGCTGGGCAGCCGCAGGCCGAGTTCGTCGGCGGTGATGCCGGCGCCGTCCAGGCGGCGGGCGACCGCGGCGACGACCAGCGGGTCGTCGGCCGGCACGGTCAGTACGCCGGAGTCCTGGGCGGGGGCGTGCCCGGTCAGCTCGGCCAGCATCCCGGCGACCAGCGGCACATCGGCGGCCACGGTGGGCCGGACCTGGAGGATCTGCCCGCCGACACGGCGCTTGAGCTCACCGGGCCGGCCTTCGGCGACCTTGCGGCCCTTGTCGAAGACGGTGATGGAGTCGGCGAGCTGGTCGGCCTCCTCCAGGTACTGGGTGGTGAGCAGCACGGTGGACCCGCCGTCCACCAAGTCCCGGACGACGTCCCAGACTTCCTGCCGGGCGTGCGGGTCCAGGCCGGTGGTGGGCTCGTCCAGGAAGAGCACCTGGGGCCGGCCGACCAGCGAGGCGGCCAGGTCCAGCCGCCGCCGCATGCCGCCGGAGAAGGTGGCGATCGGCTTGCTGGCCGCCTCGGCGAGGGAGAAGTCCTCCAGCAGCCCGGCGGCCCGCGCCTTCGCATCGCGCCGGGACAGGCCGAGCAGCCGCCCGATGAGCACCAGGTTCTCGGCGCCGGACAGGGTCTCGTCCACGGAGGCGTACTGCCCGGTGAGCCCGATCAGCTGCCGCACCCTGACCGGGTCCTTGACGACGTCGTGCCCCCCGACGGTGGCGTGCCCGCCGTCGGGCCGCATCAGCGTCGCCAGAATGCGCACGGTGGTGGTCTTCCCGGCCCCGTTGGGCCCCAGGACCCCGACGACCTTGCCGGCCGGAACCTCCAGGTCGACCCCGTCCAGCGCGGTGAAGCCGCCGTACTTCTTGACCAGCCCCTCGGCCCGGATCGCGTACCCCATGTCCCACAACTCCTCGTCAGGTCCCCGCCGTTCTCGACGCCCCTGACGATGCCGCCCCCCGCTGACAGCCCCCTGACAACGCACACCACCCCCTGTCAGGCCGATCGGACGGCAGGCCATGGCCCGTTCCCCGACCTGCTCGGCGAAGGGCTCCCGCTCGGGTGGGGTGGCGGTGAAGAAGTGCACCGCGCAAGAAGCGGCGAACTTCGTCGTCTGGCTCCGGGACCAGGTCGTGCCTCAGGACAAGGCCGTGACCTTCAACACCGGCTGGGGCATTGAGGAGGACGCTCCGGACGAGCCGGTCCCTGACGTCACAGGCCCTCGGCTGGTCGCGACGTTCTTCGCCCACCTCGAAGCCCTCGGCCTGGACTGAACGCACGCTGGCGGCGTTGCTCCCTGTCGTAGCCCTACGCGCCGCCGACCGTGGCGGGGTCGAGGGAGTCGACGTCCTCCATGAAGCTCAGCATCCGGGCGTTGACCACGTCGGGGTGGTCGATCTGCGGGCCGTGGCCGGTCGCGGTGATGATCTCGGCGCGGGCTCCCGGGACGAGGCGCGGTACGCGTTCCAGCTGGCGCTTGGGGTGCACGAGCAGGCTGTGCTTGCCCATGACGACGTAGAGCGGGGTCCGGATGGATCGCAGCGCGTCCTCGGCGAGCGGCAGGGGTGCGGGGCGGCGGATCCGGTACGCGCGGGCGCCCAGCTGGATCCACGTGCGCATCTCGGGGACGGCGATCACCGGCTGGTCCAGCCACTTGGCGAGCCGGGGACGCAGCGCCTTCGGGGCGAAGGTGGCGAAGAGGCTCACGAAGACCCAGGCGAAGAAGCGCAGGCCGACCTTCTCCAGGCCGCCGGGGTCGAGGGCGGTGACCGAGGCGAGCCGGCCGGGCCGCCGGTGGGCCTGGTTGAGGACGAGCCAGCCGCCGTAGGAGGAGCCGACGAGGTGGACCCGGTCCAGTCCGAGGGCGTCGAGGGCCTCGTCCATCCACTGGGCGGCGCGCTCGGGCTGCCACATGGGCTCGCGGTGGATGCTGCGGTTCGCGTCGCCGGGGGTGTCGAGGGCGTAGACGGGGCGGTCGAGGCTGAGCCCGGGGGTGTTGGGGTACCACATGGCCGAGCCGTAACCGGCGCCGTGGATCAGGACGATCGGTGTCCGGGACTCGGCGGCGGGGTCCGCGGGACCGTACCGGTAGACGTGGGTGGTGCCGAAGCTCGTCTCCACGTCCGTCTCGGAGCGGACCGGCGCGCCCATCGCGAAGAGGACGTCGGCGGCGGCGAAGTAGCGGTCGCGCAGGGCGTCGCTGACGTAGCGGCCGACATCGCGGCGTACGCGGGCGGTGTTCTCGGGCACGGCGGCACCTCCTGGGAAGATCCATTCTTCGTGGTACGACCGTACCACCAATGTGGTACATCGGTATCATGAAGGTGTTCGGGGGCAGCGGAGCGCGAGCCCCCATCGACGGGCGGAGACACGGGAACATGCCGAAGCGTGTGGATCACGAGGAGCGGCGCGCCCAGATCGCCGAGGCGCTCATCCGGGTCGCGGGGCGGCGCGGGCTGCATGCCGTCGGCATGCGCGACGTGGCCGCGGAGGCCGGGGTGTCGCTGCGGCTGGTGCAGTACTACTTCGAGACCAAGGAGAAGCTGCTCTTCTACGGACTCCAGCACCTGACCGGCCGTTTCACGGCGCGGGTGGGCTCCCGCCTGGCCGCCGTCGGCCCGGACCCCGGCCCGCGCGCGACCATCGAAGCCCTCCTGCTGGCCTCGCTGCCGACCGACGACGAGAGCCGCACCTTCCACCTGCTGTACAGCTCGTACGCGATCCTGTCGGTGACCGACCAGGCGCTGGCCGCCCAGCCCTTCATCGACAACCCCGACGCCGCGGAGAACGCCATGACCGGACTCCTCGCGCAGGCGCAGGGGGCCGGCCTGGCCGACCCGGACGCCGACGCGCGCACCGAGGCGATCAGCCTGCTCGCGATGGCGGCGACCATGGGCACCAGCATCCTCGTGGGCCAGCGGAGCCCGGAGTCGGCGATCGCGGTGCTCGGCCATCACCTGGACCGTATCTTCACCCCTGCCGCCACGCCCGCACGGGGAGCGGCATCAAACTGACGTGCCGCGAGGCACCATGAACGTCGGCTGAGTGCCACAGCTGTTTCCGAGGGTGCGGCCCGGGGGTAGCACCAGGCAACCGGCCTCCCGAGACCGGTGGGTCAACGTACGCGGTACGAAGCGCCTCTCGGAGCGCCCGGCTCGCCTCTCGCTGACCTCGCCGGAGACGTCGGCGAGGTTACTTTGCGAGTGCAAGCGGCATCGGTTCAAGTCATCGGAGCAGGCGTGATCTCGTCCTCCTTCGTCCGTCGTTACGGGCATGGGGAAGCGGGATCCACCGACCTGGTGAGGGTGCCCGAGACGTCCTCACGTGGGTCGGCGGTGTGCCACCTCTCACCCAACGAGGTTGTAGGTGGCGGGTGTTGCCCAATGTATTCCGGTTTTTGACGGTCGTGTCCCGCTTCATAGCGCCCGATGGTGAGGCCCGTATGGCCGCGCGCAGTCCGTTGGCGGTCCGCCGGCGACGCCCACACGGGTTGCCGGAATGGAACAGAGGGCCAACCCCGAAGACATCAACTCGTCAGCTGGTGTCGTACGACAACCGAAGGCTTGACGCGGCGCGCGAAGTGGGTAGGCCGGTAATCATCGAGCGCGTCGACCCGAACGCAGTTCACCCTGATTCGACGACCGGACGGACCTGGGCGGACCAATTCAAGAGGCGCATGAATTCTTCGCGGAACAGAAATGAACTAGGTGGGCCAGTTCCCCCGACTGGGCTCCAGGAGAGGCCAGAGCACGTGCGCAACGGGAAGTGTAAGAATAGATGACCACGATCGAGGGCCTGTGGGAAGACTTTGAGCTTCCCATCAAGGACGCACTTCACTACGCCGACGGGCACTCTTACGATGTCGCCCTCGACCGCGCCGCACCGATGGGTTTCACGGTGCTCGCCCCCTTCGATCTCAATGAGATGCTGGCAGGCGATCCGTCCTGGGTGTCTTCGGTCGATGGGCTTGCCGCTGTCGACCTGGGAGATAGGGGCCTGCTGTGGGGCGGCGAGGGTTCGTACGGTTCGGAGGGGTTCGTTGCACGTTTGACCGTTGACCGTGCGTTGGTCTGGGCAATGTTCTTTATGGAATCCAATCCATTTGATCGGATTCAGCTGTCCGGAAACATCGCTACCTTTAGTTCCACCTCGGGGGTCGAGATCGCGGTCGACATCGACGATCCGCGAATCCCAATCTCTGGACCCGCGTCGAACCGAACGGCGTAAGGATCATTTCTCCGGTCGTAGTAGAGCGATACGGGAGAAGGAAACAGGCTGCATGGGGCCGGTGTAGGTGGACAGCGTCTCGCGGCCGACGCTTTCCACTGCATCACGGTGGTCAGGCCGAGCATGGTTACCAGCAGGGAAGCGCGCCCGGCGAGGCCAAGTCCGATGCGCCGCCGCCTCGACGAGATGGTGGATGCGGCGTGCTGGTGGTGCCGTTGCGGTTGCTTCGGCGCGCCCCCTGTTGACCGCTGGTTACCGCCCCCACTGGCACGTTATGGCACGCCGGGAACGCCCTGTTGGCGCAGGAGGCGACGCCGTCCGCCCGGGACAGCAGCAGGCGCGCTCCCCCGCGATGACGCGCAGCGTTACTCCCGGGGGAGTACGGGAGGGTCCGGGACACCCGGGGGAGTAGGCGTGATCTCCTGCGTCGGTGTGACGGGGCGGCGCGTCGAAGACGGGACGCTGGATGCAACCGGGCGGGCCATCGGGGCCGCCGGTCCGAGTCCATGCGGAGGGGCCCGAGATGGGGCAGACAGGGCGAACAGCGCGAACAGGGCGACGCCGCCGGGCGGTTCCGTGGGGCGTACTGGCGCTGTGGGTGATCGTGATCGCCGTCGCAGGGTCGTTCGCGGGCAGGCTCGCGGACGTCCAGCGTGACCGGGCGGCGGACTATCTGCCGTCGGGCGCCGACTCGACGCAGGTGGCCAGGCTCCAGGAGGAGCTGCCCGGTGGCGAGGCGACCAGCGTGCTGCTCGTCTACCACCGCGACGGCGGGCTGACCGCCGCCGACCGGGACGCCGCCGAACGGCAGATCGCGGCGGTCACGGTCCCGGCGGGTACCACGGATACCGGCTCCGCCAAGTCCCCTGCCTTGCTTGCCACGTCGAAGGATCCCCGGGACTTCGGCGCGACCCTCCGAGGGCCCGGCGTTCCATCCGCAGACGGCACCACTCTCATGTACGCGGTGTCCACGGCCGCGCCCGGCACGGACGACGCCGCGAAGAAGGCCTTCGTCGAGGACGTACGGGCCCACGCGCGCGGCACCGACGGGCTGGCCGTGTGGGTCGGCGGCGACAGCGCTGTCGAAGCCGATGCCAAGGAGGTGTTCGGCTCCATCGACGGGACGCTGATGCTGGCGACCGGCCTGGTGGTGGCCCTGCTCCTGATCCTCACCTACCGCAGCCCGGTGCTCTGGCTGGTGCCGCTGGTGGTGGTCGGGGCGGGGGCCGTCTGCGCGCGGGCCGCCGTGTACGGGCTTGCCTCCGGCTTCGGCCTCACCGTGACCAGCCAGAGCGCCGGGATCATGACGGTCCTGGTGTTCGGCGCCGGCACCGACTACGCACTGCTGCTCGTAGCCCGCTACCGTGACGAACTCCGCCGCACGCCGCTTCCGTACGATGCGATGCGCACCGCGCTGCACGGTTGCGGGCCGGCCGTGCTGGCCTCCTGTGGGACCGTCGTGGCGGGGTTGGCCTGTCTGCTCGCCGCCGACCTCAACAACATCCGTGGCCTCGGCCCGGTCGGAGCGGTGGGCGTGCTGTGCGCGCTGGTCGCGATGATGACGCTGCTGCCGGCGGTCCTGGTGCTGCTCGGACGGCGGGTGTTCTGGCCACTGATTCCCGTTTACGGCAGCGAACCCAAGCAGCGTGGACCGAACGTCTTCGCCGCGATGGGGAGTTCGGCGGGCAAGCGGCCGGTCGCCGTGCTCGTGACGGGAGTCGTACTGCTCGGCGCGCTGGCGCTCGGAGTGCTCAACCTGCCCGGCGCCCTCAAGAGGGAGGACAGCTTCACCAGCAAGCCCGAGTCGATCGCTGCCATGGGAGCACTGGCCAAGGCCTTCCCGGATCGCAGCAGTCGGCCCATCGAGGTCATGGCGCCCACCGACGCCGCCGACCGGATTCTCGCCGTGGCCAGGTCCGTCGAAGGTGTCGCGAGCGCCGAGCGGGGCCGCAGCGGCGGAGGCTGGACCGAGATCGCCGTCACCGCCGGCTCCACACCGGAGTCCGCGGGGGAGACCGCAACCATCGAACGGCTGCGGGCCGAACTCGACGGTGCGCACGTGGGCGGCGCCAGCGCCCGGCAACTCGACCTGGCCACCACCAACTCCCACGACCGCCTGATCGTCATCCCGCTGGTCCTGGCCGCGGTGCTGCTCGTCCTCATCCTGTTGCTGCGCAGCCTGGTCGCCCCGCTGCTCCTGGTCGCCGCCGTCGTGCTGGTGTGGGGCGCGGCGCTGGGCATCGGCGGACTGGTTTTCGGCCCGCTGTTCGGCTTCACCGGCGTCGATCCGGGGCTGCCTCTGCTGACCTTCGTCTTCCTGGTCGCCCTCGGCGTCGACTACGGCATCTTCCTGATGCACCGAACCCGTGAGGAGACCCGGGGCGGCGCCGAGCCGAGGCAAGCCGCGCTGATCGCGCTCCGCAGCACCGGCGGAGTGATCGCCTCGGCCGGGATCGTCCTGGCGGCGACCTTCGCGGTGCTCGCCTCGCTGCCACTGGTGATGTTCGTCGAGATGGGCACGGTCGTCGCGATCGGGGTGATCTTGGACACCTTCCTGGTCCGCACGTACTTGGTGACCAGCGCCAGTGTGCTGCTCGGCCGCAGGGTGTGGTGGCCGGGCCGGGCCTCCGGCACCTCGACCCTCGTTGCCGGGCCCACCCCGGCACTGGTCGGCGATCGCAGATGAGAGCGACGATGTCCGGATGGCAGAAGTGAAGGAACCTCCGAGCGGGGCCGAGCACGTGCTGCGCGTACTGCACCAGGACCCCCTGGCGGCCCCGCACCGGACGCGGAACGACGCGGTGATCGCGGCCGGTGTCGGAACCCTCTCCGCGGTCATGGCGTACGCCGACACCGCGCTGAGGCCGGACGCACCGGGCTGGACGCTGCTGGCCTGCTGGACCCTGCTCCTGGTGTGGCGGCGGCGCCATCCGCTCGGGGTGCTGATCGCGGTGGTCGCCTGCATCGCCCCGTACCAACTGCTCGACAACGCCCACGCCGCCCCCGTGCCGGCCGGCATGCTCGCCCTGTACACCATGGCCGTCACCGGCACCGTCCGCCGGACGGTGACGGTCGGCGCGTGCGTCGTGGGCTTCGCGGTGACCGCCATGTCGTCCAACGGCGTCCACCGCGCCCTGGACGTACTGCGCACCTCCGGCTGGCTGGTGGCGGCCCTCGTACTCGGCGTCGCCGTCCGCAACTACCGCAGGTACCTGGCCGAGGAGCGCGCCCGGGCCGGACAGGACGCCGACCGCAAGATCGCGGAGGAGCGTCTGCGGATCGCTCGCGACCTGCACGACCTGCTGGCCCACAGCATCACGCTGATCGGTGTCCGCACCTCGGTCGCCGCCCATGTCCTCGCCGTCGACCCGGACCGGCTCGACCGGGCGGCGATCGCCGAGGCGCTGGACTCCATCGCCGACACCTGCCGGGAGGCACGCGCGGAGCTCCGTACCACCTTGACCGTGCTCCGTGCCGACGAGCGCGGGCCGCTGCCGGACCTCGCCGGGCTGCCCGACCTGGTCCGTGCGGCCGAGGCGGAACTCACCCTGGACACCGATGGGGTCCACGTCCCGCCGGCCGTAGGGGCCGCCGCCTATCGGATCGTCCAGGAGTCGCTGACCAACGCAGTCCGCCACGCGGGCCCCGACACCACCGTCCAGGTCCGGGTGGCGGCGGCTGACGGGTCTCTCCTGGTCACCGTCAGTGACGACGGCAGAGGCCCTGGACCGGACTCCCCCGCCCCGGGTTTCGGCATCATCGGCATGGGCGAGCGGGCCCGCAGCGTCCGCGGGACGTTGCGGACGGGCCCCCGCTCCGGCGGTGGCTTCGAAGTCGCGGCGAGTCTGCCGATCGCACCCCATTCCCTGGAGGCATCCGCGTGACCACACCACCCGCCGGGCACGACCGCGTCATCCGGGTGCTGCTCGCCGACGACCAGACACTCGTACGGTCCGCCTTCGCGATGCTCATCGAGTCGGCTCCCGACATGGCGGTCGTCGGACAGGCGGGCAACGGACGCGAAGCCGTGGAACTCGCCCACTCCGAGCGGGCCGACGTGGTCGTCATGGACATCAGGATGCCGGTCACCGACGGCATCGAGGCGACCCGGCTCATCGCTTCCGCCGAAGACCTGGCAGGGGTGAAGGTCCTGGTCCTCACGACGTACGACACCGATGAGAACGTCGTCGAAGCGCTACGGTCCGGGGCCTCGGGCTTCCTCGTGAAGGACACCAGGCCGGCCGACCTCCTGGCCGCCATCCGCACGGTGGCCGGTGGCGAATCGCTCCTCTCACCGGGTCCGACGGCCCGACTGATCGCCCGGGTCCTGCGCACCCCCGACCCCACCCCGACCCCCACCGTCCTCGACCCGCTCTCCGCGCGGGAACGGGAAGTCCTCACCCTCGTGGCGCGGGGCCTCAACAACACCGAGATCGCCGACCTGCTGGCCCTGAGTCCCCTCACGGCGAAGACCCATGTGAGCAGGATCATGGGGAAGTTGGGGGTACGCGATCGGGCGCAGCTCGTGATCGTGGCGTACGAGTCGGGGCTCGTCGTTCCCGGAGACTGAGCGCGATGGCGGCGCCGGCCCCGCGACGGGTGGGGCCACAATGAATAAGGCCCAGGTCGCTGACCTGGGCCTTATTTCAAGAGCGGATGACGGGAATCGAACCCGCGCTATAAGCTTGGGAATGTACTGCGCGGAACGCATCGAAAAGGCTTCTGACCTGCGTAAACAGGACCGAGCGAGCAGGTTTCGCGGGCTCTCCGTGCCCCGATTCTGACCGCTGTTGACCGCCTTCAAGGGCACGGTGGGGGCACGCCCGTCGCGGTGGCGCATCCAGCGGTGATCGGATCGGTCCGGTCCCCTGCGAGCCGTCATCCCTGAAGGCTGTGCTTGGAGTCGGATTGCTCCCGCAAGTACGCGGTGGTCATCTCACCACAACCCGTCCTGCTCCGGCGGTTGACTGGACTTGGCCTGAGGCGGGAGCACGAGCGTCGTGCGTGTGACGCGAGTGGTGTCTGTGGCGACAGCCTTGGAGTCGCGCAGCTGACGGACCGAACTGATCACCTGGGCTGGCCGGTACACGGTTTCGAGGAGCGTGAATCGCTGGAGTTCTGTGATCGTCAGGCCCTCGGGTGCGGCAGCGACGTGCTCTCGAAGGATCCGGCGCAGTGCTGCGGTGTCCGGGTCCCACTCCAGTTCAAGCTGCTGCTGGTCGGGGTCCTTGGGGTCGCGGTAGCGGACGCCGTGGTTGGGGTCGACTCCCCACATGGCGTCCTTCATCTTCTCCAGACCCTTGTCGTTCTTGGTGCCGAAGATCAAGTACAGAAGCCGTCCGCCTTCGTCCACCATCTCGAAGTGGAGCGTGTACTTGAAGCCCGCGCGGTGAAGGCAGTCCCGGTACTGATCGCGGAGGAAAGCGAACTTCCGCGATCTGGGCCCTGCTCCGCTACGTGGCGCGGCGGCGAGAGGCCAGGAGTGCGCAGGTCTAGCCGCACGAACATGCGTACATGCCGCCGGGGCCAACGCTGAAATGCGTTGGCCCCGGCGGGCAGCGTTGGTCAGAAGGTGTACGCGGTGAAGCGGCGAGGGGGCTCGATCATGAGGCCAAGCAGCCGCTCGAATTCGACCCTCTCGCCCTCGGTCATGAGCTCGACGGCATTGCCGAGGTTCTTCGTGGTGAGCTGCTCCATGAACGGGGCGAGGAACTGCTGCAAGGCTTCCGGGGCTACGACCTGCGCCACACGGGCCACACCCTGTCGACGCAGTCCGGCGCGACGCTCAAGGACACGATGGTCCGCGCGGGCCAGTCCTCGGAGAAGGCCGCGATGGTCTACCAGCACTCCGACGACGAACGTCAGCAGGAGGTCGCAGGGGGCATCGACGCGCGGGTCCGAGCAGCCCGTGACAAGGCGAAGCCCTCGCCGAGGCAGGTCCGCGAAGCCTGATGATCTGGGCCGGGATGGCGGAAACCCATCCCGGCGCCAGGGGCTGGGCAGAGCACACGTGTACGGTTCCAGAGCCGTCAGGCACCAGGAGGGGGAGCCTTGGAGCTGGAACACCGGACAGAGAACTTCGTCAACGCGTCATGGTCCATGGTGGATCTCCGGGACCTCATCTACGACATGGTGGGCCTGCTCTTCACCGAGCTGAGCCAGCATGGTGGGATGGCGGGGGACGACGGCGCCGGGCGGGCTTTCGCTGCTGTGTACAAGCCGGCGGTGGCGACCGTGTTTGCCTCGGCGGGCCGCGCGCACCAAGTCATGGCGAACGGAGCCGGTACCCTTCTCAAGGCCGCCGAGGACTTCGTCCGGCAGAACAGTGAGATCGCTGCGTCGTTCCTCGATCAGAGCCCGGCCGCCCCCGGTATCGGCCCGCAGCCGTCCGGCCCGGACTGCAACCCACGTGCCAGTCACAAGGCCGAGGACCTTCCCGAGGTCGTCGGCGAGACGAGCTGGACCGACCAGTACCTGCTCGACAAACGCTTCCACGGGCAACGCGACAAGCTGCGCAAGACAGCAGCTGTCTGGAATTCGGCCGCCAAGGTCCTTGAAGACGCCTACTGGGATTCAGGGACAGCATGGAAGACCGCAACCGCCAACCAACAGGGCGAGACGGCGACCGCGGTGGAGCAGTTCTTCAACCTGTTCGTGGGAAAGACGCCGCCACCCAGCGAAGTGGGTGGCGAAGAGACTCTGATGGCGAACCTCCCCACCGCCTGCCGCATGATCGCCAACGCGTGTGAGGCGTACGCGGACCACGTGGAAACGGCATCGAAGCGCATCCCCGAACAGTCGAATCCCATCATGGGTGACACCTTGCTCCCCTGGGACCGCGCCCGCTTTGGCGGCGACGGCCATGACGGCGGGCTGCACGAGCTGGTCTCCGGCGACATGCGCATCGCGAGTCTGGGCAAGATCCCGCCCGCCATGGACAGCTCGCGGGCCCGCGTCCCCATGCCACAGCCCGAAGGCGGCGGCTTCCTGCCATCGCTGCCGCCTTTCCTGGCGCCCCTCGTCCGTACGCCCCTCCTTGTCCCGGTGGCGTACCGCCCCGCGAATGGGCCTCGGGTCCAGCCGATAGTGCCACCGACGCCGCCCAACCCGCGGTTCCCTCCCCTCACGCCACCGCAGCAGCAGAACTTCCAGACCTGGCTGAACTCGTTGCGTGCGGGCGACGTCTCGGGCGGCAGGCCCGCCGAGGTCGCCTATCAATTGCGCGTGGCCGGCTATCCCGAGTACGAAGTCCCTATTGCCCCCGGCACCGGCAAGGGCACCACGCTGATGGTCGACGGCTTCCGCGACAGCGACGGGATGGCCGTTGAGGCCAAATACGTCAACAACCCGGGCAAGAAGTGCTACCGGTCACTCGATGAACTCCGCGCCAATCACCAGACAGGCAAGAAGGAGTTCCTCTTCGACCCCGACCGGAACGAGCTGCAGAAGTACGCTGCCGCACTGAACGACCCCCGCAACACCGAGATGCGCGGAGTGGAGACGGTCACCAACAATCCCGACTCCGTCGCCTACTGGCGCGTGATGATGGCGGCATACGGCGTCAAGGGCTATGCCCGCTACGTTCCCTGACCCACCCTGCACCGCCAAGGAGTACACCCGTGGACGCGTCCCAGCTCGCCGAACTGCGCACCATGTACGTCTTCACCCCCATAGAGGGGCAGACCTGGGGACTGACCTATGACAGCTTGAAGGCCAGGCTCCTGGAGCGCGATCCGGACGAGTTCATCCGGATCCAGGAGGGCGGGCAGATCCGAGGCTCGGCCATGCATTACGGCATCACCCTCGACGGCGAAGAGCTCGAAGGGTACGCACGCGTCCAGCCGGAAGGCATCTCGATCCTCGACTCCACCGCCCAGGCGGCTGCGAACTTCGTCGGCTGGCTCCGGGAGCACGTCGTCCCGGAAGGTGTGGCGATGACGTTCAACACCGCGTGGGGGCTGGAAGAGGATCTGCCTGACGCCACTGTTCCCGAAGTGACACGGCCCCGGCTTATCGCTGCCTTCCTTGCCCACCTCGAAGCCACCGGCCTGGAATGAGCGCACCGTGGCGATGCAGCAGTCGCCGCCGCGTACGAGAGGACGCTGGTCCCCGAGACCGCCCGGGAGGTCCCCGTGATGGGGCCAGGCACGCCGTGCCTGGCCCCATCGGTGTATCCACGCCCCGGCCTGTCGAGGCGATCGCGCTGTCCCTCTCCCTGTGGTCAGGAGAGGGAGGCAGGCTTGCGGGGTGGTGGGACGGAGTGGAGGAGTTCCCACAGGGGGCGGGATCCGGTGGCCCACTGGGCGAGGAGGTGGCGGTCGACGAGGTGGAGGCGCTGGGACTTGGCGAAGTCGAGGGCGGGCTTGGAGAAGCGGCCGTTAGTGAGCATGACGAGGACGTCGCCGCCGTGTATCTGGCGGCCGGTGCCGTTGAGGACCTGGAGGTCGGGGGTGCCGACCGCGGATCCGGACCAGCCGGCCTTGCGGTGCTTGCACTGGATCACCCAGCGGCGGCCGTAGGGGTCGGTGGCCTTTACGTCTGCTCCGTTGTCACCCCGTCCGCCCACCTTCATCGCATCGGTGCAGCCGTCGCGGTGCATGAGGTCCCGGACGGCGAACTCGAAGTCGTTGTGGTGGAGGCTGTCGAGGTGCTCGACGGCGTAGCGCAGGCCCTGGGCACGCACCTGTTCCCAGCGGGCTACCTCCTGTCGTCGCAGTAGCCAGCAGCCGCCTGCGCCGGCTGCGGCCAGGAGTAGGAGGGCCACGAGCCATGGGCGGGCGGCCAGCCAGTTAAGGAGCGCCGCGATCAGGCTGACGGCCGCCAGTCCAACGAGCCCGAGGAAGACCAAGCCTTCCGAGCCCGAGTTCCTGCGGCGACGCGTGGGTCCACTGCGCCTGCGCCGCCTCACGGGCGGGCGCCGGGTCACCGTTCGCTTCCCGTGCTGGGGAAGACGATGGGGTAGGAGACAGTGGGTGTCGGCTGGGGCTGCGTCCGCTTCTCCCAGGCCGGCCACTTGATCGGGTAGACCACCGTCGACTGCGGCCGGGGTAACTCTTGCCCGGTCCCGACACCCGCCCCCGCGGTCGTGGTGCCGTTGCCGAGGATGAACGCTCCGATCACGAACAGGCCCAGCAGTGTGGTCTCGCGTCGTGCGCCGGCCGGGAGCCGGACGTGTCCTTTGACCGGGGTTCCGTCCGACCGCACGTAGTCATTGATCCAGGGCACAGATGCATCCCCCTCACAGTCGCGTTACGCCTCCCTGCGTAACCGACCCATGAAAGCACTCGCCACTGACAACAGGTCACCAGTTGGTCGCTATTCGTGATCATCTACTGAATCGCCGGGCCCTGCCCTCGGGGTCGGGCCTGGTCCGCCCCTGGCGTGCGGCGCGGCGGGCGGGCGCTCGGTCCGGCTTCATTAACTGACGCTCCTGGGGCGGCGGTTGGCTGCTGCCTTTTGGATGGTGAATGCGTGAATCCGCGCTGGATTGTGACGCGGATCACTTGCAATGCGTCTCGCAATCCGAGACAGCAATCTGCCCGCGTGGTGCATGTGGTGCGCCAAAGGGCCTCCGGCCAGGGCGTTCGCCGGAGTTGGGGCACGTGGAGGGCATGACAGGCCTCGGGAGGTCTAGACAATGACGAAGGCCCAGGTCGCTGACCTGGGCCTTCTATCAAGAGCGGATGACGGGAATCGAACCCGCGCTATAAGCTTGGGAAGCTCATGTTCTACCATTAAACTACATCCGCACGGTCGTCCAGATGCCTGGATCCGTATCGTTGCTCACTCTACCTCATGATCGACCCCCGGTGAATTTGCCGCGGGGTCGTTGTTGTGTGCGGGGTGCACCGGGGCGTGTGGGTGCGGGAGTTGGGGCGTACCGTGTGGGTGCGGAGCGGCGGCTGGAGCAGGTCCCGATCATCCCCTAATGTGGCGATTCGTCGCAGTATCGCTCGTTGGGGAAAGGGACTCGATGGAGCACACCGTCGTCCGTTGTGCCGAAGGGCACGTATTCAATACCGCCTCCTTCCCGCTGCAGCACCTCGGTGCCGGCCGGATCGGCCCCGGGCGGCTGCTGCGGTGTCCGCGGTGCGCGCGGCTGCGGCAGGCCGTGCCCGTGGGGCCGGCGGTCAAGCGGTAGCGCAGACAGCGGACGGGCGCGCGGGCGCCGCTCTCGATTGGGGGTGGCCCGCGCGCTCTGCGTATCCTCGGGACGTGCTTCTCTCTGACAAAGACATCCGGGCCGAGATCGACAGCGGACGGGTTCGCATCGACCCGTTCGAGGAGTCGATGGTGCAGCCCTCCAGCATCGATGTGCGTCTCGACCGGTTCTTCCGGGTCTTCGAGAACCACCGGTACGCGCACATCGACCCCGCGGTCGAGCAGTCCGACCTGACCCGGATGGTGGAGCCGGAGGGGGACGAGGCCTTCATCCTGCACCCCGGTGAGTTCGTGCTCGCCTCCACGTACGAGGTCATCTCGCTGCCCGACGACATCGCCTCCAGACTGGAGGGGAAGTCCAGTCTCGGCCGGCTGGGGCTGGTGACCCATTCGACCGCGGGGTTCATCGACCCGGGGTTCTCCGGGCACGTGACCCTGGAGCTGTCGAACCTCGCCACGCTGCCGATCAAGCTCTGGCCGGGCATGAAGATCGGGCAGCTGTGCATGTTCCGCCTCAGCTCGCCCGCGGAGTTCCCGTACGGCAGCGAGCGGTACGGGTCCCGGTACCAGGGGCAGCGCGGCCCGACCGCCTCGCGCTCCTTCCAGAACTTCCACCGCACCCAGGTGAGGCACGAAGCATGAGTGACGGAGTACGAGAGAACCTCGACTACGAGGGGTTCGGGCGGGCTGTGCGGGAGCTCGCGCAGACCATCGCCGACGACGGCTACGAGCCCGACATCATCCTGAGCATCGCCCGGGGCGGGGTGTTCGTGGCCGGCGGCCTGGCGTACGCGCTCGACTGCAAGAACATCCACCTGGTGAACGTCGAGTTCTACACGGGTGTGGGCACCACCCTGGAGATGCCGGTCATGCTGGCACCCGTGCCCGAGGCCATCGACTTCACCGACAAGAAGGTCCTCATCGCCGATGACGTGGCCGACACCGGGAAGACGCTGAAGCTCGTCCACGACTTCTGCCTGGGTCACGTCGCCGAGGTGCGGTCCGCCGTCATCTACGAGAAGTCCCACTCCCTCGTGAAGTGCGAGTACGTGTGGAAGAAGACCGACGAGTGGATCAACTTCCCGTGGTCCGTCGAGCCGCCCGTCGTGAAGCGTGAGGGCCAGGTCCTCGACGCCTGAGCCCCCCGGCATGCATGGAAAGGCCCGCCGCGCGGTGTTGCGCGGCGGGCCTTTCCGTGTCGGCGGGGCGGCAGGCGCCTAGATCGTGCCCAGCTTGATGATCGACAGCAGGGCGATCAGCTGGATCGCGGAGGCGCCCAGCGCCTTCGGCCACGGCAGGTCGTGGGACTTCGCGATCAGCGAGGTGAAGAGGAAGCCGGCCGCGACCCAGGTGGCCCAGCCCAGGACCTGGACGAGTCCGTTGTCGCCGCCCAGGAACACGGCGAAGACCAGGCGCGGGGCGTCCGTCAGCGACATGACCAGCATCGACAGGCCCACGGTCGGCTGCCAGGCCCCGTCGCCGCCCAGCTGGCGGGCCAGGGTGTGCGTGACCGCGCCCAGGAGCAGGCCGCAGATGAGGAAGGCCACGCCGGCCGACAGGACGATCGGGACGGCCTTCGAGAGGGTCGCGTTGATGACGTCCTTGCGGGCGTCGTCGAGGCCGAAGACCGCCAGCAGCCCGTAGAGGAAGGTCACGGTCAGCGCCGGCCCCCAGACGGAGTGGTCGCGCATCTGGAGGAAGGTCTGACCCGGCCGCGTCACGATGCCGCGGAGCAGCTCCTTCCACGGCAGCCGCGGGCCGGCCGGGGCGGCCGCCGCCGCGCCCGCCTGGTAGGTCGCGCCCTGGCCGTACGGGTCCTCGCCGACGGCGAAGACCTGAGTGTGGCCCGGGTTGTTGTCGTTGGTGTAGCTCCCGTGGCCTCCGGGGCCCGCGCCGCCTCCGTGGCCGTACGGGGGCTGCGGCGCGTGCTGCTGCTGACCGTACGGGTCGAAGTACTCGGGCTCACCGTGGCCACCGGCGCCCTGCTGCGGCCACTGCTGCTGCGGGGGCGGGCCTGCGGGAGGGTAGGGCTGCTGCCCGTACGGCGCCTGCGGCGGTTGCTGCTGTCCGTACGGCTGCTGCCGCGGGGGTTGTTGCGGGGTGCGGTTGTTGTCCCGGCCCCGTCCGATCCTGAATCCAGCCACGTGATCGAAAGTACCTGCTCCGGCGGGGCCCGGTGGCCGGGCGGCCGGATTCGTGGCCTTTGCGGCTGACCTGTGACATCCCCTAGGGGAACCCCGGGGGGTTGTCCCCACCCCGGGGCGATGGGCGGGTCGAGTCCGGTTTACGTGGTTGTGCCGGAGTCTGGGGCTCTTCGTTACGTTCCCTACGGATTACGCACATATCGGGTCCGTAGCTTCGTATCCGTAGCCACCCCGCCACCGCACAGCACGAGATGAGCCCCGTCATGCGCAGCACCCGCCGTACCACCCTCCGTACCGCAGCCGTCGTCGCCGGTGCGGCCGCCGTCCTGGCCGTTCCGGTCGGGTCCGCCTTCGCGGACTCCCCGACCGTGCCGGAGCCGCAGGTGCTGCCCGGTGTCGAGCAGCCGTCGGTGGACCCGTCGGTCGAGCCGCCGGTCAAGCCCGAGGTCGACCCGTCCGTGCCGCCGACGACCCCGCCCGTCAAGCCGCCGGTCAAGCCGGGCCACGGCGTTCGCGCGTACGTCACCACGGTGAAGCTGGCGGACGGGTCCGTCGCCAAGGTCTACAAGATCGCCGACAACCACTTCGAGGCCGACATCTTCGCCGGCTCCACCAAGCTGGACACGCTCGTCAGCACGGGCGGAGGGGCCGCGTACGGGCAGAACAACGGCCTGCACGTCGTGCTCCATCCGAACGGCACCGTGACCTCGTGGATGGAGGGCGCGGACAAGCCGAAGCCGCCGGTCAAGCCGGAGGTCAAGAAGGAGAGCTCGGTCCGGATCACCATGCCCGACGGGCGGATCGCCAAGCTGGTCGACGGCCCGAACGGCAAGCGGGTCGAGATCTCCATGCCGAACGGGTACGCCCTCGGCACGATCGACCTGAAGCGTCCGAGCACGCTGAACGACGGCTGGACGTACAAGCTCGTCCGGGACGGCAAGCGCGTGAAGTTCGTCGTCATCGACGGCAAGGGCGGCGGGAGCAGCTGGGTGTACGGCTTCGACGGCCGGCTGATCGAGAAGTACACGGTGGGCCCGAAGGAGCAGCCGAAGAAGCCGGTCGCCGACCGGGTCGTGCCGAAGGGCGGCGTGAAGGCCGGCGCGGAGGGGGTCACCCCGCCGAAGGGCGACACCCCGGTGCTGCTCGCCGCGGGCGGCGGCATGGCCGCGGTGGGTGCGGCGGGGCTGGGCTTCGCCGTGCTGCGCGGCAACCGCACCTCCGGCTCCGGCCAGGCCTGACGGCCGGGCCCCGAACGCCGGAACGGCCGGCCCCCCGAGCGGGGGACCGGCCGTTCCGGTGCGGTACGGACTACTTGGCGCTCTCGGCCCCGGCCTCGCCGGCCTTGGCCGACGGCTCCGACGCCGCCTCGGCGTCCGCCTCCGGCGCGGCCTCGGCGGCAGGCTCGGGCTCCGCCTCGGCGGCCTGCGCCTCGGCGGCGACCTCCGCCTCCGGCTTCGCGGCGGCCTGCGCCTCGGCGGCGGCCTCCGCCTCCGGCTTCGCGGCGGCCTGCGCCTCGGCGGCGGCCTCCGCCTCCGGCTCCGCGGCGGCCTCCGCCGTACGACCTCGCCGTACGGAGGGCCGCCATGAGCAGCGCCAGTC